>JANPGB010000077.1:0-6062 GCA_031423695.1 Verrucomicrobiota bacterium
GCCCAGGCGCGGGCCGTGTTCCTGCAAAAAAGCGCGGCCGCTGGCCGAGGTTTCCAGCACCCGCAACACCCCGCCTGCCAGATAAAATGCGGTAAACGGTAAAGGAGCGGCCTTCTATTGAGCCGGGATGGAATGTGGTAAGTGGGGTGACAATGAAACACTCCAATCCTGCCTCGCGCGCCGCGCGAAGCACCGCGGCCGAACGAGCCCGGCTTCTGGTTGCGTTCGATCGCAGCGGTCTTTCGTGCGCCGCCTTCGCCCGCAAACATCAACTCAACTACACCACCTTCTGCGGCTGGCGTCAGCGACGCAGCCATTCAACTTCTTCGCCCGGCTTCGTGCAGGTGGATCTGCCCCCTCCAACCGCGCCACTGGAACTGCTGATAGAACTGGGCGCCTCATCCCGGCTGCGGATTCAGTGCGCCAGCCAGGTCGAATTGGCGGCGAGCCTGATCGAATCCCTCAACGCCAAAACCTCATCTTGAGTTTTCACGCGCAGCTCAAGGTGTTTGTTGCCACGGCCCCTTGCGATCTGCGAATGAGTTTCAATGGCCTGTGGAATGCCGCCCAGCAGCAATTGGGCGAAGATCCAAAATCCGGCGCGCTCTTTGCCTTCACCAACCGTCGGCGCAACCGGATCAAGATTATTTACTTCGATGGCACGGGCGTGATCGTGTTGGCCAAGCGGCTGGAGCAGGGTCGTTTCACCTGGCCCGCTTCGGACAACGTCAGCGCCACGTTGCGCGGGGAGGAGCTCATCGCCCTGCTCGCCGGGTTGGTGGTGCGGGAAAAAGCGGATGTTGAAGACCAGCATCGTCCCCCCTCTGGGGATATTACCGGCGTCCGTGTTGAGGTGGCTTTGCTTTGCACTCAACAAGTTGCACCAAACGACCAAGTGACGAGCCGCCAGGGAGGGGAGGGGAGGCTACCGTCCCGCCGCCACGAGAACCGCCTCTTTAGTGGTGCGAGCGGAGACAATTTGTATTCATTCACCGGGTTTGTCAGACACGATTAACACCGGCAGACACGTTACCCTGTGACGTTACCCCGAATTGTGAATCTCTGGCTTAAAGCTGCTTATGGTGCCGTATTTATTGACTTTTATCAAATTGGTGCCGGTGGCGGGACTTGAACCCGCACGACTTTTTATGGTCCCAGGATTTTAAGTCCTGTGCGTCTGCCATTTCGCCACACCGGCAACCTGATCTTCCAATGCTATCCTCCGTTTTATTTGCGAGCGACTCGACTGCGACGCCATTAGTGCGGGTGGCAGACCAGGACAACCCAAGCCGTCAGGTGGGGTGAAGCGTCAACCGCGTCGTGGCGTCAGTTTCGCAAAGGTTTTCCCCGGGCGCAAGCCGCCGATTCGCCACCGATTCGCCGGCCGCTGCTGGATGCAACGGCGGCATTGAGTATTGTATCAGTGTCGGAATATGGCCGTGGTTCCGCGGCCTGCGGCCGGAGACCCAAACCGCTGGCGGTGTTGAAGGGTTCCCGTGCGGCTCGCCTTGCGCGGCCTGCAACTGTACCGGCTTGCAGGGCTGGGGCACAGCCGCAAGCCGCCGCGGTCCAGGCGGCCTCAAATTTTTCCGTGGCCCCACCCGGAGCGCTGTGTTAGGAGTGGATTGCTATGAGTTCATCAGGGGCAACCAAACCAGCCCGCGCGGACGATTCCCAACCATGCCTCGCGCGCTCCGTCGTAGAGGCGCTGGGCGCGGAGCCAACGTTGGAGGCTGTCACGATTGACCGCGCGCTCCAGACCATTGCCGTGGCGACGCTTGGCAAGACCGACGAACCGCGGCTGGTTCAAACGGTCACCGGCCGCATTCAAAGGGTCTATGCCGCCGGGCCGACCGAAAAATGTCAACTGCTGCAAGGCCAGGGCGACTGCATGTCCTGTGGCGTGCCGCTCTCGCCAGCCGAGCGCCGGCAGATCACGATTCAACACACTGGGGACAAGACCACCATCGCGCGCGTCACCTGTCTGACCGCGCCGAAGTTCTGGCGTTGGCGCAACATCCCGTGGCCGAAAGTCGTGCCGCGCGAAATGGAAATCCACGACGACGATGATCATGTGGATGAATGGAAGGCGCAACTGGCGCTGGCGATTGCCTGTGGCGTGCTGGGCTTACTCGCGGCCTTCGTCGTGCCGGCGGGGTGGCGGATTCCGGTGTTTGTTCTGAGCTTTCTGGCGGGCGCGTGGTTTCCGGCGGAGGAAGTCTGGGAACGGCTTCAGCAGCGGGCCATTGACGTGCATTTTCTGATGCTCGCCGTCGCCGCCGGCAGCGCGAGCATCGGCGCGTGGGGGGAAGGCGCGACGTTGTTGTTTCTCTTTTCATTCTCGGGCGCGCTGGAACATTACGCCCTGGGCCGCACCCAAAAAGAAATCCGCTCGCTGTTCCACGCCGCGCCGAAGGTGGCGACCGTGCTGGACGGGCAGGGCGGCGAAAGTGAACTTCCGGTCGAGCAGTTGCGCGTCGGCATGAAGCTGCTCATCAAGCCCGGAGCGCAGTTTCCCGTGGACGCGGACATCACCTCGGGCACCACGGCGGCGGATGAATCGAACCTGACCGGCGAAGCCACGCCGGTGGAAAAGAAAATCGGCGACACGACGCTGGCCGGCACGATCAATCTTTGGGGCGCGGTGGAAGTCATCGTCACGAAACCCGCCGCCGAAAGTTCGCTGCAAAAAATCATTACGCTCATCAAGGAGGCGCAGCATCAGAAAGCCCCGGCGCAGCAGTTCACCGACAAGTTCAGCACCTACTACACTTATGGCGCGTTGGGTTTGTCGTTCTTGATGTTTTTCATCTGGTGGCTGGGCTTCAAACAATCACCTTTCAAAACCACACCCGCCGAACACAGCGCGTTTTATCACACGATGACGCTGCTCGTCGTCGCCTCGCCGTGCGCCTTGGTGCTTTCCATTCCGTCCGCAGTGCTGGCGGCGATTGCCTGGAGCGCCCGGCACGGGATTTTATTTCGCGGCGGCGCGGCGGTGGAAAAGCTGGCGGACGTGGACGTCGTGGCGCTCGACAAGACTGGCACACTGACCATCGGCGAATTGCGCGTGGAAAAGGTGGAAAGCTTTCCGGTCGGGCAGGAAAACGAAATCGCGCGACTGGCGTACTCGATGGAAAAACTTTCCACGCATCCGCTGGCCCGCGCCATCACGCGGCATGGCAAGCAGCAGAAGATGGAGCCAATTGAGCTTCAGAATTTCGAGTCCGTCACGGGCCAGGGTTTGAAGGCGAAGCGCAACGGTGCCGCCTGTCTGCTGGGCCGCCGCGAATGGATTGCGCAGCAGCAAAGCACTCAGATCATTTCAGAAGTTCCAGCTACCGAGGCGGGCTTTTCCGAGGTCTGGCTGGCGGAAGGTGCGTTGCTCGGACGGCTTGTTTTGCGTGACGACATCCGGCCGCAGGCACGCGAGGTGGTGGATGAATTGCGCGAGGCGGGACTGCGCAGCATCGTGCTGACCGGCGACCGCAAGTCCACGGCGGAACATTTGCGCACCGAGTTGCATCTCGACGACGTGCGCGCGGAATTGAAACCGGAGGACAAGGTGGCCGCGATCCGCGAGTTGAACGAGCAGGGACGGAAAGTCGCGATGATCGGCGACGGCGTGAACGACGCGCCCAGCCTGGCCGTGGCGCACATCGGCGTGGCGATGGGCGCGCGCGGTTCGGATGCGGCGCTGGAACAGGCGGACGTGGTGTTGATGAATGACCGGCTGGAAAATTTTCTCGCCGCCTTTCGTCTGAGCCAGCGGGCGCGGCGGGTCATCCGGCAAAATCTTTTCATCTCGCTCGGCACCGTGGTCGTGCTGGTGACGTTTGCGATGCTGGGGAAAATCCCGCTGACGCTCGGCGTGGTTGGTCATGAGGGCAGCACGGTGGTGGTGGTGATGAACAGTCTGCGGCTGTTGTTTGGAGGAGAGAAGGTGAAGCGTAAAACGTGAAACGTGATCGTCCAGTTGTTCGAACTTGAACACCAGTCTGGTTGCGTTATGGTGTCGGCGTATGCCAAGCATCACGTTGAAAGACATTCCGGAGGACCTGCACGCACAGCTCAAGCGCGAGGCGGGGGCCAATTTTCGTTCCCTCACCCAGGAGGCGATGGCCCGCATCCAACGAAGCTTTGATCTCGACGAGCGGTTCAGCGCGGCCACGGTGAACCGGCTGATCCAGGAGGCGGTGGAAAGCGGGCCGGAAGCAGCGTTGACCCGGAAATCCTTCGACGCCGCGCGGCGCAAGGCCCGGGAAACTTTCGCTTCCAAACACAAGGCCGCGTGAAGCTGGTCGTCCGCCCGGCCTTTTACCACGATCTGGCCCGCGAGGAGCTTTGGCTGCTGGAACATGCCGGAGCGCAGATTGCTGATCGCTGGCACGAGTCGCTTTGGAAAACCTTGGAGTTCCTCAAGACCAGTCCGCTGATCGGACGGGCGCGAATGGATTTGAAACACAAAGGCATCCGCTCCTGGCGAATGAAAGAATTCAACCGGTGGATTATTTTTTACGGAGTGCGTGGAAACTCCATCATTATTTACCGCGTGGTTTCAGGAACGATGCATTTGGCGGCGTTGCGTTTTGGTTAAGCAGGGGTGACACGAATTTCACTAATTGTCACGAAATGAAAGCAGGTCGAGCCATTCGTGACAATTAGTGAAATTCGTGTCTATTTTTCTTCCGCAGTTGCCAAGCGGGACGGCTTCGGTTATCAACGGCGCAGATAAATCAATGAGCACCGCATCCATTTTACAGAAGACCTGCTCCGCTTTTCTGCTGCCATTGGCCATTTCTGCCGCTGAACTGCCCCAGGAAATTCTCCTCTGGCCGAATGGTGCGCCGGGTTCGGAAGGCAAGACCGGCGATGAAATTCTGACCATCACCAGCGGCGGCAGCCATGAGTTGTCGAACATCCACAAACCGTCCATCACGCCTTTTCTGCCGGTGAAGGGCAAAGCGACGGGTTGCGCGGTGATCGTTGCACCGGGCGGCGGGCACATAAAGCTTTGCATGGACCACGAGGGCTACAACGTCGCACGCTGGTTGAGCGAGCACGGCATTGCGGCATTTGTGATCAAATATCGCCTCGCGAAGGAGACCAACTCCACCTACACCGTGGACGACCACGCCCTCGCCGACATGCAACGGGCCCTCCGCCTCGTGCGCGCTCGCGCCGCCGAATGGGGCATCGCCACCAACCGCATCGGTGTGATGGGATTTTCCGCCGGCGGCGAAGTGGCCTTCCTCTCTGCGCAACCCTTTGTTCAAACCGTCACCAATGCGGTTGATTCTGTGGATCGCCTGCCGGCGCGGCCTGCTTTTCAAGCGCTCATTTACCCGGGCCGCGCGCATCGGATTGAGCCCACCACGAATTCACCGCTTGTCTTCCTCGTCTGCGGCTACAACGACCGGCCCGACATCTCGGAAGGCCTGGCCAGCGTGTATCTGAAATTCAAGCAACTCAAAGTGCCCGCCGAACTGCACATCTACGCCGGGTCGGGCCACGGCTTCGGCTTCCGCCCTCCCTCAACCCTCAACCCTCAACTGCTCAAAAACCCGCCGGCAAATGGATCGAACGCTTCGAGGAATGGCTGGCGGATGGCGGGTTTTTGAATAAACAGTGATCAATTGACAATTGGGAACACCCACAACGTGAAGAAATGAATACGAACGTTTATGAATCTAGGCCATTTCAAAGCCGCAACGCTGATGACTATGATTTGGCAGAGGTGCTTGATCTCTTTGTCGATCCGGTCCCTGAATTGGAAGATCCTTTTGGCTATGAAAATTCGATCATCAAGGGCCGAATGGGTTCGGGAAAAACAATGTTTCTCAGAGCTAACCACGCATACCACCTGTTTGGCATTGTCCCTTCGTTGATGGAAGAAATGCCTCCCATTATTCCAGTTTCGATAAAGCTGAATGATTTTCAGCACATGACTGAGCCCAGTGAAATATACGGCGGCATAGTCGTCAAAATCATCCAAGGGCTTATCAAAGCATACAGGGACATTCAAAGTGCTGAACGGATGGTTCGAATTCACCAGGGAATTC
>JANPGB010000078.1:0-30251 GCA_031423695.1 Verrucomicrobiota bacterium
CCGCCGCGTCCCGGATTGTGCAAAAGATTGCAGGAGCCGACGTAAGGAGGCTCTAATTTTTCCGCGTAGCAGCCTCTCCTCGGAGCGCGGACAGCCTTGTCCGCGCGAACCCCAACTTGGGAAATCGCGGACAAGGCTGTCCGCGCTCCGAGGAGAGGCTGCTACGCGGAAAAATTAGAGCCTCCTTACGTCGGCTCCTGCAATCTTTTGCACAATCCGGGACGCGGCGGTGAAGCCGAAGGTGCCGGTCACGAAACTCGCCGTGCCCAGGCCGGTGTTGCAATCAATCCGCAAATCCGTCGTCGTGCGTTCGCAACTCACCGAACCATCCGGCTGCGCGTAAGTCATCGGCTCCCGCGAGAAGACGCACTCGACGCCAAAAGGTTTTTTATCCCGGGGAAAATCAAACTCGTCCCGCAATTTTTTCCGAACTTGCGCGAGCAGTGGATCTCCGCCGGTGAGCGCGAGATCGGCGACTTCAACGGCCGCCGGGTCGCGTCGTCCGCCCGCGCCGCCGGTGGTGACGAGGGGAATATTTTTTTCACGGCACAGCGCAATGAGCAGGCATTTCATCGCGAGCTGGTCAATCGCATCGAAGACGCAATCGAACTTGGTCGCGAGAATGGTCTCGGCGTTGGACTTGAGAAAGAATTCCTGGCGGGCGTGAATCCGGCAGTCGGGATGGATGGCGCGCACGCGCTCGGCCATGACGTCCACCTTGGGTTGGCCGAAGGTGCCGGTGAGCGCGTGGAGCTGGCGGTTGGTGTTGCTGATGCAGACATCGTCCAGATCGACGAGCGTGATCTGGCCCACCCCCGAACGCGCCAGCGCTTCGGCACCCCACGAGCCCACGCCACCCAAGCCCACGACGCAGACGTGCGCGTGGCGCAAGCGTTCCGCACCCACCGCGCCGTAAAGACGAACGATGCCGTTGAAGCGCGCTTCGGACTGGGCGGTGGGTTGCAAGCGAAAATCGGGCGAGTCGTCCTGGGCCGGCGAAATCATTTCACTTCCAGATTGATTCCGAGACGTTCCAGTGTCTCGGCCTTGTCGAGGCTGAGCTGGGAAAGATCCTTGTTGTAGGCGGTGAGCGCGGAGATCTCGCTGGCGCGCGCGGCGGTGACGTCGCGCTGTTTCTGGAGAACCGTGTAGGTGGTGCTCTTGCCGTTCTGGAGTTTGATCTGCTCGGCATCCATCGCCGCCTCCGCAAACTCGCGCGCCTTGCGGGAGGCCATCAGGCCGTCGTAGTCCGCATTGAGGGTGCCGATGTCGTTATGCACCGTGATCAGGACGCTTTGCTCGAGCTTCTTGAGGCTGAGCAGAAGGGTTTCGAGGGTGAGCTTGCTTTTCCGGTAGGCCGCCCGCGAGCCGGTGCTGGTGAGGGGAAATGAAATTTGCGCGCCGTAATAATAAGTGGGCTGGCTGCCGTTTCCAAGCTGGTTGAACGCGCCGCTGAACTCGCGGGCGCCGCTGGCGTTGTGGCCGTAGCTGCCGACCAGGTCGAGCTCCGGAAACAATTGGTTGCGGTTGTATTTGAGGGTGACCCCTTGCTTTTCCACGTCGAGTTTCGATTGCAGCAGGTCGGGCCGCCGGGTCAGGGCCGTGTTCCAGCTTTGTTGGAGATCGAAGGACTGCCGGTTGGTGGTCAGGGTATCCACGGGCAACAGATCCAGCTCCGACCAGGCCGCGAAATTATCGCTGATCAGGCCTTTGAGAACTTCCAACTGCGTGGCCAATGCCTGCTGGGCGCGGATCAGCGCGGCCTGGCTGGAGGCGACCTGCGCCTCGGCGTCCTGGGCGTCCAGGGGCGTCATGGCGCCGAACTCGACGCGCTTTTTATTTTCGTTCAGGAGGGCGCCCGCGATTTCCACGGCCTTCTCCTGCACCTTGACGCTTTCGCGGGCGGCGATCAAATCGTAGTAGGCCTTTTCCACGGTGGTGGCGGTGCTCATGAGGGTCTGCCGGAGCGCGAGCTCGGAATATTTGACGCGATTTTTGCCGACGCGAATGTTGAGTCGCGTGCCGTTGATCCAGAAGTTCTTCAGCAGCGGCTGGGCCAGGGTGATGGAGGCCGAGCCGCGCGATTGGTCGGTGGGCGCGCCGCCGATCTGGCCGTAGGTTTCCGAGAGGCTGCCCTGCAAATCATACGTCGTCCCCCAGGGCAGAAGGCCGTTCAGCATGGAGCTGCTGAAGCTGTCCGAATCGGTCTGGCTGGTGGGCGTGGGCAGATGGGTGATGGGATCAAGGGCGCTGCCCGACTGGCTGTAGGTGTGCCGGCCGCCGACGGAAAAAATCGGATCGTAACCGGCGTAGGCCGCCGCGAGGTCGAGCTGCGCCTGCCGGGGCGAGTAGCGGGCGATGCGCAGGTCCAGATTCTTGGCCAGCGCATCCTGAAT
Organism: Verrucomicrobiota bacterium; assembly: GCA_031423695.1. GTDB lineage: Bacteria > Verrucomicrobiota > Verrucomicrobiia > Limisphaerales > CAIQOK01 > CAIQOK01. The sequence continues at coordinate 2,397 of JANPGB010000078.1, forward strand.
GCAATCCTGCAAGGAAATGGCGCGGGTTGCCGGGGCGTTGGTCTGCGCCGACGCGCCGAGACCCGCGCCGATCATAAGGGCGAGGAGAACTGAGATTTTCATGGCGGCGCAAGATTGTCGCATTTGCTTCACTTGGTCAAATAGACCGTTCAATTTGGAATTCATCATAATATTTTCTCCAAGGTGCGCCGGTGGATCAGCCGGCGGAGGCCCGCCGCAGCCGGTCCGCGATCGCCCGCCATTCGTGATTTTCCGGCAGTTCCTCCACGACGATCAGCTCCGCCCCCGCCGCGTCGCAGCGATGCAGCTCGGCATAGAGCGCGCGCGCGAACGCCTCGGCGTCGTGCGGGATCACGCTCACGCTGGCGAAGCCGGCGGCCGAGGGGATGTGGGTGTGGGCGATGATGTGGGTGTGTGATGTGTGCCTTGTGAAACGGGAAACGTGAGCACGTAAGTCAGCGTCATCCTGCCAGGCCAGCATTACCAGCCTGGCCTTGGGCGAGTAATGCTTCGCCAGCAAGCCGGGGCTGCGCAGCGCCGAATTTTGAATCTTGAATTTTGAATTCTGGATTGCGCCGCAAACCGCTGCCAGCGATTCCTGGTGAATCATCCCCGGCCGCAGCACGCGCGGCGGTGCAACGGTCAGGTCCAGGACGGTGGACTCGATGCCGACCTGCGACTGGCCGCCGTCCACGATCAGCCGCAGCCGGCCGCCGAGGTGCTGGCGGACGTGCTCGGCGTTGGTGGGTGAAAGGTGATTGGACAAATTCGCGCTCGGTGCGGCCAGGGGAAACCCGCATTCGCAAATCACGGCCTGCATGAACGGATGGCTCGGCCAGCGCACCCCCACGGTGGCTCCGCCGGACGTGACGATGTCGGGAATTTCCGGCGAGCGTGGCAGTACGAGCGTGAGTGGGCCGGGCCAGTAGGCGGCGGCCAGTTTGTCCGCCAGCGGCGGCCAGTCGGCCACGCAGCGCTTCACCAGTTCGATGCTGGCGACGTGGACGATGATGGGGTTGTGCGCGGGGCGGCCTTTGATTTCGTAAATCCTGGCGACAGCCTTTTCATCCAGCGCATTGGCGGCGAGACCGTAAACCGTTTCGGTGGGCAGGGCGACCACTTCGCCGGCGCGAAGCAATTCCGCCGCGCGCAGCACCGCCGCGTCGAACAACGCTTTCGTATGGGTGGAGAGCAGGTCGGTTTTCATGGCGCAAGGTGGGCGGGGAAACATTCAACTTTGAACCTTCAACGCCCAAACTCGAAGTGGGGATCGTCCGCCCGTCTTTCATTGGGTGTTCGATGTTGAATGTTGAATGTTGAGAGTTTCCTCATCCGCAATTCCCGGTCATTCGTATCTCAGCGCTTCAATGGGATCGAGCTTGGAGGCTTTCCATGCGGGATAAAACCCCGAGATAACGCCGACGATGGCGCTGGAAAGCGACGCGATGCCCACCCACGAAATCGGCGTGAGCACGGGCCAGCCGGTGGATTGCGCCACGATCTGCGAGGCGAGAAAACCCAGTCCGATGCCGATGAGGCCGCCGATGGCGCTAAGGGTGACGGCTTCGATCAAAAACTGCACGAGGATGTCGCGCCCGCGCGCGCCGACGGCCATGCGGATGCCGATCTCGCGCGTGCGTTCGGTGACGCTGACGAGCATGATGTTCATAATGCCAATGCCGCCGACGATGAGCGAGACGCTGGCGATGGCGGCCAGCAGCACGGACATGATCTTGGAAGTGGCGGTGGCCATCTGCGCGACTTCCAACTGGGTGCGGACGGTGAAATCCTGCTCCATACTGCGGTGCCGCGCCCGCAGGAGTTCCGTGATGTCCGCCTGCACCTGGTTGATGGCTTCCGTGCTGGCGGCTTCCACCTGCATGTTGTTGATGAAGTTGCGGCGGGACACCCGGCGCATGTGGCTGGTGTAGGGAATCAACACGACATCGTCCTGGTCGCGACCGAATAAGTTGAAGCCTTTTTCATCCAGCAGGCCGACGACTTTGAACGGGATGTCCCGCACCCGGATGGTTTCCCCGACCGGATTCTGGTTGGGAAACAACTGGTCGGCGACGGTCTTTCCAATCACGGCCACCTTGGCAATGCTGCGGACATCCGTGTCGTTGAACATCGCGCCTTCTTCGAGTCCCCAACTGCGGATTTGCAGGTAGTCCGGCCCCTCGCCCAGCACCTGGGTGTTGCAGTTTTGTCCGTTGCCCAGCACCTGGTATTGATCGCGCACTTCCGGACTCAAGCCCGCCACGTTGGCCACCTCATGACGGATGGCCTGGGCATCTTCAACCGTCAAGGTGGGCGCGCTGCCCCAGCCGCCGCGCGCCCCGCCGCCGGTGAAGTTGCCCGAAAAAACCGTCACCACATTGCGCCCGAGGCTGGCGACCTTGTCCTCCACCTGCTTGGTCGCGCCGGTGGTGATGCTGACGGCGGCGATGACGGAGCCGACGCCGATGATGATGCCGAGCATGGTGAGCACGGAACGCATTTTGTTCCGGCGCAGGGCGCGGAGGGCGAGGCGGATGGTGGCGAAGATTCTCATGCGAGTTTCACGGCCGCCTGCGCCAGTTTGAGTTTCGCCAGTTCCTGTTCCGCATTCAGGCGTTTCTGAACCGGTTCGTCGGTCAAGATTTTTCCATCGCGCAGGATCACGTTGCGCTTGGTGTAGTGCGCGATGTCGAGTTCGTGCGTGACCATGATGATCGTGATGCCCTGGTCGTTGAGCTTCTGGAAAACCCCCATGATCTCGATGCTGGTCTGGCTGTCGAGGTTGCCGGTTGGTTCGTCGGCCAGCAGCAGGGCGGGTTGATTGACCAGCGCGCGGGCGATGGCGACGCGCTGCTGTTGTCCGCCGGAGAGCTGGTTGGGATGATGGTCGGCGCGCTGGGCCAGGCCGACGAGTTCCAGTGATTTCAGGGCGCGCTCGTGCTGTTCGCGGCCGGAGATGCCCCGGTGCGCATAGAGCATCGGCAGGATGACGTTGTCCACCGCGGAGGTGCGCGAGAGGAGGTTGAACCCTTGGAAGATGAAGCCGATTTTCTTATTCCGGATGTCGGCCAGGGCGTCGCGGTCCAGTTGCGAGACATCGATGCCGTCGAGCAGATATTTGCCGCCGGTGGGACGATCCAGGCAGCCGAGCGTGTTCATCAAGGTGGATTTGCCGGAGCCGCTCGCGCCCATGACGGCGACGAATTCCCCGGGCCGAATTTCCAGGGAGATGCCGCGCACGGCATGAACGTCCACTTCGCCCGTGCGGTAAACTTTCTGAATCTCCTGAAGCTGGATGACCGCGTGGTTTTCCATGGTGCGAGGTCAGCGGCGCTGGAAGCCGCCGCCGAAGGGGTTCGACGGCTGGGCGCCTCCGGTGGTGGGTTGCGCTGTGCCGGTGACGACGCGGTCGCCTTCGTTCAAACCTTCGACGACCTCGGTGAGGATGCCATCGGTGATGCCAATTTTTACCTGGACAGGTTTTGGTTTGGCGGCGTGGTCGTCGCTTTTGTTGCCGGTCTCGGCGGGCAGGACATAAACGGTGCGCTGGTTTTTTTCACCGCGGGGGCGGGGGCCGCCGGGCGGGCCGCCACCGTTGTTTCGGGCGGCGCGGGCGGCGGCGTTGGTGCCACCGTTGCCGGCTTTGGCTTCGGGCAGGCGGAAGCGCAGGGCGGCGTTGGGAATGGTCAGGGTGTTCGTGCGGTCGGCGATGATGACGGAGACATTCGCCGTCATGCCGGGCTTGAGTTTCAGGTCGGCGTTGTTGACGCCGATGACGGCGTCGTACGTCACGACGTTTTGCACGGTGGTGGGCGCGTTGCGCACCTGCACGATTCTGCCGTGAAAGGTCCGGTATGGAAAAGCATCCACGGTAAAGTTCACGCTCTGGCCTTCGAGGATGCTCCCGACGTCGGCCTCGGAGACATTGGCGTCAATCTGCATTTTGGCGAGGTCGTTGGCGATCTGGAACAGCACGGGCGCGCTGAGGCTGGCCGCCACGGTCTGGCCCACATCCACGTTGCGGGAAATCACCACACCGTCCACGGGGGAATAAATCGTGGCGCGGGAAAGGGTGACTTTGGCGTTTTCCAGCGAGGCCTGCTTGATCTGCACCATGGCCTGCGCCTGATGGAGGCTGGCGTTGGCGGTGTCGAATTCCGATTCGGAGATGAGTTTGTTCTTGAACAGTTCGGTGGCCCGCTTCGCCTGAATCTCGGTGAGTTCGAGGTTGGCCTTGGAATTGGCCAGGTCGCCCTCGGCTTGCGCGACGGTGGCCTTGAAGGTGGCGGGGTCCAGTTCGGCGACGATCTGGCCGGCCTTCACGGGCGAATTGAAGTCGGCGTACAGGTTTTTGATGATGCCGGAAACCTGGCTGCCGACCTGGATGTTCACGACGGGGTTGAGCGTGCCGGTGGCCGTGACGGCCTGCGTCAGGTCGCCGCGGGCGACTTCCGCGCTTTGATACTCGGGCGCGGTCTCGTTTTCGCGCGTGAAATGCCACCAGGCGGCACCTCCCAAAGAGGCGAGGAGGACGACGGCGACGGCCCATTTCATCCCGTTAGATTTTTCATTTGCCATAGAAGCTTCAGCTTGTTTTGCAACTGCTCAGACCCGGAATGTAACCCGAAGGTTACTTGAATTAAAAGCCTTATCCATCGGGGTGTCCGCGGGCGGGCGCAGGTTTCAACGTCGTTGCGTGGGCGTTGAAATTCGTTTAGTTTCGCGCCATGAATTTTTTGGTCTGGTGGTTTCGCGGTCTGGCGGCGGCTATGCTCTGCGCGGGCGTGAGCGGCTGCCTGCCGTCGAGCCAGGGCGATTTCGAGGAGGAGAAGGAGGCGCATTATCTGGCCGGCAAAAACTGTCTGAACAGCATGGATTTTCGCGGCGCGATCGAGGCGTTCGAGAAGGCGGTGGAAGTGAACCCGCGTTCGGCTTCGGCGCATTTCCAACTCGGTTGCCTGTACGAGGAAAAGGCGCCGGAACCGGCAGCGGCGATTTATCACTACGAACAATTCTTGAAATGGCGGCCAGGCTCGGACAAGGCGGAGTTTGTCAAACAGCGGGTCAACAACTGCAGGCAGGATCTGGCGAAGGTGGTGATGCCGCTGCCAATTTCGGCCGGGATGCAGCGGGAGTTCGAGAAGCTCGCCGAGGACAACAAGCGGCTGCGCGAGGACAACGAAAGTTTGCGGGCACAACTGGCGGGGCGCGGGCTGGTGTTGTTTCCGACCAATCCGCCCGCGCCAGCCGCGCCGCGCGCCGCGCCGAATCCCCCGGCGGGTAATTCTGCCCGGCCGCTGACAGCCGACGGCGGTCGCGCGCCGACCGCGACCGCGCGCATGCACACGGTACAAGGCGGAGAGACGCTGACCGCGATCGCGCGAAAATATGGGGTGAAGCTGGATGACTTGTTGCGGGCGAATCCGGGGCTGGATCCCAAGCGGATGCGGGCGGGCAGAACACTCAACCTTCCGTCGCGGTAACATTGCGGCCCCGGGCAGGGCCAGGGCGCCGACCCAATGGCGTGGGGGACTGTGCGGCCGGGAAAACTTTGTTTGAACCAGGCGTTGGACTCCCGGTCAAAATCCGCGACCGAGCCGGCCTTGGACAATTCGCGGCGGCGCGCCTTGCGGAGTGTGTTTATTCCGGCGGGATTTTTCCGCAACGGTTTAATAAACGAAGAATGATTTGACAGTGATCCGTATTATTCAGTAAAAGTTCGTAGATTTACTGTTGGGAAAAACTGGCTTGCAGGTGGGAAAACTGAACACGACTATGAAAAAAATTGCAGCGTCCGTCGGATTGATTGCCTTGGGCACGGCTTGTGTGTCGGCCGCAGATGAATCGTACTCCAGCGCCGAAGCCGGGAAGCTTTGGAAGGTCACCGCCAGCCTGCGCGGGTTTTATGACGACAACGTGAACAATGTTTCCAGCGGCGCTCCCAACCGGACCAGCACCACTGGCTTTTCCGTCAACCCCGGCGCCAGCTTCAATTGGCAGCGGGATTCCACGACGATTTCCTTTAGTTACCGATACTCGCTGCTCTATTACGGCGACAAGCCGGGCAACAGCACAAGTCACATCGACCAGAACCATATCTTTGACGCCGCGCTGAGCCACCTGATCAACGAACGCTACAAATTTAGAGCCACGGATTCATTTGTCCTCGGCCAGGAGCCGGACACCTTGCGCTCCGGTGACGCGCTGACCACCACCCAGCGCATTCCCGGGGACAACATCCGTAACACCGCCGGGTTGGTATTCAATGCGGAGTTGACGCCGCTGTTTGGCCTTGAAGCGGGGTACGAGAACACCATTTTTGACTACAGCGCGCATGGGGCGATCATCACGAGTCCGACCAGCGTCCTGCCCAGTGCATCGGGAACCTCCGACCGCATGGAGCAATCGTTCCATTTGGATGGCCGCTGGCAGTGGCTTCCGCAGACGACGGCGATACTGGGTTACCGCTACTCGATGGTGAACTTTACGGGCGATGAGCTGATCGCGATCAGTCCGGCGGGTGTGCCGTATATGAGCAGGAGCCGGGATAGTCGCGCGCACTATGCGTATGTGGGGGCGGAGCACGTCTTCAATCCGGACTTGATCGGTTCGGCCCAGGTTGGAGCCAGGTTCACGGATTATTATAGGGACCCGAGCCATCGGAGCGATGTCAGTCCGTACGTGAGATTGAGCGCGAACTACAATTACGCGCCCGAGAGCTCTGTTCAGGCTGGATTCACTTACGACCGCAATGCCACGGATACGACCGGCGCGATCTCCGCCACGCAAGGGCTGACCCAAAGCCAGCAGTCGGCGACCGTGTTCGGGACTCTCACGCACCGCATTGTGCCGAATTTGTTCGGCAGCTTTACGGCGCAATATCAGTACTCCACGTTTGTCGGCGGCCAGTTAAACAACCAGACCGAGAAATATCTGCTGCTGGGCTGTAATTTGCGTTATCAATTCGCCCACTACCTGAGTGCGGAACTGGGTTATGATTACGACAACGTCAGTTCGGCGACCGGCCGCTCATATGATCGCAACCGGATTTACGCGGGCATCAGTGGCACCTATTAACTGAGACCGATGTATTTAAGGGGCTAGGCATCACGACTGGCCCCTCTTTTTTTTGACTTTATGGATTCACTGAAAATGTCCTCGCCGCAGGAGGCGAAACTCCACTTTCTGGATTATTGGCGGATCATCCGCATCCGGAAGACGATCATTCTGGCGGTTTTCCTTCTGGTGGTCATCACGGCCACCGTGGTGACCTTCATCTTGCCTGAAACGTTCGTGGGCAGCGCCCGCATCAATGTCCAGCGCGAAGGCACGGACATCCAGGGCGTGGGCCAGAGCAGCCTCCAAGGATTTGGCGGCGTGGATCCCTACTTCATTCAGACCGAGTTCGAGGTGATGCAATCCCAGGTCATCCTTGGAAAAGTGGTCGAGGACCCCAAGCTCAACCTGAAGGAAAAATGGGCCACCAAGTTCCACGGCGGCGAGCCGCTCACCACGCCGGAGACCATCGACCTGATCAAACATTTCATTGACCTCCGGCCCGTCCGCAACACCAGCCTGATTGAAATCCGCTTCTACAGCGACAAGCCCGACGAGGCCGCCGACCTGGCCAATGCGATGGCCGATGTCTATAAGGCATATCGTCTGAGCCGCAGCAGCGAGAAAATGGTGTCCGGTCTCAAGGTTTTCAACAAGCAGATGGAGGAAAAGGACAAGGAACTGCACGAAGCCCAGTTGGAAGTGGATCGCCTGCGGTCTGATTTGAAGGTTTCCGATCCGGATCCCGCGAGCACGGGCCCCAGCCCCACGTTCACGAGCGCGGCGGTTTCCCAACTGATGAGCGAGGTTGCAGGTTTGGAAGGGCAGGCCGCGCAGCTGGAAACCCAGTTGGAAAAACTGAGCGGCCTGAGCAAGGCCAAACTGCGGGGCACCATCCAGACGGTGGTTGAACCGGACAGCGTCCTGAGCACTCTCATCAACGACCTCGACACCGCCGAACAAAATCTGCTGAGCATCGCCAAGACCAAGACCGAGGAGCATCCCGATTATCAAAGCGCCAAGAAGGTGGTGGACTCTTACAACCTCAAAATTGATGAGCGCGTGGAGAATCTTGTGTTCGGTCTGCAAACCCGGCTGGCGTCCAAACAGGCCTATATTACCAATCAAATTAACAAACTCGCCCAGGCCAGGCAGAGCGACATTGATGAGGCTGCCCGCACCCGGCCCTACTGGGTGGCCAAATCACGGCTGAGCGATTTGCAGCAATTTCGCAGCATTCTCCAGATGAAGATTGCCGCCATGCAGGCGGATATGAACCTGTCGCAGAGCACCATGGTCGAAATCCTGGACCGGGCCACCATCAACCCATCTCCGGTTCGCCCCAACAAGCCGCTCAACATCATCCTCGGGGTGATCATCGGCCTCGTAGTCGGCGTCGGCCTCGCCTTCTTCATTGAATATCTCGACACCAGCGTCAAAACGATCGACGACGTGGAACGCACCCTCCAGTCCCCGGTGCTGGGCGTCATCCCGCAAAACGTCGGCTTCCTGCTCGACGAAGGCGCGGAAAGCCCGCACGCCGAAGCCTACCGAGTGCTGCGCACCAACCTGTTGTTCTCCCGCAAGGAGGACAAGCTCAACACCATCGCCGTCGTCAGCGCCGGGGCGGGCGAAGGCAAGTCCACCACCATCTTCAACCTCGCCGCCGTCTTTGCCCAGAATGGGAGCCGCGTCATCATCGTGGATTCCGATCTGCGCCGCCCCTCCCTCCACAAAATGGTGGGCGTGACCAACAACATCGGCCTCACCAACTATCTCCTGAAACAAAACGCTCTGGAAGAAGTCATCCAGACCACCAATCTGCCCACGCTCGACTTCATGGCGAGCGGCAAGCTGCCCAGCAGTTCCCTGGGCATTCTCAGCTCCACGCAGATGCGCGATCTGATCACCGAACTCAAGCGCCGCTACGACTTCGTGTTCTTTGACTCCCCGCCGATCATGGGCGTGAGCGATGCCTCCATTCTCGCGAGTGAAGTGGACATGACTCTCCAGGTCATCCAGTACCGCCGCTACCCGCAGCCGATGAACATCCGCGCCAAGCAGATGATTGAAAAAGTCGGCGGCAACCTCGTCGGCATCGTTCTCAACAACATCAACGTGTCACAGGACGAGAATTACTATTACTACAGCGGTTACTACAACGAGTACTACTCGAAAAACGAGGACTCCGAGCCGGTCGCCGAGGGCGAGGCGGGCGACAAAGCAAAAACCGACATCAAACCGAAATTCTGAGCCGCGGGTTATTATGGATACAAGGACAATGAAAGCATTGAAGCGAATCACCTGCTGCCTGGCAGCCGTATTGGGAATCATCGGAACGGGGTTGGTCCTCACCGGCTGCCAGACCGGCCCGGTCTTCGCCAACTTTCCCGAGGCCTCGTCTTCGCCGGAAGCCGGCGGGAATCCGCCGGCCTACAACCCGCCTGCCGGACCCTCCGATGTGCTGAACATTGGTGACGTGGTTACGATCAACTTCAACTCGGGCGATCAGGCCCCTTTGCCCGCGCATCAGGAGGCCATCAAGGATGACGGCCGAATCACGCCGCCTTACGTGGGCTCCATCGTTGCCAATGGCAAATCTCCGGGTGCACTCCAGGCCGAGCTTCAGAAATTATACAACGTGCTTTACCGGAATATGACGGTCACGGTGACCTCCAAGGACCGGTACTATTACGTGTCCGGGGAAGTCAAGAACCCGGGGCCCAAACCGTACCTGGGTGACACGGACATTTTGAAAGCCATCTCCTCCGCCGGTGACTTCACGGAGTTTGCCAAGAAGACACAGGTCCGCATCAACCGAGCGAATGGCAAAACCGAAATCATTGATTACAACCGAGCCATCGAAGATCCCAAGCAGGATGTGTCCATTTATCCCGGGGACAAAATCTTTGTGCCGCGTCGGTTCTTTTGATGATCCACCTCAAGATACTTTCCGGTAAAATGGCGGGCACCACTTTTGTAGCCCGCCATTTTCCTGTACGAATCGGCCGGGCGGCGGACGCGGACCTGCGATTGGAGGAACCAGGCCTCTGGGATGAACACCTGCAAATCAGCCTGGCTGGAAAAGCTGGTTTTCACGTTGAGACGCACGCCGACGCCTTGACCACCCTCAACGGTCAGCCGGTGCAGCAAGGGGCGCTGCGCAACGGCGACCTCATCGAAATTGGTTCGCTGAAAATCCAGTTCTCGCTCAGCGAAGCGCCGCAGCGCGGGCTGAAAATCCGCGAAGCCTTCGTCTGGGCCACCATCGCCGCCGTGACTCTCACCCAGCTCGCCCTGATCTATTGGCTGATCCAGTGAAGTCTCAGTGGCGGAAATGCCGTGCCCCGGTAAACGCCATCGCCAGCCCGCGTTCATCCGCCGCCGCAATCACCTCCGCGTCGCGCAACGAACCCCCCGGCTGGATCGCCGCCGTGGCGCCCGCTTCCGCCGCCGCGATCAGTCCGTCCGCAAACGGGAAGAACGCGTCGCTGCACACCACGCTGCCCTTGAGACCCAGCTTGGCTTCTCCGGCCTTCCACACCGCGAGGCGGCTGGAATCCACCCGGCTCATCTGCCCTGCGCCCACGCCCAGCGTGCGATCGGCACCGGCATAGACAATCGCGTTCGATTTCAAATGCTTCACTACGCGCCAGCCAAACAGCATGGCCGTTAGCTCCGCTTCGGTCGGCTGCCGCTTGGTGACAATCTTGAGATCAGGCGCCGACGTCACTTTCAAATCCCGCTGTTGCAGCAGGAAGGAATTCGCGCCCACACTGCGCACATCCCAAGGCTCGCTGCCCAGCGGCGACCTCAACACCTTCAGCAGCCGCAGATTTTTCTTCTGCTGCAAAATCGCCAGCGCCTCCGGTGAAAAATCAGGGGCGACAATCACCTCGCTGAAAATCTCCGCAATCGCCTCCGCGCACGCTGCGTCGAGCGTCCGGTTCACGGCGATGATGCCGCCGAACGGCGCCTGCTTGTCCGTCGCAAACGCCCGGTCCCAAGCTTCGCGCAAGTTCGCGCCCTGGCCCACGCCGCAAGGGTTTGTGTGCTTGAGGATGGCCAGCGTCGGCGCATCCTTTTCAAACTCGGCGATCAAGTTCGCTGCCGCCGTCAGGTCCAAAATGTTGTTATAGGAAAGTTCCTTCCCGTGCAGTTGCTGGAAAAATTCGCCGAACTTGCCGTAGAGCGCGGCGGCCTGATGCGGGTTTTCGCCGTAACGCAGCAACTGGCTGAGCGGCGCTGAGACCGACAAGGCTGGTGGCAGGCCGGTTTGCGACACCTTGAATTCCCTTTGCAGATGCGCCGCGATGGCCGCATCGTACGCCGCCGTGCGCGCAAAAACTTTTGCCGCCAGCGTGCGCCGCAGTTCCAGCGTCGTGTTGCCGCTGCCCGCGATTTGATCCGCCACCGACGCGTAATCGAACGGGTCCACCACCACCGTCACGCTGTCATGATTCTTCGCCGCACTGCGCAGCATCGAAGGGCCGCCGATGTCAATGTTCTCAATGGCGTCGTGCAAACTCACGTTCGGTTTGGCGACCGTGGCTTCAAACGGATAAAGATTCACCACCACGAGATCAATCGGCTTGATGGCGTGCTCTTTGACGGCCGCCTCGTGCGTGGCGTTCCCGCGGATGTAGAGCAAGCCGCCGTGGACAAGCGGGTGCAGCGTCTTGACGCGGCCGTCGAGCATTTCGGGAAAGCCGGTGTGTTCGCTGATGTCCTTGACCGGGAGTCCCGCATCCCGCAGCGCCTTCGCCGTGCCGCCGGTGGAGATCAGTTCCACGCCCGCCGCCACGAGGGCTTGGGCGAAGGGAACGAGACCGGTTTTGTCGGACACCGAAAGCAGCGCGCGTTGAACTTTTGACATAGGCCGCTAAAAATCCTTGGAGCCGGCCGCAGAGTCAATCGGCAAAATAGAACTCGTGAAAAACACGCCGCTTCTGGCGAGCGGTCAGCAGTGGCCTTGTTGTTTGCGCTTTGGATGTAGAAGGGAAACAGTCCTTGGCCGCAGGATCGAGCGCAGGCTTGTTAACTTGCAGCCTTTGCGATTATATCAGCGCGATGTCATTTCCGAGCTATTTGGGGCGGATCCGCGTGCCGCCAAGGGTAAGATGGGTCATTTTAAGTGCTCCAATTCTTCTCCTTGTACTTCTGGCCTATCTGCCGGCAATGCACGGGGGTTTCATTTGGGATGACGACCTTTATGTGACAAAAAACGCGACCTTAAGAGATGGGGAAGGATTATGGAAGATTTGGTTCATGGTGGATGCGGTGCCGCAATACTACCCGATGGTTTACACGACCTTTTGGCTAGAACATCAGTTTTGGGGGGTGAATCCATTCGGCTATCATCTGGTCAATGTGCTGTTGCATGCGGGTGCGTCGATTTTGCTGTGGCGGGTGCTGCTGGCTTTGGAGGTGCCCGCAGCATGGCTGGGGGCGGTGATTTTTGCCATCCACCCCGTGGAGGTGGAGTCGGTGGCTTGGATCACCGAACGCAAGAATGTCCTGTCGGCGGTCTTTTATTTCGCGGCCGCCCTGGCTTATCTGCGTTTTCTCGCGTTGAAGAAGACGGGTGGTTTTAGCCGGTTAAGCGGGTATTGGTATCTGGGCGCCCTCGGGTTGTTCGTCACGGCGTTATTAAGCAAAACGGTTACCTGTTCGCTGCCGGCGGCACTGTTGCTGGTGTGCTGGTGGAAACACGGCCGTGTGCGCTGGGAGTACATCTGGCCGCTGGTGCCGTTTTTTGTGATCGGCATGGCACTGGGTCTGGCGACGGTTTGGATAGAGAAAACTCATGTGGGTGCCCACGGGGCGGAATGGAGCTTTAGTTTTGGGGAGCGATGCCTGATTGCTGGAAGAGCCTTGTGGTTTTATGCGGGCAAATTGATGTGGCCGGCACAGCTCACGTTCAGCTATCCGCATTGGACGCTGAAGACAGATCTCTGGTGGCAGTGGCTCTTTCCGCTGGCGGTTGTCGGCTTAATCGTCGCGCTTTGGCTGGCACGGCGGCGGGTTGGGAAAGGGCCGCTGGTGGCCGTGTTATTCTTCGCCGGCACACTCGGGCCGGCATTGGGATTCGTGAACGTGTATCCGATGCGCTATTCCTTCGTGGCCGATCATTTTCAATATCTCGCCAGCGTGGGCCTGATCGCGCTGGGTGCTGCCGGACTGGTCCGGCTGCCGAAGGCCATCGCCTTAATAACCGTAGTCGCACTCTCGGTCTTGACCTGGAATCAAACCCAGGTTTATCGAGACTTGGAAACACTTTGGCGCGATACGCTGGTCAAGAACCCGGATTGCTGGATGGCGTACGGCAACCTTGGCCACCAAACTTTTGAAGGCGGACGCACCCAGGAGGCGGTGGAACATTTCCGGAAAGCCATCCAGATCAACCCGAACTACTATGAAGCGCAGTGCAACTTGGGAACGGCGCTCGCCGCCGCCGGCCGGGTGGATGAAGCGATTGAACATCACCGCAAGGCGCTTGAAATCAAACCAGATTACTATTTCGCCCGGAATGGTCTGGGCAACGCGCTTGCCGCCCAGGGCCGGTTCGATGAGGCGATCAAGCACTATTACCGGGCCATCCAAGTTGGTCCGTATTTTCCAGAGGCACTGAACAATCTGGGGGTGGCTCTCGCGGCGAAAGGTTTGTTTGCGGAAGCGATCAGGAATTACCGCAAGGCCATCGAAATCAACCCGAACTATTGGGAGGCGCTGGACAATCTGGGAATGGCTCTGACAGCCCAGGGGCGCTTCGAGGAAGCGGTCCAGGCATTTCGTCAGGCCAGTCGGATCTGCCCTTCCAACTCGAGAACGTTCTTGCATTTGGGGATGGCTCTCGCTGAAACCGAGGGCCTCCGGGAATCAGTGGTGCAATATCAAGAGGCGCTTAGGTTGAATCCCGACCTGACGGAGGCGTTGAACAACCTGGCTTGGATTCGCGCCGTCAGTTCCGACGACGGACTTCGTAACGGCGCCGAGGCGGTCGGGCTGGCTGAGCGCGCCTGCCAACTGACCCATTTTCGCGAAGCGCTGCTGGTGGGAACCTTGGCCGCTGCTTATGCCGAAGCGGGCCGATTTCCGGAGGCGGTGGCCACTGCGGAAAAGGCGGAGCAATTGGCAATCAAGGCCGGACTAATGTCCGTAGCCGAAAAAAACCGCAGCTTGCTGGAACTCTACCGAGCCGGCCAACCATACCGTGATCCTCGGATGCCGAAGTCTTGAGCGGTTCGCGCGGCCCGCCGCCCCCGGGGGTGATGCAGAATCCAACCCTCCCCAAAAACACCCAATGACTGTGGGTTGCGCGAACGTGAGTTGCAGGGGTTGAAAACAGGCCTGGAGGCTGGGCCTGCGCCCCGCGCCAGTCAAAAACTCGGGACGCCTAGGCCAACAAGGATTGAGCGCATTGCAGTGCGAAATGTAAACCGGCGTCTCCAGTATTTCCGATTGCCCACCCTGCCGAGAAACGACATGCTTCTGCAGCGCAACGCGACGCAGCATCAATGACCCCTTTACGATTCAGATCCAATGCCGACGTCCCCCCCTGCCTCACGGTGGTGGTGCCGGTTTACAATGAAAGTGCCACCATCGCCGAGGTGCTTGGCCAGGTGCTGGCGCAATCGCCGGTGCAGGAAGTTGTCGTGGTTGACGATGCTTCGCGCGACACCACTTGGGCGGTGCTGCAAACCATCGCCCGCCGGGACCTCCGCGTGAAACTTTTTCAGCACGCTCAAAACCAAGGCAAGGGTGCCGCGTTGCGCACGGGATTTGCCCACGCTTCTGCACCGTATGTGATCGTGCAGGATGCCGATCTCGAATACGATCCCGAGGAATATTATCTGCTGCTGGAGCCGGCGCTTTCCGGTCGGGCGGATGTGGTATATGGCTCACGTTTTCAAGGTGCTGGGGCGCATCGGGTGCTGTATTTCTGGCATGCTCTGGGCAACAAGCTGTTGACCCTGCTGTCCAACATGGCGACGAATTTGAATCTCACGGACCTGGAAACCTGCTACAAGCTCTGCCGCCGGGAAGTGCTTCAAAAAATATCCATCCGGGAGAATCGCTTCGGCTTTGAGCCTGAATTCACCGCCAAGGTTGGCCGCTTGAAGCTCCGGATTTACGAGGTGCCCATTTCCTACTACGGGCGAACTTACGCTGAAGGGAAAAAAATTGGGTGGAGGGACGGCGTCAGCGCGCTGCGGTGCATCTTCAAATACAATTATTTTTCTTGAGCCATGAGCAAGGCTGCGAACGAGGCGGGCACGGGAAATTTTGAGTTTGAAGCCTTGGGGTGGGCGCAAAACTACCGCCGAACCCTGATCAGCGAATTTTCCGAACATCTCCGCGGACACGTCGTCGAGGTCGGGGCGGGCATCGGTCAGATGACCGAGCTGGTCGCCCGGGTGCCGGGTGTTCAACACATTTTGGCTATTGAGCCTGATTTGGGGTTCAACCGGGAATTTCGTCGCCGCCTACCTGATCAAGTGCTGGTTTCAGGCACGGTTGCGAGCATCGATGTGGGAACGCCCTGCAGCGCCGTTTTAAGCGTGAATGTGCTGGAGCACATCGGCGAGGACGAACGTGAGCTGGGTCGCTACGCGCGGTTGTTGCGAGCGGAACGCGGCGCACTGTGCTTGTTTGTGCCGGCTCGACCGGAAATTTATGCGCCACTGGATCGGGACTTCGGGCATTTCCGGCGCTATACAAAACCCGGGTTGCGGACCAAGCTGGAACGGGCGGGGTTCGAGATCGTGCGCATCGACTATTTTAACTTCATTGGCTACTTCGCCTGGTGGTTCAGTTTTTGCATTCTCAGGCAGCGCCGTTTTGATCCAGCTGCGGTGCGATTTTTTGACCGTGTGATTTTTCCCCTGTCACATGCAGTAGAGTCAAAAGTTTTCCGCCCGCCGTTCGGTCAAAGCCTGCTGGCTGTCGGCCGGATCGCGAAGTGAAACCCGCGGCGAACTTTTGACAGCGGCCGCTAAAAATCCTTGGAGCCGCGCGCGGAGTCAATCGGTAAAGCTTATTTCCAGTTTGAATTTTTTCCCCGGCAAGGTGGAGGCGGTGGCGAAACTTTCCTCAATGAATGCAGTTCAATCCGCCCGAGGCCCAGGCATACAGGAAAAGATACCCGCCAACGATGGTCAGGTCGGCGCTCAACGCAACGGGTGTCAAGGCGATCCGTGCCAGTCGCCCTTTGCCGTCGTTATAGACCGGGAGTTGGTACGAGTGGGCGGGACGATTGCGGGAGTAAACGGTGAACGATTGGCCGTTCGTTGCCACCGAGGCGAAAAAATCCACCGGCGCATTCGAGCCGGGCAGCACCAGCAGCGGCGTCAATCCGCGCCGCCGGTTCATGCTCACAAAATGGGGAGGCTGGCGTTGCTCCACCCGCTCTTGATTTTGATTTAGCAAATAGGCGCGCGTTCGGATGACATCATTCCGATCGGAGTATTCGTCATAAACCACCAGCAGGTCATCTGGATGGCGCGTTTGGAACAGGCGCAGGTGGGGATCGTCTGCGGGCTGGTTGAAAGCGTCCAAACTGGTTTTGTTCCAAAGCGCGTGCGTGGCGCAGCCGCCAGAAATCAAAGGCGGCATCAAAAGCATAAGCTTAAGCAGCCGGCAGATTTTCATCTTCAACATTCTTCTCAGCCGGTGGATATCCCGGTCGAATCTCGGCAGACCACCTGTCAACCTTCCGGGTTGTCCAGCAATTCCTGCAAGCGTGACCGCAGCGCGGCGGGCACCCGTGTCAGCCAGCCTGCATCCACCAAACCCACTTCCATCAAGTCGCGCACATGCACGCGGTCTTTGTCACGGAACGAGGTCAGCTTCATCCGCACCAAGGCGTCGAGGGAAAGCAGGCGGAAGGTTTCCGTTGTCTCCGATTCGGAAACATCTGGCGCTGGTGAGTCGTAATCCGCGCGGACTTTCTCCGAAGCAAAAACAATGTGAACCGCGTCGCGCGCCTTCGCGTCCGGCCCGTCGAGAAACATGTCAATGCTCGCCGCGTGCCGGTAAAAAAAACCCGCCCGTTCCAACGCCGCGCGTGCCGCCAGCAGATCGGTGCGGCGCAAGACGATGTCCACGTCCTGCGTGTTTCGCACCGCCGCCTCGTCCACCCGCGAAACCCAGGCGGCCACCGCGTTGCCGCCCGCGACGGCGTAAGGAACTTTTGCCTGCTCCAAAGCTTGGGCTGCGCGGAGCAATCGCCGCCGAACATTTTCGACGGCGTTGCTCATGCGTTCCCAGGAAACTGCGGCATAGCTGGCGACAGCCATAGTTGCATTTTAATTCCCCAAATACCCGCGCGGATCAGTCACCTTGCCGGTCAAGGCACTCGCCGCCACAGTCATCGGCGAAGCGAGGAACACTTGCGATTCCTTGTCGCCCATGCGGCCGGGGAAATTCCGGTTCGTCGCGCTGATGCATTTGATACCCGCCTTGTTGATGCGGCCAAAGGTGTCCACAGGTCCGCCGAGGCAAGCGGCGCATCCGGCGTTCTCCGTCATCTGCACGCCGGCATTGATCATCACATCCCAGATGGTCGTGTTGCCCCAATACGTGGACTGCAAATCGCGCACGATCTCCGGCGTCGCAGGCACGCCGAACGTGTCAATCACGACTTTCTTGCCGCGCAGGATGTGCGCGAATTCCACGAAGTCGCTGGTCTTGCCGCCCGTGCAGGAACCGATGTAGGCGCGGTCCAGTTTCACGTCCATGTCCTTCGCCTTCTTGCGCTGGCCAGGATCGGGATGGCACGCGACGGTTGGCTCGAGCTTGTCGAGATTCACGGTGTGTTCATAAACGAACGTCTGATCGGCGTCGCGTTCGACGGGTTCGTAGGCGGACTTGGTGCCGTTCAACTTCACGCGCGCGTCCACGTATTCCGCCGTGCGTGCATCGAATTCAAAGATGGCATTCTTGCCGCCCGCTTCGATGGCCATGTTGGCAATCGTCATGCGGTCATCAATGGAAAGCGACGCCACGCCGGGGCCGTCAAACTGCAGCGCACGATAGGTCGCGCCATCGAAACCGATTTCGCCGATGCAATGGAGAATGATGTCCTTTGCCATCACGCCGGGCTGGAGTTTTCCTTCGAGCCGGAAGTGCATCGTCTCGGGAACCTTGATGAGCAGCTTGCCCGTGCCCATCACGAAACCCGCGTCAGTATTGCCGATGCCGGTGGCGAACTGGTTAAACGCGCCGGCCATGCAGGTGTGCGAGTCGGTGCCGAAAAGAATTTCGCCGGGGCGCGTGTGCCCTTTCTGCGGCAGCGCGGTGTGGCAGACGCCCGCGTAGCGCGAACCGTACTGGCGCTTCATGTTGCCTTTGGCGGCATCGAAAACCCAATGGCCGTTCGAGTCGTCAATCACGTCGTAGAAATATTCGATGCCCTGTTCGCGTGAAAAATCGCGGAGGATGTCCACGTTGCGGTTCGACTTGGAGTCGGCGGTGAAAATGTAGTGGTCGGGAATGATGACGACGCGGGTTTTGTCCCAGACCTTGGCGTCCTTGCCGAATTCGCGTTTGAACACGCCGATGGTGCCCGGGCCGCACACGTCGTGCGTCATGAGGACATCGGCCTTCACCCAGATATTGTCACCAGCCTGCGTGCGGGCTTTGCCGGCGGCGCGGGCGAGAATTTTTTCAGTCAACGTCATAGAGCGGAGAGAGTAGCCTACCGGTGCGCCAACTTCAATACGGAAGCGCATGGACACGCGATCCCTCCGATTGACGCGGTATTCGCCGATGCTTAATCTGGCCGGGTGAATTTCGACAACCTGTTCAAACTGGCGGGCGGCCTCGAATCCAAAGACACGACCTGCCCGCGTTGTCGGCAGGCCATTCCACTCGAGGACCTCAACGTTGCAAAAGATATCGCGCTCTGCCGGTACTGCGGAAAAGTCTGGACGTTTTCACTGATCCGGGCGACGCAAGAGCTGGCTGGAGTGAACCTTCAAAAACCACCCCGGGGCGTGCGCTTTGAACGGGATCATCACGGTGGAACGAGCATCCGTTATCACCGCATTTCCCGCGCGCTGATTTTTCTGATTCCGTTCACGGCATGTTGGAGCGGGTTCTCCATGTTTGGCATCTACGGTTCGCAATTCAAAAAAGGTCAGTTCGATTTGAGCCAGTCCCTGTTCGGCCTGCCGTTCCTGATCGGCACGGCGGTGCTGTGCAGCATTATTCTGTTTGGGTTGTTCGGGCGATGGCAGGTCAACATTCGGCGCGGCCAAGGAACCTGCTTTGTCGGTGTGGGGCCAATCGGCTGGCGACGCAGATTCACCTTCGGCCCCCAGGCCAGCGTGTCACTCGAACTGTGCAGCTACCGCGTCAACCAAGTCCCGCAGGAAGCCATCACTATTCACGAGGACGGAGCGAAAATCATTTCGTTTGGTGCGCCGATCGCCTCCCGCGAGGCGAAGCTTTTCATCGCGGCTGCCATGAGCGGAGCGGTGGCCTGAGTTCAATCACTCGAACGCGCTGGTCACCGGCCGCCCCCAGAAATATTCCGGCAGCGGGATGCCCAACAGCCAGAGCGCGGTGGCGGCGGTGTCGTACTGCACGACCGGCGCGGTGACGGTGAAATTCTTCTTCACGCCCTTGCCCCACGCGACCCAGGGGATTTTGACATCGGCCGTTTCCGCCGTGTCGTGGGTGCCGACGGTTTTGCCATCCTTGTTGATGACATCATGCGAACCGTGGTCGGCCGTGAGAATGATGACGCTGCTTTCAGCCAGGCCCGCGGCCGCGATGGCGTCGCGGATGGTTTTCAGCGCGGCATCGCAGTCCGCCAGCGCCCGCATTTTTTCCGGCGATGCCGCCCCGTACTTGTGGCCGGCCGCGTCGGGATCGAGAAAATGGATGAAGCAAAGATGGGGTTTCAGTTTCGCGACCTGTTCGGCAAACGCTTTGGCCACGGCCTTGGCGTCATCCTCGGGCTGCGGCCAGACGAAGGCATCCAGGCTGCCCGGCAGGTTCAGGTGCTTGAACTTGTCCTTGCCCACGAACATCGCCGTCACCAGGCCGTGCTCCTTGGCATAGCTGAAAATGGTGGGCAGCTTGACCAGGCCTTTCTCCGGCGCATAACTGTTCCAAAGCACCTGATGCACCTGCGGCCCCACACCCGTCAGCATCGAGGTGTGGGCGGGCAGCGTGACGCTGGGCAGGACGGTGTAGGCGCTCCAGGTGCGGGAACCTTCCGCAGCCATTTGGTGCAAAGTGGGCATCGCGCTCTTTTGGATCAGGTCGGGATTGCCCTGATCGAAGCTGATGATGAACACATGCCCGGCGCGGGGCGCGGCAATCGCCGCCGCCGGACGGAACAGGCCGAGGGTGAAAACTCCCGCCAGCAGCGTGGTAAAAACAAATTTCAATTTCATGGGTGGTCTGTCCGAAGTTTGCGGTTCGAGGTTGGTTAAAGAAAGATTTCTGAAACCGTCTGTTTGTCAGCTGCGGAGCAGCGGCCGATGGTAGCCCACGGTGAAACGGTGGGAACAAGCAACACGGTTCAAGCCCCGGCGGGGCGAAAGCGACTGGCTAACTGTGCGGTTGTTTTCTGCCGCCTCTCCTGGGCTTGGGAATCTCAACCCGTCCAACCCACAGCTCGCGCCGCAGGCCGCTCCCGGACGCCACGCCGTGGCTGCGGAACGCGATTTAATTGCGAGGCGTCGCATGGTGAGCCGTCCGGTCCATGCCCCAGGCGGCCGGTTGGAAGCTGCGCATTGTTTGAGCCAGTTCAGGGTGGCTTTCATTTTGAAAAATTATTCGGTGTAGCCGGGCAAGTGGTGTTTGGCCCAGTGTTTGAGCGCACCATGTTCGTGGCTGGTCAGCGAACGAATGTTGCGTTGCAGCCGCGCCACCAGCTTCGGGTCGCGCGTGAAAAAATCCTGGTCAGCCGTCTTGACCGTGCGGGCGTTGGCCAACCAGTCATGTGCATCCAACGTCGCCGGCTTTTCCAGATCCGTGCAGAACTCAAATTTCAGAAACTCCGCCAGCAACGCATGGTGCAAAAAATCCTGCGGGCGCGATTTGTTGGCGATGAGCGCGCCCTTTTCCGCATACAAGATGGCTGGCTCGACGACGGTGAACCGGAAATCCGGAGTGCGGACATCCCGGCTGTTTGCCGCCGCCACATCCATCGTGAGGCGGAATCCTTCTTCGAGAAAATCCACTTCCAATCCGCGATAAGAAATGGTGTGCGTTTCCGGTTTGAACGGTGCTTGCAACAATGCCGCCGCTTCGGCTTCCGTCAGCCCCATGAAATCCACGTCTTTGCTCAACCAATGAATCGCATCCTCGGCACGCACGGGCGGCACCCGGAAATCAGGGTCGCCAGCCTCCTGCAAAGTGACGCGATAAAACCAGCACGCGCCGCCGCCGATCAGCACCCAGGTGGGAAACTCGGCGGGAAAATCTTCGCCGAGTTGCTTGAGCGCGGCGCGGATTTTGTCCCAATCATAGATTTTAGGCAGGGCCATGGTCAGGCGATATACATTATTCGGCGCTTGCGGCGGATCATGACGCAATCCGCGAACTCGCCGCTCATCGCGCGGAGTTCCTCCGGCGTGTAGCGATTGCCGGGGAGCTCCTTCCACGCCTGTTTGCGCGCGTAACCCTCCGCCCGCTTGGCCTCGGCGGCCTCGTCCTTTGGCAATCTGATGTGTCCCGGTCGCAGCATGGGAAAATTCTAGCGGACGACGGCGCACAAAGCGAGGCCAAGCCGGGTGAGCCGCTCGGTCAATTCATCGGGCGACCAGTTGAAAGCAACGGATTGTTTGAGCCAGTTCAGGGTGGCTTTCATTTTTTAGAAGCTTTTTGTGCAATGGCTAAATATTCAGCTTCAGAAAATTCAACAAATTCAACCCGCAAAAGATTATTGGAGATTGCAGGTTGGAACATTTGGAGCAGCCGCTGCTCGCCGTGAGGAGCACCAAGAGGCCTGTCTTCGAGAGATTCTGGAACATTTGGAATGATTAAGATCAATTCGGCTTGGACTTGTTTTGCCTGACGATAGAAGAAAATTTTTGAAAGCATCACATATATCCGGTCAAACTGCTGCGGACCCACATAGGGCATCGCTTCAAAAAACTGTTCACGGGTTGGGGTTTTAAAATAGGCATCAAAAACCGGCGTCCGCTCTGTGATAGGATCAACATTTTGAAATGAGGTGGTAAACTTTACCACTCGGCTTAAATCGGTTTCAGGTATTCCAACTTTTTTAAAATATCGTTCGAGCGCCTCGGAAGCTAATACAAGTCTCATCGTGTAAGAATACCGACTGGCCGTTTCACGTGGTGCAGCCGCCAAAGGACGCGGAGCTGTCTCTTTGATTGGTTGCGGAACTGAAACCTCTTCTTCGGCGGCTTTGTCCGATTCATCAGCCTTTGTTACTCCCAAATACTTCAACAATTCAGTCGGAAGTGCATTTATGGTCGTGTTTGTCTGTGTTTGGCGAACCGCGATTGAAAGTTTGACCAAACTTTCTCGTAACTCGCTGTTCTCTTTTTTCACTTCCTCCTTGGCGGTCTTCTCTTCTTCGACCTTCCGGTTAAGTGAAAGAATTTTCCCAAGACTTAAGTTATTAAACGACTCAGAAAGAACAATGATGGTCATCAAAACCAGAGTTGAGAATGCAGCGGCAGAGATTGTGTAAACAGGTTCACCATTTTTGAAGCTGGCAAATACCAAGTAACCACAGAAGCCTGCTAAGATTACAATCAAAGCACGGACGAAATAGTTGGGTTTTGAATTTTCGCCATTCATAAATTTTAGAATTGTTTCAAGAACCGCACGTCGTTTTCGTAGAAGAGGCGGATGTCGTTGATGCCGTAACGGAGCATCGCGATGCGTTCGATGCCGAAGCCGAACGCCCAGCCGGTCCACACTTCGGGATCGTAGCCGACGGTCTCGAACACCTGCGGATGCACCATGCCGCAGCCGGCGATCTCCAGCCAGTCCTTGCCCATCTTCTTGACCATCGCGTTGGTGAAATCGATTTCGTAGCTCGGCTCGGTGTAGCTGAAATAGTGCGGACGGAAACGGATCTTCACGTCGCTGCCCATGAGTTCGCGGAAGACGAATTCCACCGTGCCCTTGAGGTCGCCGACGGTGACGCGCTTGTCCACGTAAAGCCCCTCGATCTGGTGGAAGGTGGGATTGTGTGTGGCGTCGGCGTTGTCGCGGCGATACACGCGTCCGGGGACGATGATGCGGATCGGCGGCGGCTGTTTCTCCATCACCCGGATTTGGACGGAGCTGGTGTGAGTGCGGAGGAGATTGGGTTTGGCGCCTGGCGTCTGGGGATTGAGATAAAACGTGTCCTGGGAGTCGCGCGCGGGATGGTCGGCGGGCGTATTGAGCGCGTCGAAACAATGATACTCGTCCTCGATCTCCGGCTTGTCGGTCACGGCGAAACCGATCTTTCGGAAGGCGCGCACGATGTCGTCGGTGACCTGCGTGAGCGGATGCAATTTGCCCAGTGCGCGGCGGCGTCCGGGCAGGGTGAAATCGGTCGGCTCTTTCGGCAGCGCGGCTTTGACCTCAAGTTCTTCGCGGCGCGAACCGAGCGCGGCTTCCAGTTCCACCTTGGCGGCGTTGATGAGTTTGCCGGCGGCGGGTTTTTCCTCCTTCGAGAGCGTGCCAAGTTGCTTCATCAAAGCGGTGAACTTGCCGTTCGGCCCGATCCACGCGCCCTTGGTTTGTTCAAGCGTGGCGAGGTCGGGCGCGGCCCGGAGTTCGGCGAGCGCGGTTTGTTTCAACGGTTCGATCTGGTCAATGATGCCGGCCATAAAATTTTGAAAAGGTTAGCCGCTGGCACTCGCAAAGGACACAAAGAAGCGAAACTTTCTGGAGCCGGGCCGCCGCCGGAACGCCCTCAATGCTTGACGAAAACCACGATGATGCCGAGCAGGATAAAAAACAGCACCGCCACGAGCACGACGAAGCGGTTGCGGGCCACGCGCTTTTCGTAGCGCATCGGGCGCAACCCCTGCACGCCGCCGGCGGCGAGATAGTTCACCAGCTTGGGGTTGTTGGTGGTCGGCCCGTGAAAATGGTTTTTGATCCGGCGGATGAGCGCCGGCAGATCGTATTTGCGCACGCCCAGCTCGTTGAAATGTTCCGGCGGCGAAGCGGCGTCCGACGCGGGATCGAGCTGCTTTTGGTCAACCTTTTCAAAAATCGGCTCGTGCGTGACCGGCGCGGGCGCGGATTCGGCCGGGCGCTGGGCGTTGAGGCCCTGCGGCAGGGTGGCCGGTCGCAGGCGCGGCGCGGCCGGTGCCTGTTGAAGCTGCGTGTCGAGTTTCTTGATTTTGGATTCGAGCGCGGCAATCTCCTCGCTCAGCGCGCGCGCGCGGTCATTGATCGGGTCGGGCTTTTTTTTGAACAGCGCCATGACGGCAAAGGTTCAATGGCGGAACAACGCCACGAGGAACGCGGCGAGGGCGATGAACGCCACCAGGGTCAGCGGCCAGGTCAGTGCGAGGCCAAGCTTGCAGAGTTCGCCGAAACTCAGCTGCTGAAGCGGGAGTCGTGATGCCGGGCTGGAAGCTGATTCCGCCGCCTCGGCCTTCTGGCCGGTGAGGACGGGGAATTTGAGCCGCGCGGTGTTCCATTCCATGCGCGCGTTCTCGATGGCGGTCAGGGCGCGGGTGAGTTCGACGTTGAACGTGTCCTTGGTCCAGGTTTCCTCGTGGACGGCTTCGACTTTGGAAAGTGCGTCGCGGAAATCGCCCAGGGTCTTGGCCATCTGTTCGGCGTCGCGGCGGGCGGTGAACTCGGCCTCCTCCAGCAGGCCGAGGCCGCGCGTGAGGTTGTGAACCATTTCCTGGCGGCCGTTTTGAAATTCCATCTGGCGGCGCCGGACTTCCTCGAGCGAGGCGCGTTCGCGTTCCAGCTCCTCCTGCTGGCGTTTCAGCTCGGCGAGTTTTTGCTGGGCGTCGCCGACGCGGGAGTCCACCTCTTCGCGCGTGGGCGCGCGCTGGCCGTCGGTGGTGCCGGTTATGCTGTGCGTCGCGGGCCGCGTTTGAAAATCGTCATCCACAAAATCGGTCGGATCGTAGTTCGAAGCCATGCGCCGAATTTAGTCGCGGCGGCCAAGGGTGTAAAGCGTGATGCGTGAGACGTGAGGGCTTATTCGACACCCACCCGATAGAATCGCTGGCCGGGCAGATTGGTGTCGGTGATTGAAAAAATCGAACCGGAGCCGGCGATGTTCGTGGCCAGAACGCTCCACGCTCCCGTTGCCCCAAGGTCATTCCGGTATTGAACAAAGTAATTCTTCCCGGCAGAGGTGGGAAACGAGATGATAGGCTGGTGTGTTACGGGTGATAGCGAGATTTGCACCGCGAAACCCACCGTCACCGTGACCGTCCCGATGGCACAATCCCCCACGCTGTCGCAGGCTTGGTAGCTGAATACGTCCGTCCCCAGAAACCCCGGCTCCGGAACATAAGTGACGGTGGCACGGCGATACGTTTCCGCCAGCCGCCGCAAGGTTTCGACGAAGTAGTAGTCGGCGTAGATCAAGGAGACATCAGCCTCCTCGCTCGGCGGATCCGAACCCACGCCATGCAGGAGAATGCCGCTGCTGGCCGTGCCTTGCGCCAGGTAATTGGTGGAGGCCAGCGAGTCGAGAATGTGCCGGGCCGCGTTCCAATCCCGGGCCGCATCCGCCGAGTTGGTTGCCAGTTGGCTCAACTCCAGCAACGCAGACAACGTGATGGCCGCCGCCGAGGAATCTTTCAGCACGTTGGGAATGCCCGGCGCCTGATTATCCCAGTAGGGCACGTAGCCGGTGGGAACGGTGGCGAGATAATAATCCACCAGCCGTTGCGCGGTGTTCAGGAAACGCGCATCACCGGTTTCGCGGTACGCCATGGTGAAACCGTACGTGGCCCAGGCGTGTCCGCGCGCCCAGGTGGAAGTCTCCACCGTGCCCGCGCGCCAGCCCTTGCTCAACACCGCGCCGTTCGTGGCATAAATGACCCCGTGCCAGGTGCTGCCGTCCGGCCGGACAAAATCCAGCATGGTTCTTTCCGCATGGGTGAACGCCTTCGCGTAAAGATTCGTGTCCCCGCTCAACGCCGCCGCCCGGAACAGCAACTCGATGTTCATCATGCTGTCGCTGATCACGCCCAGCGTCCTGTCGCTGAACGTGTCCCCGATGCAGCCGGCGACCGGGTTGTAACGCACCGCCACGACCGATTGCGCCGCCTGCACCAGCACCGGTTCGTAGGCGGGATTGCCCGTGAGCCGGTACCCGTGGCCGACGCTGTTGTTGATGATGAATCCGAGGTCGTCGGTTTCGGTGAGAAATTGTTCAGAGGCATTTCCAGCCGTCCAACTCTCCGCCCATAGCCGGAAATGCGCGTCGCCGGTCTGTTCATGGAGATACCACAAGGCTCCGGGCAGGAAGCCGCTGATCCAGTTGTTCGGCCCGAGCGACCGGAGTTCCCAGGTGCCATCCGCCAGCGTGTAGCGCGGGTAAAGGTTCGTGTCACCGATCTGCGCCACCGTGTTGCTGAGCTGCCGCGCGGCGAATTGAAACAGGCGCGTCAACTCGGGAGTGGTGACCGGGCTGCCTGAGTTCACGGACACGGTTCCATGCGCGGGTGGTGTAACGCGGAGAATCGCCAGTTGATTGGTGGAATCCGAATCGTTGGCCAGCACCGGAATGATTGCCGCCGCGTTCTGCGCTGTCACCGCCTGATCCGCGACCGCCAGGATTGCCGCCGCGCGCTGCGTGAGGCAGAGGCAAAAGAGGAGCGGGAGCAGCAGCCGGAAGCTGAACCCTCCGGACCGGCTGCTGCAGAATGTTAATCGGGCCTTCAACAACATCATTTTAATGCGCCCGGCTGCCCAATCAACCTTCTTGAAGAGGGAGCCCACCCGCCGCGACCGCGAAGTTTGGTAGAGCTCTTCGCGCTGCGAGGAGCAAGCGCCGCGCAGAGCGGTGCAACCTTGTGGAGGAGATCGTGCATTCCGGCCGTGTCGCCTGCGCCGCGCAGGCGAGGTGGTCGCAGCGCGACAACCGCTACCAGCGTTAGGGCGTGCTTGTCGTTCCACTGAATAGTTCCGGCTCAGGCTTCATTGGAGGTCTGCGAAGTTCTAAGCGCCGCCACCAGCACCAGGAATATTCCCGCCACCTCCAGGGCCAGTCGCCAATCCAAGTAGTGGAGCGAGGTGAGCCAGTGGAGGGCCGGTTTCCATTCCTGCGTCTGGCGCAAGGCCAGATAGAGAAGCAGCAGGAACCAGCCAGTCAACGCGAGCGGTTGCGCCCGGGCGAACCGGCGTGCCCGCGTCAGCACAACGGCCAGGACGAGCAGCCCCGCCACCGCCGGCAGCACAACGGCGAAAAAGAATTGCGCCGGTTGGCGCTGCTCATACCAGCCGGTTCCTTTCGCGATCAGCCGGATCAAGGCTTCGCCCTGCATTCTGAGATTGAAGGCCTTGTTCGCCGCCAGCAACAACAGCAGCCATGCTCCCCACATCCACCAACGCGTGGACGTTCCATCGCGGGTTCCCCGCAACCGCAGGCCCGCCCAGCACCAGCTCAGCGCCGCCGCAAGATAGCCGATCACCAACGCCGCCCGCGCCAGCGGGGAATGCTCAGGGTCAGGCAGGAGGAGTGCAAGTGAGGGGCTCATCTGCTAAATGGAATTCGCTTTTGCGATGTTAAGCGCGGCGGCTGGGCGAGGTCTTTGTCTCTCCGCCGGCACGGGGTCAGAATTCCCCCAGACGAAATTTCGCGCAATGAGCTCCTGAACCGTAGCG
>JANPGB010000079.1:0-3414 GCA_031423695.1 Verrucomicrobiota bacterium
CGTACATCCCGGAAGAAATCCGCAAACTCGAAGACAGCCTCGGCGACCAGTATCTCTGTAATTTCTCGGTGTTCCAATCGCTGCTGGATCACTGGGCGCTGAGCCAGTTGTTTCCGATCATGCCCGTCAGCCACTTGAACGAGCGACCCACGCGCGAGGCCACGCTGATGGACATCACCTGTGATTCGGATGGCCAGATCAACAAGTTCATTGACCTGCGCGACGTGCGCGACACGCTTTCGCTGCATCCGCTGAACACCAACGGCGACGGCAAGCAGGAGCCTTACTACCTCGGTTTCTTCCTGATGGGCGCGTATCAGGACATCATGGGCGACCTGCATAACCTGTTCGGCCGCGTGAACGAGGTGCATGTCTTTCTCGATCCTGATGAACCCACCGGCTACTACATCGAGGAAATCATCGAGGGCGCCACGATCATCCACTCGCTCACCTCGGTGCAATACGACGAGAACGAATTAAAGCGCCAAATGAAGGCGCAGATGGACGAGGCCATCAAGTCCGACCGCATGAAACCTTCCGAGGCGATGCGGCTGCTCGATGAGTATGAAAAAGGGTTGCGGGATTACACGTATCTCAATTTCTGAGGACCGAGGTGGGGAACATGGAACATTCAACATGGAACATTCAACGCCCATCAGGCCGAGGGGCCGTGCGGCCTTGGAGGTTGAATGTTACGTGTTCAATGTTGAATGTTTTGGTCACGGCCCCGCAGCTCCGCCATGCCTGACGTTCCCAACCCCGAACTCCTCCGCTCGCTGGGCCGGCTGGTGCGCGGGTTGTCCGCCCTGTTCTGGGGGCTGCCGCTGGCGCTGCTGATCTGCGTGCAGACCGCCAAGATGGAATGGCTCCAGCCGCTGAGCATTTTTCCGGCGCTCGCCGCCACGGGCCTGCTGCTCTTCGGCCTGTTGCAAATCGGCGTGTTTCATCGCGGCGAACGGCTCTGGCGCAGCGCCCTGGATCGCGCCCAACTGCTGGCCGTCGTCAATTGCGGGCTCAGCCCGTTTCTGTTTTGGTGGAACCGCATTCCGGACAACTCTTTCTTTACTTTCACCATCGCCCTGCTGGTGCTCTCGGCGGTCCTTTTCCTGTTCTGCCTGAATCTGGTGTTGCGGCGTCTCGGCGACATGCTGCCGGACGAAGCCTTGCGTCAGGAGACGCGCCAGTTCACCTCGCTCAACCGGAGCCTGCTCGTCGCCCTGCTGCTGCTGGCGTTCGTTTACCTCGGGCTGGCGCAGATGCCCAGCGTGCCAGTCGGGCTTGAGCGCCTGTTCTTCATCATCGGTCAGACCGGCCCGTGGCTGCTGCTGTTTCTGGGGTTGCTGCCGCTCGCGATGACCATGGCCCTGGTCTGGAAAATCAAGGAGTTCGTCCTGGCGGGGGTGTTTGGATTCAAGTAGCCCCGGAGCACCGGTCCAAGGCGGTGGGGCCAAGCCGCCGCACGCGGGTTCGCCGGCCCGCTCTGACGAGGCCACCCGGTTTGCGCCACCTGGCTGAGCCTGCAGCGGCTGGGTTTGGTTTCCTGCTTGCGCGGGGGTTTGATTGGGCATTTACTTTGGCCGGGAACGAAACAATCGTTATGACGCTGCTTGTTTATATCATCTGTCTCGGGGTCGGTCTGGTTTTCACTCTTCTCAGCGCCTTCTTCGGCCACATCTTCGGAGGCGGTCACGAGGGGCATGTGGGCGGCAGCGGCGGCCACGCGGAGGCCGGCGTGGACAGCAGCGACATGCCGGGTGTCTCGGTGCTGAGTCCCACGATCATCGCTTCATTTATCACGGCGTTCGGCGGGATCGGCATCATTCTCTCCCAATTTCAGGCGACCAAGCCTCCGATCATCAGCGCGCCGCTCGCCGTGCTCGGCGGATTTCTGATCGAGGGCTGCGTGCTCTGGCTCTTGCGACAACTGTTCACCCACACCCAAAGTTCCAGCGAATCGAAAGTCGCCAGCCTGGCCGGCATGACGGCCACCATCATCTCGCCCATCCCGGTCAATGGCGTGGGTGAAATCGCCTACGTGCAAGGCGGCTCGCGTTACACCGCGCCGGCGCGGCTGGAAAAAGGCGACACCACCCTCGGCAACGGCAAACTTGTCCGCATCACCCGCGTGGTCGGCTCGCAGTTTTACGTCGCCCCGACCGACTGATTTTTCCGCTCAACCCTGTGACCATGGCTTTGGCAAACCTGATGATGGTGGCGGTTGTCGCGCTGCGACAACCTCGCCTGCGCGGCGCAGGCGACCCGACCTGCCTACGGCGCACGTTTTACCCCAGGCGTTGCACCGCTGAACGCTGCGCTTTCTCCTCGCAGCGCGAGGAGTTCTACCACGATTGTTTGTCAAAGGCATAACTCCGCTCAACCCCACCTAGAAAAACTCTATGAACCTAACTCCCCTGCTCGCAGAAATGTCCGGCATCTTTTCCGGCGGCATTATCCTCATCGCCATCGTCGTCATCGCGCTGGTCGTCTTCATCGGCATCGCGGTCATCCTGAGCCGCTACACCAAGGTCGGGCCGAACGAGGTGCTCATCGTCTCCGGCCGCAAACATCACTATGCCGATCCGGACGGCACCGACCGCGCGCGCGGCTTCCGCATCGTCAAGGGCGGCGGCACGTTCGTCTATCCGGTCGTGGAAAAGGTGGACATCCTCTCGCTCGAACTGCTGACCATTGATGTGCAGACGCCGGAAGTTTACACGAGCAAAGGCGTGCCGGTCAAAGTGGACGGCGTTGCGCAGATCAAGGTCAAGGGCGATGACATCTCCATCGCCACCGCCGCCGAACAGTTCCTGAGCAAGGGCGTGGACGAAATCAAAAACATCGCCATGCAGACGCTGGAAGGCCACTTGCGCGCGATTCTCGGCACGATGACCGTCGAGGAAATTTATCAGAACCGCGATGCCTTCGCTTCGAAGGTGCAGGAGGTCGCCGCCGGTGACATGGCCAACATGGGTCTCGGCATCGTGAGCTTCACCATCCGCGACATCCGCGACACGCAAGGCTATCTCGACGCGCTCGGTAAGCCGCGGATCGCCCAGGTGAAGCGCGACGCGCAGATCGCCCAGGCCGAAGCCGACCGCGACGCGATGATCAAATCCTCGCAGGCCACGCAGGCGGGACAGGAAGCGAAGTTCGCGGCTGATTCGAAGATCGCCGAGGCGCAGCGCGATTATCAGTCCAACGTCGCCGGCTATCAGGCGGCGGTTAATCTGAAGAAAGCCGAGGCCGACCTCGCCTACGATCTGCAAAAGTTCAAGACCGGCCAGCTCGTGAAGGCCGAAGAAGTGCAGGTCAACATCATCGAAAAGCAGAAGCAGATTGAGTTGCAAGAGCAGGAAATCAAACGGCGGCAGCGCGAGTTGGAAGCCACGGTGCAAAAGCCCGCCGACGCCGAAC
>JANPGB010000080.1:0-5139 GCA_031423695.1 Verrucomicrobiota bacterium
GCGTCTTTGTGCTTGATCTGCATTTCTTTGATTTCGGTGAACGGGATCAGGACTTCCTCGCTGGCCGAGCCCTTGATGACTTGGAGGTGCAGGTCGTTGCCCGAGATGCGGGAGATGCGCGTGCCGTGGTATTCGCCGCGCGCGGACTTGATGACGAGGATCAGGTCCTTTTCCGCATCGCGCCGGATGACGCCGAAGAAGCCCGCGAACTTGGTCTCCAAAAACCGGCGGTTGAAGGTGAAGGCGCCGCGCTGAAAAATCTGCGTGGCCGGATGCGCCGCCGGGGCCGCTGCTTCCGCATGGGCGATGTGCAGGCCGCCAGGTGCGGCCGCGGCGTCGTGGCCGGGCGCGGGCGCCAGCGGCGAACTGTCCTCCGTCCCGGCGTCGGCCGGGGGCGCAATGGGCGATTCCGGCAAGCCTTCGTCTGCAGCGGCGTGCCCCATCACGGTGGGCAGGGAGAGGAAAATGATCGGGCCGATCACCGGCAAAACGGCGGACACGCCGCAGACCACCGCCGGCGGGCGCGCCCGGAACAGCGCGACCTCGAAACCGGCGTAAAGATTGGCCGCGTACAGCAGCAGCAGCATGACGACACCCAGCCCGGAGGAACACATCGCGCCGACAAGTGAACGGGCTTCCGGCCGCTCCAGCCGGGGCACGGGGTTGATTTTGACCTCCGTCTTCTTGAGCTTTTCCTCCTGCGAAACCTCAATGTAATCGCTCACTAAATGCACCAGCTTGGGGTTTGACTGGAATTTTTTCAAATCCTCCTGCGTGAAGTTCTCCCACGGCACGCGCTCGTACTGGTTGTCATCAATCCGGAACTGCAGGCCTTTCTCGTTGGCCGAGCCGAAGAGGACTTCGCCGGTGACGGTCTTGCCGTCCAGCAGTTGAAAGGATTCCGCGTCGGCGCGCAGTCCGCACAGCAGGAGGGTTAGACAAATGAAAATAATTTTTCGCACGGCTGGTTTTCTTTAGCAGATGGTTCCCGGCATAGGAAGGAAATTTCAGCAGGCCGCCGCCAAATCTTCGATCCCCCAATGCGGCCGCGCCGCGGTGAGCATGTCCGCCGCCGCCCCGTGCCGCCACACGGCGTAACGGAGGGTCTGGAGCGCCTCCGCCTGCCACGCGGGTTGCGCGAGCAGGCCGGCGAGGAGCCCCGCCAGCACATCACCCGCGCCGCCTTGGGCAAGATGCGGGTTGCCGGAGCAGTTCACAAAAATGTCACCGGCGCTGCGGCCAATCAAAGTCTGGTGACCTTTCAGGACGATGAAACAGCCGCCAAACTTCTTGGAAAGCGCGCGCAAAGCCGCCGGGCGATCTATTTGAACTTCGGCGACGGAAGTTTTGAGCAGGCGCGCCGCCTCGCCCGGATGCGGGGTCAGGACCCGGATGGCATTTTCCGGAAACGCCTCCGGCGCGAGCCAGTCCAGTGCGCTGGCATCGACGACCACGGGTCGTGCAGAATTTTTCCAGAGCTCGCGCGTGAGTTGTTTCAAGTCGTCGGACAAATCCGGCGCGGCGAGGCCCGGGCCGAGGAGCAGCGCGGAGAATTCATCCAGGCTGGTCTGAGGTTTCCACGCATGCACCATCACCGCCTGCAACTGCGCCGCGACCGGCAGATAAACCGCCGCCTGCGGGAGCAGGGTGACAAGGCCGGGCTGCGCCCGCTGCGCGCCGCGCGCCGCCAGCACCGCCGCGCCGTGATACCCCAGACTGCCCGCGAGGATCCCGACGTGTCCAAAAGTTCCCTTGTGCCCGGCCACGGGTCGCGTGGGTGGCAAGCCGGCGAAATCTTCTGCCAACGTCCAGTATAGTTGTGGAGCAGACATTCGTGTCTGCTGGTTCTCCGGGCTTTCCAGCCCGGAGTTCCCTGCACTGGCAACTGGAAAGTTGCCGGAACCCGCAGGCTGGAAGGCCTGCGCTACGTCCATCAATCCCACTTCCCCGGTCACTTCCAATCTTCCGACGAACGGCCACGCGGACGATTTCAGCAAGCCCGCCTTCGGTGCGCCGACGGTGAGCGTGACGGCGGCTTCAATCGCCGCTCCCTGCGGTTCGCCCGTGTCCGCGTTCAGGCCGGACGGAACATCCACGGCCAGCACGGGAATTTTGGCGGCGTTGATCGCGCCGATGAATTTCTGCCAGGCGCCGTCGAGCGGGCGGTTGAGCCCGATGCCAAACAGGCCGTCAATGATCAGCGCCGGGCGGATCGCCAGCAGCGTTTCCAGCTCCGCGAAATCCGCCGCGGGATCTTTCACGTCCAGGGTGTCCAGCCGGCGGTCGTCGAAAAGCTCCAGCGTGATGCGGGCATCCGCGCCGTTGTTGCCTCGGCCGGAGAGGACGAGGATCAGTTCGGTGGGTTGGGTGAGCCGGCGCGCGGTTTCGACGAGGGCCTTGCCCACGCGCCGGATGACGTCGGCTTCG
The DNA here is from genome assembly GCA_031423695.1 of Verrucomicrobiota bacterium. GTDB lineage: Bacteria > Verrucomicrobiota > Verrucomicrobiia > Limisphaerales > CAIQOK01 > CAIQOK01. The sequence goes on from JANPGB010000080.1 coordinate 2,428, forward strand.
TGTCGGCCTCTGGCCCAACTGGCGTTTTCCCACGAGCGCATCTGCGCAATGCTGATGACCGGCAACGGCATGGCCGCAGGTTGGCAAAGTCACCGCCGGGACAAAAGAAGAATCAAACCAGCGCCGCCACCGCCGCCTGATACACCATCTGCGTCTCCTGAAAATTATCCACCGTCATGTTCAGGTCGCGCAGCAACCCGTCTTGCAAGCCGTAAATCCAGCCATGCACCGTCAGCTCCTGCCCGCGTTCCCAGGCGTCGCGGGCGATGGTGGTCTGGCACACGTTGACCGCCTGTTCGATCACGTTCAACTCGCACAGCCGGTTGCCGGCCGCCGTGTCATCCCCATGATTCGCCAGACGGTTTTCATACTTCTGCCGCACATCCTCCACATGCCGCAGCCAGTTGTCGCTCAAGCCCAGCCGCTGCCGCCGCAGCACCGCCATCACGCCGCTGCATCCGTAGTGTCCGCAGACGATGATGTGGCGCACCTTCAGGATATCCACGGCGAATTGCATCACCGACAAACAGTTGAGGTCGGTATGGACGACGAGGTTGGCGACGTTGCGGTGGACGAACAATTCGCCGGGCAGCAGGTCCACGATTTCATTGGCGGGCACGCGGCTGTCCGAGCAGCCGATCCACAGATACTCGGGCGACTGCTGGCGGGAAAGCTTGAGGAAAAACTCTGGATCAAGCTGCCGGATGCGCCCGGCCCAGGCCTTGTTGCTTCCGAAAAGATGGCTAAGTGTTTGCATGGGTGATTACGACTGGCGACAGTTTACAAAGTCCGGGCGGCGACGAAAGCAGAAAGGGAAGAGGTGTGCGAAGGGTTTGCCAACGAGACTCAGCCTTGGAAATCAGCGGGGGAACTTCACAGCGCGCGCGCAAGGCGTCAGCCACGGAGTGGTGGCAGATAATAGCCCACGGCGCGAGCCGTGGGAAAAGTGCGGGACAACCCGAGCCCCTGCAGGGGCGACAGAGTTCGGTTGTTTTTCTTTCGCCGCTCCGCGGCTTCGGCCCGAACTCTGGATCGGAGCGCGGCTGTGTCCCGCGCGGCGCGGGATCAGCCGCAGCATGTTAAAAGGTCGGGGGTGCTCAGACGTATTCCAGCCGCCCAGTCTTCCGCCACTGCTGCAGCTGGTCTCCGCGACACAGCCGCGCTCCGGGGAACCTGCGCGGATGCGCCTCTTGATATGCGGAACAATTTGAAACGGATCGCTACCACGCCTTTTTCCTTTTCCAATTTTCCACTTGGCTGCATCCTTGCGCCGTGCAACCGCTCAGCATTGAAGAAATCCGCCGCGCCGTCCAGCTCGCGCTCCACGAGGACATCGGCACCGGCGACGTGACCACGCTGGCCACCGTGCCGGCAACGGCCGTGTCCGTCGCCGTCATGCGCGCGCGCGATTCACTCGTCGTGGCCGGACTGGCCTTTGCGGAAACCGCGTTTCGTGAACTCATGCGTCCTGACGTAGCGCAGGCTTTCCAGCCTGCGGGTTCAGGCGGCTTTCCAGCCGCCAGTCACCCGCCACACGAGACAGGAATGTCTCGTGAACCCGCAGACAGGAATGTCTGCGCCACACTGTTTCAGATCGAAGTTCTCGTCCAAGACGGCCAGCGCGTCGGCGACGGCGACACGTTGCTGAAAATTTCCGGCCCGTCCCGCGCGATCCTCACCGCCGAACGCGTCGCGCTGAATTTTGTGCAACGCCTTTCCGGCGTGGCCACGCTCACCGCGCAGTTCGTGGACGCCGTGAAGGACACGCACACGCAGATTCTCGACACGCGCAAGACCACACCCGGTTGGCGACGCTTCGAGAAATACGCCGTGGCCTGCGGCGGCGGGCGCAATCACCGCATCGGCCTCTACGACCAGGTACTCATCAAGGACAATCATCTGGCCGCGTTGCGCGAGGAGAAGCCGAACGCCATCGCCGCCGCCGTGGGGCGGGCGCGGGAAAAATTTCCGCAGCTCAAGGTCGAGGTCGAGGCCGACACGCTGGAGCAGGTCGAGCAGGCGGCGGACGCAGGCGCGGACATCATCCTGCTCGACAACATGAACCTGGTGCAGTTGCGGCTGGCGGTGCAAAAGATCCGAGGCCGCGCGCAGACCGAGGCGAGCGGCGGCGTGAATCTGGCGAGCGTCCGGGCGATTGCCGAGACGGGTGTGGATTTCATTTCCGTCGGCGCGCTCACGCACTCGGCGCGGGCGGTGGATATTGGATTGGATTTTCAGGAATGACAGGAAACATTCAACCTTTAACATTCAACGCCCAACGTCGAAGTCGGCGCGCGCTCATTGGATGTTCGATGTTGAATGTTGAATGTTGAATGTTTTTTATTTTGACCACTGACTCTCAAATACTTTCGGCCTTGCGGGCGGATTCCGACGGCGCTTCCGGCGCGGAGTTGGCCACGCAGCTTGGCATCAGCCGCGCGGCGGTCTGGGCGCGCATTGAGGAATTGCGCCGGGTGGGCTACGAGATCGAGGCTGGGCCGCACTTTGGTTATCGCCTCGTCAGTTCGCCGGACGCGCTGCACGCGGATGATCTGCTCGCGCGCCTGGGCAAAACCAAGGTCATTGGTCGCGACATTCGCGTGTTTCAGGAAACCACCTCCACGAACGACATCGTCGAGAAGCTGGCGCGCGACGGCGTGAAGGAAGGCGCGGTCGTGTTCGCCGAATCGCAGACCAAGGGCCGGGGCCGGC
>JANPGB010000081.1:0-23902 GCA_031423695.1 Verrucomicrobiota bacterium
AAGGTGGATCCGTCCCTCAAGGCCTACGCCGTCATGGCCAGCGCGTTCAAGGCGGGCGAAGTCCAGGGTTTCAACCGGGCGCTGGCGGATTATCGAGCAACCTTGGTGCCCAATCTTTCGCGCGAGCTGCTAAAATCCCGGCGCGAGGCTTTCTTCAACCGGATGCAGCCGTTCTACAACGCGATGGTGATTTACGTTTTCGCCGGACTGCTTGCGGCCTTGTTCTGGTTCAACCTTTACGAGCCGTTGCGTCGTTCGTCAGTCTGGTTGATCGGGCTGGCATCTTTCATCCACACTGCGGGCCTGATTTACCGCATGGTGCTGGAAGGCCGTCCGCCGGTGACCAATTTATATTCGTCCGCGATTTTCATCGGCTGGGGCGCCGTGGTGCTGGGACTGGTGCTGGAACGGTTTTATCGCAATGGCATCGGGGCGGTCACGGCGTCGGGCATCGGCTTCATCACGCTCATCATTGCGCATCATCTGTCGCTGGAAGGCGACACGATGGAGATGATGCGCGCGGTGTTGGACACGAATTTCTGGCTGGCGACGCATGTCGTGGTCGTGACGCTGGGCTACGCGAGCACGTTCGTGGCGGGATTTCTGGCGGTGATTTACATCCTGCGCGGCGTGTTCACAAAGACTCTGGACGAAGCGACGGGGAAATCTTTGGCGCGGATGGTTTATGGGATCGTGTGCTTTGCGACGCTGTTCAGTTTTGTGGGCACGGTGCTCGGCGGCATCTGGGCGGACCAATCGTGGGGCCGTTTCTGGGGCTGGGATCCCAAGGAAAACGGCGCGCTCATCATCGTGTTGTGGAACGCGCTCATCTTGCATCTGCGCTGGGGCGGCATGATCCGCGAGCGCGGCCTGATCAACTGCGCGATCGGCGGGAACATCGTGACGAGCTGGTCGTGGTTCGGGGTCAACATGCTGGGGATCGGCCTGCACAGCTATGGTTTTACGGACTCGGCATTCAAGTGGCTCATGATGTTTATGGGCAGCCAGATTCTCCTCATCGTGTTGGGCTGCCTGCCGCTGAATTTTTGGAAAAGCTTTCGCCAGCCGCGACTGCCTGAGCACGGTGCGGCGGCTGTGCGCAATTGAACCGCCAGGCGCCGGGCCGCAGTCCGAAATGCCGTTCCTGCTTATCAAACATGGGTTCGCCTTGGACCTGACTGACGCGAAAGAATCCGAGCAACGGATTCCCATTGCGTGCAACAAAGTTATGTAGCTCAATCCACTCGCCGTTGCACGCTTGAGCGACTTCTGCGCCATGTGGAATTGCTGGATATTCTGGAGGCATCGGCGCCCAAGCCGGAATGCGCTTTGAATCGGGATGGATTCTAACCCGCTACATCCGTCAGTTCTGCTTTCAAAACGAGTACAAAATCACGGCCAGCTGTCTTTCCGTTCTGGACGGGGGGTTGTCCGCGGCGGGATTGAACCAAGGGAGAACTCTACTCCAGTTCGCTTCGCAGCATTTTGTGCCATGAGCCACGTTAGCTCAGGCTTCATCAGGCTCTGGTCTCACCATTGCCACGCCTGCGGAAACTTGCCGCACACCCTTCGCAGCTGGACGACGAAACCCAATCCGGAGCTGCGGCCCTCCGCTTTTTAGCGCGGAATCAAAAAGCCGCGCCGGTTTCCCGGGGCGGCTTTCTGATTTTCGTAGCGGCGACTCCGGAGAGCGCCGCTGAATTGGCTTGGGTTGCGGCGCTCTACCAAGACGCCGCTACGTAGATTACTTCTTCTTCGCCGTCGCGGCTTTGCGCTTTTCTTCGATGGCCGCTTGCGCGGCCGCCAAACGCGCCACCGGCACGCGGAAGGGCGAGCAGCTCACGTAGGTCAAGCCGAGCTGGTGACAGAACTTCACGGAATCGGGATCGCCGCCGTGTTCGCCGCAGATGCCGAGCTTGATGCCGGGACGGGTCTTGCGGCCCTTGGCAATCGCGATCTCCATCAACTGGCCGACGCCGGTCTGGTCGATCGAGGCGAACGGATTCTTCTTCATGATCTCCGATTCCTGGTAGGCGCCGAGGAAGGATCCGGAATCGTCGCGGCTCATGCCGAGGCAGGTCTGGGTGAGGTCATTCGTGCCGAAGCTGAAGAACTCCGCCGTGTGCGCGATCTCGTCGGCCGTGAGCGCACCGCGCGGGATTTCGATCATCGTGCCGACGCTGTAGGCGATCTTCACTTTCTTTTCCTTCTGCACCTGCGCGGCGACTTCGTGAACGATGGCCACCTGCAAATCCAGTTCCTTCTTGAAGCCGACAAGCGGGATCATGATTTCGGGTTTAGCCTTGAAACCTTTCTTGGTCGCATCGGCGGCGGCTTCGAGCACGGCGCGGGCCTGCATGCGGGTGATTTCCGGATACTTGATGCCGAGACGGCAGCCACGGAAACCGAGCATCGGATTGAACTCATGCAATTCGTGCACGCGGTTCATGATTTTCTCGACGGGGATGTTGAGCTTCCGCGCGAGGTCCATCTGCGACTCTTTGGTGTTCGGGAGGAATTCATGCAGCGGCGGATCGAGGAAACGGATCGTGGCCGGGAATCCTTTCAGCGCCTTAAAGATGCCAAAGAAGTCTTCGCGTTGATAAGGGAGCAGCTTGGCGAGCGCGTCTTCGCGCATGGCGACGCTGTCGGCGAGGATCATCTCGCGCATGGCGTCAATGCGGTCGCCCTCAAAGAACATGTGTTCCGTGCGGGTGAGGCCGATGCCGGTCGCCCCGAACGCCACGGCGTTCTGCGTTTGTTCCGGGGTGTCCGCGTTCGTGCGCACCTGCAGGCGCGAGAACTGTGAGCACCATTTCATGAGCTGGGTGAAGCTCTTGTATTTTTCCGTGGCCTGCGCGGCCTTGTCGCCGCCGATGAGGCCGGCGATGATTTCGGACGGGGCGGTCTTGATCTGACCGGCGTAAACCGTGCCGGCGGTGCCGTCAATCGAGAGAAAGTCGCCTTCGTTGAACGTCTGGCCATCCACGGTGACGGTCTTCTTGTCGTAATCCACCTGCAACGCGGCTGCGCCGCAGACGCAGACCTTGCCCATCTGACGGGCCACCAGCGCCGCGTGCGAGCTGACCCCGCCGCGAGCGGTGAGAATGCCTTCCGCCGCGATCATGCCGCGCAAATCTTCCGGCGACGTTTCCACGCGCACGAGCAGAACTTTTTCGCCCTTGGCGGCGGCGGTCACCGCGCGGTCGGCGTGGAAATAAATCTTGCCCGTCGCCGCTCCCGGACCGGCAGGCAGACCCGTGGCGATGACTTTGGCCTTCTTGGCTTCCGCGAGATCAAAGATCGGGGCGAGGAGCTGGTCGAGCTGGTCCGCCGGATTCCGCAGCACGGCGGTTTCGGGCGTGATGAGTTTTTCCTTCACCATGTCCATGGCGAACTTGAGCGCGGCGGCGGCGGTGCGCTTGCCGTTGCGGGTCTGGAGCATGAACAGCTTGCCGCTCTGCACGGTGAACTCGATGTCCTGCACATCCTTGAAATGTTTTTCCAACGTCTTGCGGACCGCCATCAGTTCCGCGTAGGACTTGGGCATCTGGTCTTTCAACTTCGACACCGGTTCGGGCGTGCGCACGCCGGCGACCACGTCTTCGCCCTGCGCGTTGATGAGAAACTCGCCGTAGAATTCATTCGCGCCGTTCGCCGGGTTGTGGGTGAACGCCACGCCGGAACCGGAATCTTCGCCGGTGTTGCCGAACACCATCGCCTGCACGTTGACGGCCGTGCCCCATTCGGTCGGGATGTTATATTTGCGACGATAAACACTCGCGCGATCGTTCATCCAGGAACCGAACACCGCGCCGGCGGCCCCGCGCAATTGATCCCACGGATTGCTCGGGAACGATTTGCCCGTGCGCGCTTTGACGAGCGCCTTGAACCGCTTCACCAGTTCCTGATAGTCGGCCGCGACGAGCTTGGAGTCGTCGATGTCGTGCTGGTTATACTTCTCATCCTTGTAGTGCTCGATGGTGGCTTCGAAGGGATCGTGATGTTCGCCCTCGCGTTTCTGCACGCCCATGACCACGTCCCCATACATCTGGATGAAGCGGCGGTAGCAATCCCACGCGAAGCGCGGGTTCTTGGTGGCGTTCTCGAGCGAAACGACGGTTTCGTCATTGAGGCCGAGGTTCAAAATCGTGTCCATCATGCCGGGCATGGAATCGCGCGCGCCGGAGCGCACGGCGACCAGCAACGGAAAACCTTTCGCGTCGCCGAACTTGTAGCCCATGATTTTTTCCATGTTGGCGACGCCGGCTTCCATCTGCGCCTGCAGCACGGCGGGGTAAGTCTTCTTGTGGGCGTAGTAATAGGTGCAGACCTCGGTGGTGATAGTGAAACCGGGAGGCACCGGCAGACCGATGCGGGTCATCTCGGCGAGGTTCGCGCCCTTGCCGCCGAGCAGCGGCTTCATCGAGCCGTCGCCGTCGGCTTTTTTGTTGCCCCAGGTGTAAACGTATTTGGTGGATTTTGCTTTTGCCATAAACTCAATTCAGTTCGGTGCGGTCAGTTGTGTTTGTGAAACCGTAAAAACGAAGCGCGAATTTATCAAAGGCCCTCCCAGAGTCAATCAACGAGTGGTTGAGAATGAAGGGAACCGCAAGCTCGCGACGTCGTGTTGACCAAGGCCGGTCTCTGTGGCCACTCCGGGGCGCGCGCCTCTGGGCCTCCAATATTACATATCATCGCATCAAGATGCGTTGATTTTATAATTGAGTTCCTGCCGCCTTTGCCTATCTTGGTGGCATGTCGAACAATGTCGAACTCCTGCAAAAGGCCCTCCGCGAACGCATCGTCATCATTGACGGCGCGATGGGCACGACCATCCGCACCTACGGACTGGGTGAGGCGGAGATTCGCGGCGCACGCTTTAAAAATTCCAAAAAGGATCTCAAGAACAACGGCGATCTCTACTCGCTGACGCAGGCCGCGACCATCTGCGACATTCACCGGCGCTTTCTTGAAGCGGGCGCGGACATCATCGAGACCAACACGTTTTCAGCCACGAGCATAGGCCAGAGCGAGTTCTTCGTGGATGACCCGCGCGAGCACGGCGGGCGCAAAGACCCGGCGTTTTATCAGGGCGTTATCGAGAACAAATTCCTCAATGACCTTGCGTGGGAAATCAATGAACAATCCGCCAAGCAATGCCGTGAATGGTGCGACCGCATCGCGAACAAAACGGGTCGTCCGCGTTTCGTCGCCGGCGCGGTCGGGCCGCTGACGGTTTCGCTCTCCAACTCACCGGATGCCGACGACGCAGGTTTTCGCGTCTGCACGTTCGATCAGGTGAAGACGGCTTATACACACCAGATTCGCGGATTGATCGCGGGCGGCTCGGACATTCTGCTCGTTGAAACCATTTTTGATTCCCTCAATGCCAAAGCTGCGCTGGTTGCGATTCAGGAAGTGTTCGAGCAGGACGGCAAGATTTTGCCCATCATGATTTCCGCCGCAGTGGGTCTTGGCGGTGAAACCATGATCTCCGCCCAAACCATCGAGGCCTATTGGAACGCGATGAAGCATGTGAACCCGATTGCCATCGGCCTCAACTGCTCGCTCGGCCCGGATTTGATGAGGCCGTTTCTCGCGGAACTCGCCGAGAAATCCAACACGGCCATCTCCTGTTATCCGAACGCGGGTTTGCCGAATCCGCTCTCGCCGACGGGATTTGATTTGAAGCCGGAAGACATGGGGAATTTCCTCAGCGAATTTGCGTCGAGCAATTTGATTAACATCGCCGGTGGCTGCTGCGGCAACACGCCCGAGCATATCGCCGCGATTGCGAAGGCGCTGGAGGGAAAGCATCCGCGGGAGTTTGCCGAGCGCAAAACGGCGCGAACGGTTGTAGCGGCGGGCATCCTGCCTGCCGTGGAGCCGGGCTTCCAGCCCGGCGGAAAAAACGTCTCCACTTCGGAGCGCGCGGAAGATTCGGAAGCGTCTCGTGCTGTCAACGCCAGGCCGGGCGGCAAGATGCCGCCCTCTACGTCAGGCAGGATGCCTGACGCTACTCTCCCCCTCCGCCTCTCGGGCTCGCAGCCGTTCACGCAGCAGATCGGCTCGTTCATCATGATCGGCGAGCGCACGAACGTCGCGGGTTCGCCGAAGTTTGCCAAGCTCATCAAGGAAAACAAATACGAGGAAGCCGTCGCCATCGCGCGGCAGCAGGTTGAGAATGGCGCGAACATCATCGACATCTGCATGGACGAAGGGATGATCGATGGCGTCGCCGCGATGTCGCGCTATCTGCACCTGCTCGGCAGCGAACCGGAAGTCGCCAAAGTCCCGTTCATGGTGGACTCGTCGAAATGGGAAGTCATCGAGGCCGGCCTGAAATGCGTTCAGGGCAAGGGCATCGTGAACTCCATTTCGATGAAGGAAGGCGAACCCAAGTTCCGTGAGCACGCGACCAAGGTTCTCAAATACGGCGCGGCGGTGGTCGTGATGGCGTTCGACGAACAAGGCCAGGCCGCCACGCTCGCCGACAAGATTCGCATCTGTGAACGCGCCTATCGCATTCTCGTGGATGAAGTAGGCTTCCCGCCGGAGGACATTATTTTCGACCCGAACATTCTCACCGTCGGCACGGGCATCGAGGAGCATAACAACTATGCCGTGGATTTCATCGAAGCCACGCGCTGGATCAAGGCGAACCTGCCGCACGCGAAAGTCAGCGGCGGCGTGTCGAACGTGTCATTCGGTTTTCGCGGCAACAATCCCGTGCGCGAGGCGATGCACAGCGCATTCCTGTTCCACGCCATCAAGGCCGGGATGGACATGGGCATCGTCAACGCCGGCATGTTGGAAGTCTATGAGGAGATCGAGCCGGAGTTGAAGGAACTCGTCGAAGACGTTTTGTTGAATCGCCGTCCCGACGCCACCGAACGCCTCGTAGTGCATGGTGAAAAACTCAAGGCCGCCAGTGCTGGCACGACTGCGACTGATAAAAAAGTTGAAGAAGAATGGCGCAAAGGCACAGTCGAGGAACGGCTTTCGCACTCGCTGGTGAAGGGCATTGACCTTTACGTTGACGCCGACACGGCGGAAGCGCTTGCGAAATACGGCAAGCCGCTAACCGTCATCGAAGGCCCGTTGATGGCCGGCATGAGCGTCGTCGGCGATTTGTTTGGCGCTGGCAAAATGTTTCTGCCGCAGGTCGTGAAGTCGGCGCGCGTGATGAAAAAATCCGTCGCGTATCTTACGCCGTTCATGGAAGCCGAGAAGGCCGCGATGGTCGCGCGCGGCGAAATCGTCAAGGCGCAGGGCAAAATCGTCCTCGCCACCGTGAAGGGCGACGTGCATGACATCGGCAAGAATATTGTTGGCGTCGTGCTGGCCTGCAATAACTACGAGGTCATTGACATGGGCGTGATGGTGCAGTGCGAAAAAATTCTGGAGCGCGCGAAGCTGGAGAAGGCTGACATCATCGGCTTGAGCGGTTTGATTACGCCGTCGCTCGACGAGATGGTTCACGTCGCTCGCGAGATGGAGCGCCAGGGTTTTAAAGTTCCGCTGCTCATCGGTGGTGCGACGACGAGCCGGGCGCATACTGCGGTCAAGGTGGCGCAGCATTACAGTGAGCCAGTCGTCCACGTCCTCGACGCCAGCCGCGCCGTGCCGGTGATGACGAGCCTCTTGAGCAAAGCCGGCAAAGCGCCGTTCGTGAAGCAGCTTCGTGAAGACTACGACAAACTTCGCTCCCAACACGCAGGCTCGGTGACAAAACTCTTGTCGCTGGAAGCCGCCCGCGCCAACGCGCCTAAACTGAAATATGACGATTTACCCAAGCCGGAGTTTACCGGCACCAAAATCGTTGAACCGGCGCTGGCAGACCTAGTGCCGTTTGTAGATTGGACGCCGTTTTTTCACACCTGGGAACTACGCGGGGTTTATCCGAAGATTCTTACGCATGAGAAGTACGGCGAGGAGGCCGCCAAGCTGTTTGCCGCTGCCCAGACGTTGCTGGCGCAAATTGTCAGCCAGAAACTGATCCAGCCGCGTGGCGTTTATGGCTTGTTCCCGGCAAACCGTGTCGGCGACGACGTGGAAGTTTACACCGACCAATCGCGGGCAAAAGTTTTGACGAAGTTCCATTTCCTTCGCCAGCAAATTGAGAAAGGCGACGGCACGCCCAACTGGTGCCTGGCAGATTTTATTGCCCCGAAAGCGGAGCCGGACTTCATTGGCGCCTTCGCGGTCACAAGCGGCCACGGCCTGGACGAGCTGGTAAAGAAATACAAGGCCAACCACGACGACTACAACGCCATCATGGCCGAGGCGCTGGCCGACCGGCTGGCGGAGGCGTTCGCCGAGTATCTGCACAAACAGGCCCGCGAAGCCTGGGGTTTTGGGAAGGTGGAAAAACTTTCGACCGCTGATCTGATCGAGGAAAAGTATCGCGGCATCCGGCCGGCAGCAGGCTATCCCGCCTCGCCGGATCACACAGAAAAGGAAATCCTCTGGAACTTGCTGGACGCCGAGAAAAGCACCGGCATCAAGCTGACGGAGAGTTTCGCGATGTGGCCCGGCAGCAGCGTGAGCGGTCTTTACTTCGCGCATCCCGAGTCAAAATACTTCGTTGTCGGCAAGCTGGGTGAAGACCAGGTTGAAGATTTGTCGAAGCGCAAAGGCAAGTCCGTTTCCGAAATGGAGCGCTGGCTGGGGCCGTGGCTGAATTACAATCCCGTCTGAACCGGCCCAATCCCTCGCTGGACAATCGCGGGTCCTGCCGCAATAGTGGCATGTCATGTTCAAACCACCGGGCATTGCTTTGCTTTTGGTCGCCGCGATATTGGCGGGCTGTAAAAGCTTTCCGGTCTCCGAGCACTCGCGCTACAGCCATTTCACCGCGCTGACGGATTTTTCAGATTTCAGCCGCGCGCAAAACTCCAACGGCGAAACCGTGCTGCTGTCGCCAGAAATAGAATCGCCAATCCAATGGGACCAACTCATGCTCTCTTGGAACGCCACCGCAGAACCGGGAACGTTTTTGATTATCGAAGCCCGCGCGATTCATCCGGGACACACAACGAAGTTTTTTTCCTGGGGCCAATGGTCGCCGGATGACAAAGCTTTTCCTCGCACCAGCGTTGACCACCAGCGAGATGAGGATGGGGACGTGCGGGCCGATACGCTGGCGTTGAACGAGCCGGCGAAGGCAGTTCAAATCCGCCTCACGCTTGGCGGAAAGAACGGTGCTTTGCCTGCGCTGAAATTTCTTGGCCTTTCCTTTTGCAACACGCAAATCCAGGCTGAGCCGCTACCACCAAATCGCGCCGCTTGGGGAAAGGAAATTGCCGTCGGCGAGCGCTCGCAACAATCCTATCTCGGCGGCAATGGCTGGTGCAGTCCCACTTCGCTCTCGATGGCGCTCGCGCACTGGGGCAGCGTTTCCAATCGCGCCGACTGGAACCTCGACGCGCCGGAAGTTGCGGCGGGCGTGGCGGATCACGGCTTCAAATTTCTCACCGGCAACTGGTCATACAACACCGCGTTCGCCGGCAGCCTTGAAGGAATGCGCGCCTACGTCACGCGCTTGAGCGACATTTCGGAGATCGAGGATTGGATTGCGGCGGGCATTCCCATCATCATTTCCGCGCGTTACGATTTGCTGCTCGACGGGCGCGCGGATGATTTCAGCGGCCATCTCACCCTTTGCCGCGGTTTCACGGAAAAGAGCGACCTCATCATCAACGACCCATGGACGGATTTGAAAGTGGAAAGCGTGCGACACATCTACAAACGCGAAAACGTCCGCTGCGCGTGGGCGACCTCACGCAACACGGTTTATCTCGTCTATCCTGAAAACACCAAACTGCCGCGCGACCGATTTGGCCACTGGATCACCCAATGAAAATCAAAAATCTTGCTATATTTGCAGCCATTTTGCTGACCGGAACGATTTTATCCGGCTGCCAAAGCGCCGACCATTCGCAGCAAAGCCGGTTCAGCCAATTCACGGGCGTGGAAAAATTTTCCAAGTTTAGGCGCTCGCAAAATGAAAACGGCCAAACCATTTTCCTCTCGCCGAAAATCAAGTCGCAAATCCACTGGAACGAACTCATTGTCTCGTGGAACGCCGACGCACCTGCGGGAAGTGCTGTGAAGGTTGAAGCGGCGGCAATTGCCGGCGAACACCCGACCAAGTTTTACACCCTCGCCAACTGGTCGCCGGATGGAAAAATGTTTCCGCGCGCGAGCATGAGCGGGCAAAAGGACGCCGACGGCAACGTGGACACAGATACTTTGATTTTGAATCAGCCCGCAGACGCGGCGCAAATCCGGGTGACGCTCAGCGGCGCGAATGGCGTGTTGCCATCGCTAAAATTTCTCGGCCTGTCCTTTGCCAACACAACAATTCCGTCGAAGCCACGCGAATCAAACCGCGCGGCGTGGGGTAAAATCATTCCCACGCCGGAACATTCGCAGCACGGCAACTGGACGAACAAGGGTTGGTGCAGCCCGACGTCGCTTTCGATGGTGCTGTCGCGCTGGGCGGAAATCATGAACCGTCCCGAGATGAATCTCCCCGTGCCGGAAGTCGCGGCGAAAGTTTATGACGCGGATTTCAAGGGCACCGGCAACTGGCCGTTCAACACCGCGTTCGCGGGAAGCTTCACCGGCATGAGAAGCTACGTCACGCGCTTCGACGACCTCGCGGAAGTGGAAGACTGGATTGCGGCGGGCATCCCGGTGATTTTGTCCGCGCGCTGGGACTGGCTGCTGCCGGGACGACCGGTCGATAACGACGGTCATCTCATCGTCTGCATCGGCTTCACGGAAAATGGGGACGTGCTCATTAACGACCCGGCGACGCGGCTGGACCAAGGCGAGCCCGTCCGCCGCATTTACAAACGGGAGAACGTCCTCCGCTCGTGGACGAAATCCCATAACGCGGTCTATCTGGTTTACCCCGAGACGGCGAAAATTCCCGCCAACAGATTCGGACATTGGGGAAAGTAACCTCCGGCTGCCGCTTGTTTTTCGGGTTGTCTCGACTATTCTAAGCCGGTGAAGCCACGTTGTTTTCCGCGTTGTGCTGGAATGTTTTTCTTGTTCTGCCTGGGCCTGGTGGTTTCCGCAACCGCCGCGCCCGGCAAGCCCGTCCGTTTGCGCAACGCCCTTGTCGCGCCGGAAACAACGTTGCAAGTGCAGTCCTCAACTCTCGCCAGCCCGGCCACCTCCGGGTTGTTCATCATCCAATTCCGCGAACCGCTCAGGCCGGCGTGGCGCGAACAACTCACGGCGCTCGGCGTGGATTTGCTGCGCTATGTTCCCGAGGATGCGTTCGTGGCGAAGTTCACCAGCGTCCGCGTGGCGCAGATTCGTGCGCTGGGTTTTGTGCAAGTTGTGGGAGACTATCGCGCCGCGCAGAAAGTTCACCGCCAGCTTCAATCCGCTGCCGACGGAGGACTTCGCGACGTGGCCGTGCTGCTTTCTCCGCGGGCCGGTGACTTCGACGCGGCACAAATCAAGTCTGGTTTAAGCCAGCTTCAGCAGGAAACCAAGCTGCGCGCGGGTCGAATTCTGCGCGGCTCGGTGACCCCGGCTCAACTCGCCGCGCTCGCCGCTTCCGATCAGGTGCTGTGGATTGAACCCGCGCCGAAGCTGAAGTTGAACGACGAGGTTTCGTCCAAGATCGTCGCCGGCGACGGCGGGCCGAACCTGCTCGACACGCAACTCCTCGGCTACGACGGCAGCGGCGTGAAGGTTGCCGTGGCGGACAGCGGCTTGAACAACGGCGACGCGCTCACCATGCATCCCGATCTGCTCGGGCGGACACCGGCGTTTTTTTTCTACGGCACGCCCGGCCAACTTGCAGACGCGGCGGATGAACACAGCCACGGCACCCACGTCGCGGGCATCATCGCGGGCAACGGCGCGAGCGGCGAGGTGGACGGCGATGGCAATCTCTACGGCCTTGGCGTCGCGCCCGGCGCGAGCATCATCGGACAGCGCATCTTTGACGGTGTGGGGGGTTATGCCGCGCCGCCGAGCTTCGAGCGTTTGACTCGGGACGCCACCCGCGCGGGCGCGGATATCGGCTCGAACAGTTGGGGCGATGACACGCAGGGTCGTTACGATCTCAGCGCGATGGAGTTTGACGAACTGGTGCGTGACGCCGATGCGTTGAAGCTCGGCGACCAGCCCTACATTTTGGAATTCTCCGCCGGCAACGCCGGGCCGGGCCAGCAGACCATCGGCAGTCCGGCATGCGCGAAAAATGTCATCGCCACGGGCGCGTCGCAGAACAACCGCGTGGATTTTGTGATCTACGGCGACGGTCCCGACGTGATGGCGGATTTTTCCAGTCGCGGCCCGTGTGAAGATGGCCGCATCAAACCTGATGTGGTCGCGCCCGGCACCTGGATCGCGTCGCTGCAATCTGAATCGGCCACCGACCAATACGCGTGGGCCGCCATCTCGCCGCTCTATCAATATCAAGGCGGCACGAGCCAGGCCGGGCCGCATGTTTCGGGCTGCGCGGCGGTGTTCGTGCAGTATTACCGCGTGACGCACACCAACGCCACGCCCTCGCCAGCATTGGTGAAGGCCGCGCTGATCAACTCCACGGTGGATTTGGATCTCGCCGCGGGCAACGCACCGACGCCGAATCACGACGAAGGCTGGGGCCGTGTTGATATGACGCAGATCATTGATTCCGCGCGCACGATTGATTTCGTGGATCAAAGCGCACCGCTGACGAACAGCCAGGTGTTCGAGCGCAAGATTTTGCTGGGGAGCAGCGATGAGCCATTGAAGGTCACCCTCACGTACACGGACGAGCCGGGATTTCCCGGCGCAATTCCTGCGCTGGTCAACGACCTCGACCTCGAAGTCGTCGCGCCCAGCGGTGCCATCTATCGCGGGAACCAGTTCGACCAAGGCGAATCCATCGCGGACGCGCCGGGTCACGACAACATCAACAATGTCGAAGGCGTGTTCATTACGACGCCCACGCCCGGCGAATATCTTGTCCGCGTCCGCGCCCGCAGCGTAAGCCAGGATGCGCGCGGCGACACGTTTGCGGTGGATCAGGATTTTGCGCTGGTCACTTCCGGCGCGCTGGCCGCGCCGGGAGCAAGCGTGCTATTTCTGGATCGCCACGCCTATCGCGCGCCGGACACGATGCGAGTAACGCTCTATGACCGCGACCGTGCAGGCAGTCCTTCCGCGAGCGTGCTCGTGCGCAGCACGACAGAAACCCTGGGCGAAAATTTCACACTGCTTGCAGCCGGGAGCAGCGGCACGTTCACCGGCAGCGTAGCAACTGTGACGGGCGGAGCGACCAACGACCTCAAGCTGCAAATCGCCCATAACGACAGCCTCGAAGTCCGTTACTTCGACATATCCACCGGCTCGAATCAAAACGTGTTCGCCCGCGCCGATCTGGTGCCGCCGGTCATCACCGGGGTGGCGACGACCAACGAATTCGGTCAGACCCTCATCACGTGGACGACGGACGAGCCGGCGAACTCCGTCGCGCGGTTCAACACGAACTCCACGTTGAACAAGGCTTTCACGAATTCGCTGCTGACCACCAGCCACGAAGTCGCGCTCAGCGGATTGAGTGCCGGCAAAATGTATTTCTTCCACGTCGCCTCCACCGACGAGGCCGGCAACGCCGCGACCAACTCCAATGGCGGCGGGCTGTTCAACTTCGTCGCGCCGACGGTGGCGAAGATTCTGCTCGTGGATGATTACACCGATTTGCTTTTTCCGGTGCCGCCCCTGTCGGGCTACACGACGCCGCTGACGCAACTCGGCATCTCGTACGACGTGTGGGACACCAGCGTCAAAGGTTCGCCGACGAACTTGCTGCCGTATCAATGCGTGATCTGGAGGCTGCCAGAGTTTGTGGACGCCTGGTCGCTGGCGGAGCAAAATCGTTTGAGCGATTACATGCGGAAGGGCGGATCGTTGTTCGTCGCTTCGATGGAAGTCCTGACCCGCCTCGAAGAAGGTGGCTTCAACTCCGCCAAACTCGGACTGTTAAAAGTGCAGTCGAGCATTGTCGACAATGATCCCAATGACGTGCCGGACGTGATCGGCGTGGCGAACAATCCCATTGGCAACGGCATCAACGCCGGGCTCGACTACACTCCCTACGAAGATCCGAGCGGCCTGAAAGATTTGTTCGGTTTGCCCGCCGATGTCTCGGACACCCTCACCCCCGCTGCGGATGCTGAACCGATTTTCTACGACGGCGCGGGGGAAGTGACCGGCCTGAAATTTCCGCGCACCGGCGCCGACGCGGCGGGCCGCCTGGTGTTTCTCTCGTTTCCCTTGGACACCGTGCCGACCACGGGCACGACCAACAACCGCGCCGAGTTTCTCCGCAACATCCTGGAGTTCCTCGTCCCCGGCTTCGATGGCCGTGCCACGATTGCGCTGGATCAAGGCAGCTACACGATTCCGAATCCAGTCGTCGTGCAAGTGGACGATGCTGATCTCGCGGGCAGCGGAAGTGTCAGCGTGGTTTGTTCGAGTACCACCCAGTCCAATGCCATGGGCTTGACGCTCACGGAAACCCCGCGACGCGGCACGTTTCGCGGCACGCTGGAACTGGTGTCGCAAACCAACGCCATTGCCGCCGGAAAATTACGGGCCAGAAATGGCGACCTGATCCAGGTCAGCTACGCCGATGCGTCATCCGGATTCACCGATCGAGCCTTGGCCAGGGTGGACACGATTCCACCCAGCATCACCGGCGTCGCTGCCGACCCTGATTATGAGCAGGCGACCATTTCGTGGACGACCTCCGAGTCGTGCGACGCGCTCGTGCAATTCGGCGAGTCGCAGTTTCTGGATCACAGCGCAGCGAACTTGTTTTTCGACACCGCCCACGAAGTCGTGCTGTCGGGATTGCAGCCGGACACGAAATATTTTTACCAGGTTGTGAGCCGGGACGCCGCCGGCAACACGGTCACGGATGACAACCACACCAACCTGTTCTCCTTCCGCACGCGCAAACCCATCACCCCGCCGTGGTCGGACAATTTCAGCGGCGCGCCGACGAACTGGAGCACCTTTGACAACGACGGCTCACAATCCGCCTGGACGCGTGGCGTTCCCGCCAACGGCGTGCAGACCGTCGCGCACTCGCCGACGAACTGCTGGGGCAGCAACCTCGGCGGCGACGCGCTGGATTACTCCGAAACCTTCCTCATCAGTCCGGCCATCGCGCTCACCGGCGGCAACTCCGCGAAACTTACCTTCTGGCACAGCTACGATTTCAGCGACGCCGCGCCGGGCGACGCGTTTCAGGCCGGCACGCTATATATCATCACCGGAAGCGGCAGCGCCGCCACGGCGCTCGCGCAGTACGTCGATGCCAACTCCGGCTGGGAACAGGAGACGGTTGACCTCTCGCCGTACACGGGGCAGGTCGTCTATTTCATCTGGGCGTATCAACTGTTCTCGCTCGACTCCGCGCCGCGACCGGGCTGGCTGGTGGATGATGTGAGTGTGGTCGTCACGAACGTGGCGGGCGGCACAATCACGATCACGAATAATATCTGGCAGGCCAACTATGTGTTGAGCGGCGCGGCGTCGCAAAAGGGGAAGGGGAGATTCCTACGCATTACCAACGCGCCGCCTGGACAATACCTGCTGGAATTTGCCGACTTGAATTTCTATCACACGCCGCCATCGCAAACGAACACGCTCGTCTCCGGCGGCACGATCAACTTCACCGGCAACTACACCTTCACCGACGTGAACAGTAACGGCATCCCTGACGCGTACGAAGCGCAGCAGTTCGGCGGCATCAGTGCGCAGCGCAAATCCGCCACCGACACGGACGGCGACGGAATGACCGATCTGGCCGAATTCATCGCGGGGACGGACCCGAATAATCCGCCGCCCACGTTTCTGCTCACGGCGCGCAGGCTGGCGAGTGGGCTGATTCAACTGTCGTGGCCGTCGGTGACGAACCACAGCTATCGCGTTCACAGCAGCGCAAATTTGAAAACGTGGTTGCCGTATTCCAACTGGTTTGCCTCCGCCGGAACCAACACCGCGTTCACCCTCCCGCCGCTAACCAATCTTGCGCCCGCCTTTTTCCGGGTCGAAGCCGCGCCTGATCCCAACAGCCCCATCGCCGCGACTTTTCGCGTGGACGCGACATTGCTCATCAACCGGCAGGTGCGGGTTGAATGGCCGTCCGCGCCCGGCCACGGCTACCGCATTCTCGGCAGTGCGAACGCGGTGAACTGGTCGCCGTTCACGGATTGGATGCGCGCCTCGGGCTACACGACTGGCTTTACTCTCCCGCCCGCGACCAACGGTGCGCCATACCTGTTCCGCGTCGAAGCCGCGCCCTAGGACAGGGGTGGCACCGGGATGGACCCATCCGGCAAAGCGGGCGAGCCGAAAGAAAGTTTGCCTTCCTGGATTTTCGGCGAGACGCGTAAAACGACCGGCGAGACGCCGGTGCCCCCAAGTGATTGGTCGAATCCCTTTGCGTTTCGGGTTTTGATTTCCTAGCTTCCCCGCACTTTATGAATGCGAAACTGCTGCTGAAGACAATTTTCATGATCGGCATCCTGCTGTTGCTGGTCATCATGGGGATGAACAACCGCCAGACGGTTGAGCTTTCCCTGCCGCCGATTCTGCCCAAGGTGCAGAAGATGAACGCGGCCTACATGTATTTTGCCTTCTTCGGTGTCGGGGTTCTCACCGGCACGGTTTTAACGGCGGGTGGCAAGCGCGGCGGCGGCAAGGGGAAATCCGAGTAACATTGCAAAACTTTGCGTCCCCGGGCCCGTCCGAAGGAGCGCGGTCAGCCTTTGACGGCCGCCTTGTAAGCCAGAATTCCATCCACGATGGCCCGGGCCATTTGCCGGCGATAGGCGGGATCCAAAATCTTTTTCTGCTCGACCGGATGGGACATGAACCCGCCCTCGATCAGCACGGCCGGCATGGTGGCTTCGCGCAGCACTTGAAAGCGCGCCCGCTTCACGCCGCGATCTTCCGCCGGGAGTCCGCGCAGCAGCGACTTCTGCAATTGATGCGCGAGCAGGAGGTTTTTTTCGTCATTGCCATTGGCCTTCAGCCGACTGGTGTCGCCGGTTCGCCCGTTTGCGTTGGAAGAGCTGGCCTCGGCGGGGGTAAGGCAATAGGTCTCGATGCCTTTCACCTCGTTCCGATCGACCGGCGAGGAATTGAAGTGGAGGCAGACAAACAGATCGGCCCGGCGACGGCGGGCGATGTCGGCGCGGGCGGACAATTCCACTTTGACATCTTTCGTGCGCGTCATCACGACGTTGAATCCGGCGCGGGTCAACTGGCCGCCGAGTTCCTGCGCCAGCAGCAGCGTGTATTTTTTCTCCTCGATGCCGCCGGACCGCTCGCCGGTGTCGGCGCCGCCGTGGCCGGCATCCAGGCAGACGGTCTTGATCTTGGCGCCGGGCTTGTTCACGGGCGGATGAAGCACCGGGCCGAAATTCTTGGCCAGATCCAGTTGGGACACGAAGGGCAGCCCGTTGCGAAGGTCCACGGGAAAGGACAACCGCGTCTGCACCCCGTTGATTTGCGCGTCGCAAGAATTGACGGTGAGCGCGATGCGCACGACGCCGTTGCTCAGTTGGAGGGTCTTGTCGTGGTCGCGCCAGCGGATTTGCAGCTGATTCGCCTGCGCCCACTCGGTCAGCCGCACATAGTCCGGGCCGCCGGAAGGCCGCCGGTCGGGCGGCCGCGCCGCGACCGTCTCCGGCAGCACCGCCAGCGCCAGGGTCAGCGCAAAGAAAATCCGAGCCGCAATTTTCATGGTGGCGCAATCTGCATAGCCGGCGGGGCATATTCAAGCGAAATGCCCGCGCGGGGTGGCACGGGAATCCGCTGGACAGCCTGGCACTTTGCATTTAATTCATGGGGCATCCAGCGAAGACACGGTGGATTCATTCTTCACAGCGAAAGATTTGAAGAAGCCTTCGAGGTGCTGGGCGATCAAAAAGGACAAATGCATTATGGCAAAATCATCCATCAGTGTCGTGCCCGTGGGGAAAAAGGTTTGCAAACCTTTTCTGCTGGAAGTCATGGTCTTCAGCCCGGAAGCCGGCTACAAATTCAAGGTCATTGTCGAACGCTCCTGCACGCCCGAGGCCGACGCCATCTGGAAGCTGGTCTTTGATCTGTTCAAGGTGACGGGCGGCCAGGAGGTGCAGATCGTTCACGTCTCGTTCACCACCGGCACCCCAGTTGAGCAAAAAGCCGTTCAAAACATGGCGGCTCAAGGTGTCAAGCCGGCCCAGGCAAAATTGCTGATCAGCAAAGTGCATCCGGCGGCCAAAGCGATCGAGGGAGTCGCGAATCCCACGCCCGCTCAGAAACAAAAGCTCCATGACGCGCTGAGCCAGGTGGTCAACGTGGAGGTCTAGCAACCGCGCGACCCTCCATGTGGCCTCGTGCGAAACTCGGATACCTGGCGATTCTCTGGGTGCTTCTGCTCGCCGCGGTGTGGGGCAGGGGACAGAACCCCCCAAGCGTCGTCAACTTGGAAGTCGGAGCCGCCGCAGCGAACGACGGTTTGATCCCGCCGCATCATCCGCGGGAGAAAGCCGCGCATGACCGCGCCCGAAAAAAAAATGTTTATGCGCTGCGGGTGGGCGAGGTGACGGTGGCGGGGCGTTGGGCGGGCGGGGTGAAATTGCCTCTCGCCACAGGCGATGTGCTGACGCCCGCAAAGCTCTTCGAGGCGATGGAAGCCTTGGAAGCGACGGTCACCGCCGACACCCTTCAGGGCTACGGCCTCCGCTCCAAGGGCGAGATCGGCGTGCTCTACATCGACGTGGACTTCGCCACCAACGCGCCGTCCAAGTCGCGCACCGTGGACATCACATTCCGTCCTTATTACATCCATTTTTCGCTCGTTAAAATGGGGGACAATGTCCTGCCCATCCCGCGTTCACCGCATCCGACCTTCTACGAGAATGTTCCCCGGCCGCTGCTCGCGCTGAAACCCATCGTCGGTGTTTCCTACGATCGTGCGTTCGGCACCGCGCTGGGTGCGGCGGTGGAAACCGATCTGTTGAACTTTTCAGATCCCGCGCGTCTCAGCCCTGCGCCCGAGCCGGATCGCCACCTGGACCTGTCCTTGCAAGGCGCCAGGGCGTTGGAGGAAGCATATCATCGTGAAGAGGCCGGCCTGCGCTACCACGTTCGCCAGGATGCACACGCCCTCCAGGAGTTTAATTTTAGCGCCGGCTACCACGGAGCCAAGGAACCGCTCGGCGATCTCGACCATGCGCGCCGGACCGGCTACGGCGGCGCCGGACTGGCCTGGCATCTCGCCAACAACACCCGGCTCGCGATCGACACGGGTTACCGGTACAACGCCGATGAATTGAGCGGCCCTCCCGGATTCCTCGCCACCCAATCCTCCGCACACGAACAATTCAACCGCCTGCTCTTCGACACCATTCCCCGTCCGATATACGGTTTCCTACGCACTGCCGTGTGGGAAGACAATGGCTGGCGGAACGGTGGTGCCGGCTCCTATCAACGGCTCGCGGGTCGCGTCGGTTACGCGAAGGAAATTCCCATCGCCGACAACCAGACCCTTGGCCTTGAACTCGTGGCGGGCGCGGGAAAAGTCTGGGGCAACGCGCCGACTCAAAGCCGATTCTTCGGCGGGAATTCGCCCGGACAATTTTTATACGACAGTCCCGCGTCCTCGACGTTGTTGACCATGCCCGCGGGCCCTCTCCTCCGCAGCTTCGGCGAAGGCCAGGCCGGGCTGCGCACCGGCGGCGGTGTGCGTGGCGGCGACGCTTTCTGGCATGTGAACTTGAACCTCACCTTTCCCATCCGCTTTTTCTCCCGCGCCTTGATTCCCAACGAACTCACCGATCTGGAGGATGAAAACGGCAATCCGACTTCGCTCAAGCAACTGCTCCGCCGCCAAATTGACGTGACCGGCCCCAGCATGCTGGCCGCGACCTTGGTGCAGGAAGGCCTGAGAGATAAGGAAGCCGACGCGAAGGCCCAGCACATCCTCGAGGAGATCAAACCCGCCACGCATTACATCATTGACGATGCCAACCTCTATGCCATCAAACCCCTGCTGATGTTTGACGCGGCAGGCCTGTCGGGCAGCGGCGGTTCTGGCCAAACGTGGCTGGCCGCGGGCGGAGGATTGCAACTCACCATCGTCACCGCCAAGTTGGAGGCCGGCTACATGCACACGCTCAGCGGGCCGACCTTCGGCCGACGCGGCAACATTTTCTTCCGGCTCGTTTTTCAAAACCTCTTCTGACTTGCCGGCGGCTTGCGGTCGTGCAGCGACGACGACATCAGGCCGCCCCGGGTTTCAATTCCCTTGCCGCAGTTTGCCGCTATACACATCCGCCCGCCTTTGTTAGTGTTTGCCTACCTTATGGCACTTGATGATTTTTTACTGGAAGCGGAAGAAAAAATGGAAAAGACCGAGCAGGTGGTCTTGAATGAATTCGCCGGCGTCCGCACCGGCAAGGCTTCGGCGGGCCTGGTCGAAAACATTCTCGTGGAAGTCTACGGCTCCGCCATGCGTATCCGCGAACTGGCCGGCATCACCGCCCCCGAGCCCCGCACACTTTCCATTCAGCCGTGGGACGCCACCACGCTGCCGGCGATTGAAAAGGCGATTCAAAAAAGCAATCTCGGCCTCTCCCCCGCCACGCAGGGCAAGGTCATCCGCATTTTCTTCCCCGAGCTGAGCACCGAGCGCCGTGAGGAGTATGTCAAAATCTGCCGGAAGCGGGCCGAGGATGGCCGCGTGGCCGTTCGCCACGTCCGCCGCGACACGATGGACCTCTTGAAAAAGCACGCACACGACAG
Source organism: Verrucomicrobiota bacterium (assembly GCA_031423695.1). GTDB lineage: Bacteria > Verrucomicrobiota > Verrucomicrobiia > Limisphaerales > CAIQOK01 > CAIQOK01. The sequence continues at coordinate 20,830 of JANPGB010000081.1, forward strand.
CGGCACCACCGAGGACGATGTCGAGTCCGCCGAGAAGGAATTGCAGAAGCTGACCGACAGCTACATTGGCAAGATTGATGCGCACCTGGCCGGCAAGGAAAAAGAAATCATGACGGTCTGAACCGTCCAGCCATGAAGACTGAAAGGGATCCCGAAATTCTGGAGGCCCTGTGGAAGTCGCCGGAGAACTGGAAGGCCGGGGGCATTTATTACTGCAAAGCCGATCCACGCGTGATCGTTTCCAAACGCCAGAAGTGGATGGGCTGGACGATCAACTTTGCCCGGCCATCGGCCTTTCCCACGCTGCTCGGGCTGATCGCCTTCATTTCACTTCACCTCGTGTGGCTGACTTTGCACGGCCTCGCGAATACCTGGATTTGGTTTGTTGTCCTGGTCGCGGACGTTCTCGCGCTGTGTCTGATCTGCTGGATGATGGCATCGCCCAAACGGCGGTAGTCGATTCTCAGGCTTGGCCAGCCGGCCCTCAACGGGCATCGGGATCGGGCTCCGAACCCCGCCGGCACCTTCAGTACGCAACCAAGTGCAGGCATTTGGCCTTTGCATGGAAGTCCGATTTGTCGTAGATATTCGCTCCGCAAATGCGGAATTATGAAACCCGAAGTGGAAATCTACGATACAACCCTGCGCGACGGCAGTCAGGGCGAAGGCATAAACTTCTCGGTCGCCGACAAGCTGCGCATCGCCGAGAAACTCGACGCTTTCGGGGTTCACTATATTGAAGGCGGCTGGCCGGGTTCCAATCCCAAGGACATCGAGTTTTTTGCACAGGCGAAAAAGAAAAAATTTAAGAACGCGAAACTCGCCGCCTTCGGTTCGACGCGCAAGAAAGGCGTGGCCGTGGAACAGGACGATCAAGTGCGTTTGCTTATCGCAGCGGGAACGCCCGTCGTGACGATCTACGGCAAGACTTCCATGCTCCATGTGAAGGAAGTCCTGCGCTGCACGCCTGACGAAAATCTCGGCATGATCGGCGACACCGTTAAATATTTGAAAGACCACGGCAAGTTTGTCATCTACGATGCCGAACACTGCTTTGACGGCTACAAGCTGGATCCCGAATACGCCATCGCCACTTGGCAGGCCGCCGAGAAAGCGGGAGCGGATTTTGTCGTTTTGTGCGACACGAACGGCGGTTGTCTGCCTTCGGAAATCATCGCAATAACCAAAGTCGCCGTCGGCAAATTGAATTGCAAAGTCGGCATCCACACGCACGACGATATCGGCCTCGGTGTGGCGAACGCGCTGGCGTCCATCGAAGCGGGCGCGGTGCATATCCAAGGCACGGTGAATGGCTATGGCGAGCGCACCGGCAATTGCAATTTGACCAGCGTCATTCCCTGCGTGGCCCTGAAGCTGGGGAAATCTTCCGTGCCCGCAAAGTCGCTGGCGAAGCTCAAGGAACTTTCCCAATTCGTGGATGAGATCGCGAACCTGCGTCACAACCCGCGCCAGCCTTGGGTGGGTTCGGCGGCGTTTGCCCACAAGGGCGGCGCGCACGTCAACGCGGTGCAGAAACTCGCGTCGAGTTACGAGCACATTGATCCTTCGCTGGTCGGCAATGAGCGGAATATTCTCGTCAGCGATCTGGCGGGCCGCAGCAACATCGTGGTCAAAGCCCAGCAACTGGGCTTGAAAGTGACGAACGACACCCCGGAGTTGCGGCAGATTCTCGACACGATCAAACAGCGCGAACACGAAGGCTACGAGTTTGAAGCCGCCGAGGCTTCCATGGCGTTGCTCATCCGTTGCATCCTCAAGCACGACACCGAACTGAAGTTCACGGTGGAGAAGTATCACGTCTCCATGCGCCGCGACGCCAAGCAGTCTGTCTGCGAAGCCACCGTGCGCGTGCGCGTCGGCAAGAAGATTCACGACGAGGTGGCCGAAGGCGACGGTCCGGTGAACGCGCTGGATTCCGCTTTGCGCGCCGGGCTGGCAAAATCGTTTCCGAAGCTGAAAAAAATCACCCTCACCGACTACAAGGTGCGCATCCTGGACGGCGTGGCCGGCACGGCGGCGAAAACCCGCGTGCTGATCGAATCCACCGACGGCCACCGCGAATGGGGTACCGTCGGCGTGAGCGAAAACATCATCGAAGCCTCGTTGCAGGCGCTCGTGGACTCAATGGAGTTCGCTCTGTTGAAGAAATGACAAAACGGTTTTACGCGAATTACGCCAATTAGCGCGAATTTTGAACACAGCCATGAGCGAACTGCTTTACAAGGACGAGGTTTTCAAACTCGTGGGGCATTGCATGGAGGTGCATCGCGAATTGGGCAAGGGACAGGATGAAGTTCTTTACAAGGATGCGTTTGTCGTGGAATTGCAACGCGCGCAGATTTCCTTTGCCCGTGAACGCAAATACGAGGTCACCTACAAGGGCGTGATTCTGCCGCATCATTACTACGCTGATTTCGTCGTTTGGGATAAAATTCTGTTCGAGGCCAAGGCTGTTGAGCGGCTGACCGACGCCCACGTGAAGCAGGTGTTGAACTATCTGGTGGTGTCAAAGCTTGAACTCGGTCTGCTGGTGAATTTCGGTGCGGACTCGCTGGAATGGAAGCGCATCATTCGCAGCAAACCGCAGTCGTCGCTGTTGCCGGAAGATTTTCGTTTATGAAGCAAAAAACTTTTACGCGAATTACGCGAATTTTCGCTAATTATTTTTTGCGGAGCCGTTTTGTTTTTTATTCGCGTCAATTAGCGTAATTCGCGTAAACCCGTTTTTCTTATGGAACTTTCCAAAGCCTACGAACCGCAGTCCGTCGAGGACAAATGGTATGACTTCTGGCTGAAGCAGGGTTGCTTCACCGCCGATCCGAAGTCCGCCAAGCCCGCGTATTCCATCGTCATCCCGCCGCCGAACGTCACCGGGATGCTCCACATGGGCCACGTCCTCAACAACACCATCCAGGACATCCTCAGCCGCAAGGCGCGCATGGACGGCAAGGAAGTGCTCTGGCTGCCCGGCACCGACCACGCCGGCATCGCCACGCAGGTGATGGTGGAAAAGCAGCTCAAGAAAGAGGAAAAGAAATCCCGCCACGACCTC
>JANPGB010000082.1:0-5515 GCA_031423695.1 Verrucomicrobiota bacterium
TTTCCTGCGCGAACAGGCGCATCGTGATCTCCGGCGCGGCCAGCAGCAGGATCAGCCAGAAGTAGGCGGTGTCGTAAAAGATTTCCGTCACCGGCGCGGTCGTGGGCATCCCCTGCAGTTTCCCGATGACAAGATAGAAACTGTAGCCGGTCAGAAACGCCGCCGCCGCGATGATCACGTAGCCGGTCAGGGAACAGAAAAAACCGGCCAGTTCGCGCCGGGTCAAAGCCCAATAGACGCGCATTAAAGCCCACCTTTCTCAAGGGAACATCGAACATTGAACATCGAACTTTGAACGCCCAATGAAGAGTGGGCACACGCGGACCGCCCATTCGATGTTCGATGTTCGATGTTCGATGTTCGATGTTTGGCCTTCAAGCATTCCCCCTTCATTTCGTCTCGTCCTCCTCAACCGGGCTGGTGACCCGCACGTAGATGTCTTCCAGCGAATGCCGGCTGCGCGTCAGCTCGCGGAGATACCAGCCGCGCTCGCGGACTAGGGCAAAAACCAGCGGGCGCAAATCCATCCCGTCGCGGGGCGTCAGCGCGCAGCGAAAATATTCCCCCTCCGCCGAGGACACATTGAAGTGCTCGACCTCCGGCATCTGCGTCCAGCAGTCGATCAGTTCCCGTTCCGGCGCGGCGATCTCCGCCACGACCTGGTTGTCGCTGCTCATCAGGCTCTGCAGATTTTCCGGCGTGTCTGCCGCCAGGATTTTTCCCTCGTACATGATGAGCATCCGGTTGCAGGTCATCTCGGCCTCCGGAAGAATGTGCGTGGAAATCAAGACGGTGTGGGACTTGGCCAGGCTTTTGATCAACTGCCGCACGGCGCGAATCTGGTGCGGGTCGAGGCCGATGGTCGGCTCGTCGAGAATGATCAATTCCGGCTCGTGCACGAGCGCATCCGCGAGCCCCACGCGCTGGCGAAAGCCTTTGGAAAGATGGCCGATGATTTTTTTGCTGACCTCGGTGAGGCCGCATTGCTCCAGCACGGTGTCCACGCGCTGGCGGGAACGTTTCCAACCCAGGCCCTTGAGCCGCGCGCGAAATTTTAGGTACTCCCGGATGCGCATGTCCACATGCAGCGGATTGTTTTCCGGCATGTAACCGATGCGGCGGCGGACTTCTGTGGAATCGTCGAACACGTCCAACCCACCCACGCGCACGGTGCCGGCGGTGGCCGGAATGAAACCGGAGAGGATGCGCATGGTGGTGCTTTTTCCCGCGCCGTTCGGCCCGAGCAGGCCGACGATCTCGCCCGGCGCGACCGTGAAGGAAATGCCCGCCACCGCCGTATGCCCGGCATACCGCTTGGTCAGGTTTTCAACTTCAATCATTACACCATTGCGCATGAATCGAAACGGAGTGTAGCGGATGCCAGGTGAATTCAGCCAACAAAAATTTCCTACTGTTCAACTTCACCATCAGCCACACAATGTCAGATGCACTTGTCTCGGCCTCCGTTCATGAATTCGGGGCAAATTAATTGGAGCTTCAGCACCATCGTGCTATTTTGGGCTCGAACAAACAAAGTCAATGAGGCGAATCAAGATTCTAACCATGGCCAATGTTTCAAGCGTTCTGACGCTGGCAGTGGTTGCTGTTCAAGCACAGGTTTATACAGCACTTAAAAGTTTTCCATCTCTCGCTTCCATAAATTACACAAACATTGGCGGCGCTGAACCCATGGCGGGACTATCTTTATATGGCAGCACTTTATATGGAACGGCATCCACCGGTGGAGACGGCGGCGGGATTTATGGCAGCGGCACGGTTTTCAAAATAAACACGGATGGAACCGGCTTCACAGTTCTGAAATCCTTCCCGGGCGCGCCCGGAGGCTCAAACTATGACGGAACAATACCCCAAGCCGATCTACTTGTTGATGGCAGCACGATATACGGCTCAACTTCCAACGGAGGCAGCAACCAGCTGGGAACGATCTTTAGAATCAACACCGATGGGACCGCTTTTACTGTTCTAAAACAAGGAATTTTGAATGATGGCGCCGGCTATTTCAGCGGGCTGATTTTAGATGGCGATGTTTTATATGGCGTCTCATTCAGCGGCGGCAATTTTACTAATGGGACTGTATTTAAGATGGGCACAAACGGGTCTGATTACTCAATAATCAAATCCTTTGCAGCAACAGCCACCAACGAATCCGGCATATTCACCAACAGTGAAGGCATCAATCCGGAATCCAAGTTGATCTTGGACAACGGTGTTTTATATGGAACTACAGTTTTAGGCGGGCCGGATGGACACGGCACGGTGTTCAGGCTTGATACAAACGGCGACAACTTCGCCGTCTTGAAAAGTTTCTCTCGTTGGGCCAGCACTCCTCCACGTACAAACAGCGATGGTGCGAATCCGCTGGCTGGTTTGGTTTTGAGCGGCAATGTCCTATACGGAACAACCCAGTTGGGTGGCAATTCAGCAGCAGGAACAGTGTTTAACCTGACTACGAATGGCAGCGATTTTGCCGTGCTGAAACATTTTTCTGGAACTGATGGAGCGACACCCTATGCAGGTTTGCTTTTGAATGGCAACACACTTTACGGCAGCACGCGATCTGGTGGCAGCGCGACCAACGGCGTGCTCTTCAAGTTGCACACAGACGGCAGCGGTTTTGTCGTGCTAAAGAATTTCACTCAAAGTGCCGGGTCGACAAACATTGATGGCAAAAACCCCCAAGCTGGTCTTGTTTTCAGTGCTGGCACTCTTTATGGAACCGCAAGATTTGGCGGAACTTCTGCCAAAGGAACAATCTTCAAGTTAGACTTGCGTTCTTCACTGGATTGGCAAACAGTCGGAAACCAATTGGTGTTATACTGGACCAATGCTGATTTCAGCCTGCAATCGGCATTGAATGTAAGTGGAGAATTTACAAATGTTCTTGGTGCCTTCAGCCCTTATACAAACAACCCAACCGCCATCCGACAGTTTTTCCGCCTCAACGCCAATTGATTCTTCATTTTGCCAATAAAAAAGAGCATCCGGACGAACCGGATGCTCTTGTGTGAATTGTTTTTCGACTTAACCGAGCAGCGGATTTACGGATTCCTCCACCGGCACTTCTTCCGCCTCGGGCTCTTCCGGCAGTTCGACCAGGCGCTTGAGCGTCACCTTGCGATGATAGTCAAAGCCGGTGCCCGCCGGGATGATGTGGCCCATGATCACGTTTTCCTTGAAGCCGCGCAGGTAATCCACCTTGGCGCGGGTCGAGGCTTCGGTGAGCACGCGGGTCGTGTCCTGGAAGGACGCGGCGCTGAGGAACGACTCGGTTTCGAGCGACGCCTTCGTGATGCCGAGCAGCACCGGGGAAGCTTCGGCAGGCTTGCCGCCCATCTTCTCGACGCGTTCGTTCTCGCCTTCGAATTCCATCTTCTCGATCTGTTCGCCCCAGAGGAACATGGTGTCGCCGGGTTCGGTGATGCGCACCTTGCGCAGCATCTGACGGACGATGATCTCGATGTGCTTGTCGTTAATGGTCACGCCTTGCAGACGATAAACCTGCTGCACTTCGTTCACGAGATGCTCCTGCAATTCCTGCGGTCCGCAGATGTCGAGGATTTCGTGCGGGTCCATCGGGCCTTCAGTCAACTGCTGGCCTTTCTTGACGAAGTCGCCCTTGAACACGATGACGTGCTTGCCGATGGCGATGAGGTGTTCCTCTTCGACGCCGGTCACCTGATCCTTGATGACGACGCAACGCTTGCCGCGCACGCTCGCCCCAAAGTCCACGATGCCGTCGATCTTGGAGATTTCGGACGCGTCTTTGGGACGGCGCGCCTCGAACAACTCGGCCACGCGGGGCAGACCGCCGGTGATGTCGCGGGTCTTGGCCTGTTTGCGGGGCGTCTTGGCCAGCAGTGTGCCGGGCACAATCTTGACGTCCTCTTGGACGACGATGTGCGCGCCGGACGGAATCGGGTAGCTGGCCAGCGTCTCGCCGTGGCTGTCCGCGATGATGACCTGCGGGTGCAAGTCCTCCTTGTGTTCGATGATGACCATGGCCTCCTCGCCGGTCGCATCGTCCACTTCCTGTTTCATGGTCACGCCTTCGATGATGTCATGGAACTTAATCTTGCCCGCCTTCTCGGAGAGAATCGGCACGTTGTGCGGATCCCACTGCACGAGCGTGTCGCCCTTCTTGACCTTGCTGCCGTCGTTGAAGGAGATGACCGCGCCGATGACGACGTTATGGTTTTCCAGCTCGCGGCCGTCCTCGCCCAGGATGGCCACAGAGCCGTTTTTGTTGAGGACGATGTTGTTGCCGTCTTCCAGCTGCACGATGCGGAGTTCGTTGAAACGGATGGTGCCCTCGTGCTTGGTTTTGATGATGGGCTGCTTGAACACGCCCGCCGCCACACCGCCGGTGTGGAACGTGCGCATCGTGAGCTGCGTGCCGGGTTCGCCGATGGACTGCGCGGCGACGATGCCGGTGGCTTCGCCGAGTTTGACGAGGAGGCCGGTGGCCAGGTTGCGGCCGTAGCACAACATGCAGATGCCCTGTTTGCTTTCGCAGGTGAGCACGGAGCGGATTTTCACCCGTTCCAAACCGGAAGCGTCAATCGCCTTGCCGCGGACTTCGTCAATTTCCTCGTTGGCCTTGACCAAGTATTCTTTCGGGCTGGTCGGGTTCATGATGTCATCACAAGAGTGACGACCCACGAGGCGTTCGCTGAGTTTGACGACTTCGTCATCACCCTCGTAAATGGGCTGGACCCAAATGCCGTTGGTGGTGCCGCAATCGCGTTCGCGGATGATCACGTCCTGCGCCACGTCCACCAACTTGCGGGTCATGTAACCCGAGTCCGCGGTCTTGAGCGCGGTATCGGCCAGACCTTTGCGCGCGCCGTGCGTGGAGATGAAGTATTCCAGGACGGTGAGACCTTCGCGGAAGTTCGAGAGAATGGGCTTCTCGATGATGTCGCCGCTGGGCTTGGCCATGAGGCCGCGCAGACCGGCGAGCTGACGCACCTGCTGTTTGTTACCGCGCGCGCCGGAGTCCACCATCAGATACACGGGGTTGAACTCGCTCTTGCCCTGGTTCTTCTTGAGCGTGTCGAACATGACGTTGGAAATCTGGTCGATGCAGTGCGTCCAGATATCAATGATCTTGTTGTAGCGTTCGCCCGTCGTGATGACGCCCTTGCGATACTGCTTCTCAACTTCCTTGATCAGCTTGTGCGCCGTTTCGATTTCCTGATCCTTCTCCTTCGGAATGATCATGTCATCAATGCCGATGGACACGCCAGCCTTAGTAGCTTCGCGGAAGCCCAGCTCTTTCAGCTTATCAAACATAATCACAGTCTTGTCGTGGCCAACGTTCTTGTAACAGCGCCAGATCAGATCACCGAGCGTAACCTTCGCCGCAACCTTGTTGAAGAAACCGAGTTCCGGCGACCAGATTTCCAAGAAGATGACGCAGCCAACGGTAGTCTCGATGACCTTCTTGCTGACGTCGCCATAAACGGTCTACTTGCCCAGGTCAAGGTTCGCCAGA
>JANPGB010000083.1:0-3431 GCA_031423695.1 Verrucomicrobiota bacterium
TGGGCGAAAATTACCAAGTCCTCCAGAACCGGAAGGCATTCAGTTTCTTTGATCCGATCATCGAGACTGGACAAGTCACCTATGAAACCGCCGGCGCCCTCGGGCAGGGCGAACGGGTTTGGATGCTCGCCAAGGTGAAAGAAAGGGTAGCCATCAAGGGATCGGATGAAGTCGAACGGTATTTGCTGCTCAGCAACGGGCATGATGGGCGCACTGCCCTGAAGATTCGCTTTACCCCTGTTCGCGTGGTGTGCCAGAACACCCTCAGCCTTGCGCTCGCGCATGGCCGGGATCTGCTGCGGTCGCATCATGGCCTGGGCATGGACCGGCGGATCGAACACGCGAAGGAGGCGGTGGGCGTCATCTTGAAAGAATACGACAGTCTGGTGCAGAGCTACCGCCGCTTCGCCGAGGTGCCAATGGATTCCAATCTGTTGGATTGCTACCTCCTGGAGGTGTTTCCATTCCCCAATCGACGCCCCAAGCAAGGCGACCGCAGTTATCAGGAAGCCATCACGCGGACAAATCGTTTGCGGCAGATGAGCGGACGATTGTTTGAGGAAGGACGGGGCAATGGCCTGGCCGGGATCCGGGGCACACTTTGGGCGGCGTACAACGGCGTCACTGAGCTGGTGGATCATCACCTTGCCTACGCCAATGCCGCACAGCGGATGGAATCCATCTGCTTTGGCCAAGGGGAGCGCACCAAATGCCTGGCCTTTGCGGTGGCCCAGCGATACGCGAGAAACTGATATGATGAGCGATGCAAAATCCAATTCCGAAACGGTGGCCAGGGTGCTCGAAGGACCGGTAACTTGGTCGGATGGCGGCATGGCCTCCGAGGGTTGGGGTTGCCGCTCTGCGTCCTGGTTAAGGGATGCTTCCAACATAACCACCCAGCGAGACGGATGCCTCCACCGCCGATCTCGCAGCGCAGGTTGTAACGGACTGAGTTCCGGCAACAATCCTCTGTGCGATAGTGCCATTGTTTTGAGCTTCAACCAAACTGTCGCTGGACTTATTGCAGCCCTGCGCGCGAGTTCATGTAGCAGCGGCATTTTGGATTATACCAGGCCATGTGGAAAATTGTCGCTGCGCTAGAATCAAGCTACCCTGCTCCGCAGGCCATTAATTTCAACGTAAGTCATTGCCCGTTTTGAGCATCTGTAAAAATCAAGCGGGCTTAGTTGAGCCATGCGCGGGCGCGGGCGCGCGCGTGAGTCATGTCGCCGATGAATTATCGGAGTTCGCCGGCAGCGTGCCTTGAGCTCGGGCGGTGGCGATGTAACGGTCGCACTGACGCCATTGGACGGCGAATCGCTTTTTGATGATTCGGTGGATCTCCCATTTGCGAGCACCCAGGCGGAGCAATTCGGCAACTACTCGAATCCTGCGGCGGATTTGCCGGTGTGTGCCCTTGTGGTAGGGCCGGCGCTGGCCAGAGCGGATGACCGGCTCTTTTTGAAATGTTTTCATCATTTGCAGGATGACTAAGGTGTTTTCGGGCTAAACTCCTTCCACATTGTTTCCGCCCATGCCGCCGGATTCTCAAGTCCATCTTTATTCGCCTTTTCCCGGGTATCGTTCAACACACGTCGCAATTTTACCGGATATTTCTCCGCGCGCTGAATCCATCGCTTGTGCTGCAACTTAAATTCACTATCGCCAAGCACTTCGCGGCATAGTTTCATCAGCTCGACAAGTTGCGGATTTATCAAACGAGGTTCCCTTAACGAATCGTCTTGAACTTTCTTTATCTGCTTTCCTTCTTCGTTACTGGTTGCCCGCTGGCTGGGCGTCGGCTGCACGGTGGTTGGCGGCTGGTTGACTTGCTGGTTGCCCGTGAGATTCAGCGGGTCGAAAAGCCTTGTGTCTGACAGGCGCGCAATCGTTCCTTCGTTGGTTGTGCGGCTGGTTGCAAAACCGCCTTTGTGAAGATGCGCCAGGGCGGTTCTGTATTGCTGGCGCGTCATTCCGTACTCATTGTGATCGCCAAGCAATGCCTCTCCCTGTTCAAGTCCATCGGCATTGTATCCTTCGCGCCAGCGGGCGCGGTTGGCAATCACCGCGCCAAGTGCGTAGGCATTGGGATTTTTCCGAATCAGTTCAAGCGAATCATTCCCGCGCATGGCTTTGAACCAGCCTGGCGACTTGGCGACATCTGACCGTTGCTCGACTTGTGGAGTCCGCACCCCTTCATCGCTCATAATCCAGCCTTTCCGCCAATTCCCTTCGGCGGCCTGCCGATAACGTACGTTTTGTGGCGCGGCTGCCCAAACGGATGATTTTCTCCACCAGCCGCTTGGTGCTGCCGCTGGCCTTGCTCCAACGTATTGGGGATTTCATTCTGCCTTCTCCTTTTTTCTTTCCGCTGCGAGTTTCGAATACGCCTCCACCGAACCTGCTTCCAACGAGAGCAGGTAGCGGAAGAGATTTTCGGCCGGGATCAACCAGCGCCCGCGAACCGCGTGTTTGTGACTGCGCCTGTAAATGGCGCGCACGGGCGGCTTGTGCCCGTTCCTGTCACAGGGCGCGACCAGTTCAAGTAGGCAGGTTCTTGCTTGTCCTGTGTACGGGCATTTCTGCTTCGGCTTGGGCAGGGTGATGATAGGCGGGACTCGCGCCAGGATGCGGGAGAGTTGCGCTTCCAGATCAATCACACCATTTTTCACGACTGGCGCAGTCATGAGTTCGAGACTATTTTTATCGCCGGTCTCTGTCGCGGACGTGATTGCAGTAGTAATCATGCCGCAGACAATCGAGAAACTTCAGGGGGTTTTCAAAGGGTCAAGGCTTTGTACAAACGAATGACGTATCTCACCTCCCGGGTAGCTCTGGCCTAACCTAAAACAATTACATCTCCCTTAGTCTCGGCTGTGTGAACTGCGGGGGGCTTTGCTTGCACCAGTTTCAATTCACGTTGGTGCGTAATGCGAACTGCCTCCAGCGTCGGCGCAAGGTCTGGTCTGACTATCCTGAGAAAGTCACATAGTGCGGAATCGGTAAAATGGCAGAAATCCAAGCCTCCACCGACAAAATCGATCCAATGCATTGCGATGAGACGCCTTAGCTTGTCGCCGTGCTTTTTTGGGACCATGGCGACGATGCACTTCTTCTTTCCGGTCAATCGCCGTCCCAATTTGATAAAGAAATCCAAGTCGTTGTGGAGAATTGCCTCTTCACAGGCATTCTTTAAGAGAGTCCTTGCAGCAACTCCATCGAGGCTTCGGAAGGTGTCGAACTGCAAAAGCCAAAGCACATCGTCGCGTGGGCCCATGGCGCGCTGCGCTAGAACACTTGAGAGACGAATAATCTTGCTGGGTTTTGCCAAAAAATTCTCTCGTGCAATTCTGAGAAGCCTCTCCATCCATTCCATATCATCGAGAGCAAACTGTTTATTCAATTTTTCGAGACACTTCACCCAAGAAGTA
>JANPGB010000084.1:0-7495 GCA_031423695.1 Verrucomicrobiota bacterium
CCGAAATAGCCGACCAAACAGGCGAGCGCGGGGGGGAGGCCTTCGGGCACCCCCCGCTTCTGTTTTGTTCGGACCGCCCAATGCTCCAAAAGCTAATGTGACCTAACCAACCTCTACTGGCGGCTTGAATGGGCATGGAGAATCTCCAGCGTCATCATCGCGTAGGAAGTTACCAGTGCGGGATCGCCCTCCCACCAGCGCGGTTCTGGATTGACCCAGGAGCCGTCCGGCTTTTGTAACTGGATCAACCGTGCGGCCACTTCGGCGCGCCAGTCCACTTCGCCGCCACCGGCTGTTTTCAACTTGTCCACTTGCGCGGCGGTGAGTGCCTTCGTCATCAGGTGCAGGTAGTAGAAATATCCTTGCTGCTCCATGCCGGGATTTTCCGCGAGGGTATAGTTAGCCCTAAGCCAGTCGAGCACAGCCGTGACCCGCGGATCGTTCCGGTCCACTTGGGCATAGAGGTAGCTTAACAATCCGCCATAGCTCATGCTGCCATAGCTGCGGAGTGCGACGCGTCCGGTCTGAGAATTAGTTATGCTCGCCGCCTTGGTGTTGCCGGGATAGTAGATGAATCCTCCGCGATCTTTTAGATCTTCTGAAACCCACTCGGCCTTGTTGTGTGACGGTAGGTTTTGGCAATTTTCCAGAAAGTGAACGACAGCGGGCCAGTTCACATCTGAATCAGATGCAAGTGCCGCAGGCTTGTCCTTGGGGACGGCTGCTTCCGAAAGCCGCATCGCCTCGATGGCCATCAGCGTGTTGTTCATGTCCGAATGTTGATACTTGCTCCCGTAACCAATCCCGCCATCGAACGGCGTGTCATTCGTGCCGCGCACGCCGAAATCAATCTGCGATCCCGCCAGATACTTGCGAGCGGCGAGGATGACAGGAGTGAAGTTGACATCGTGCGCCGCCGTGAGCGCAACGAGTGAAAGCGCCGTGTTGTAATTGGCCAGGCCGCTGCGCTGGATGCTTCCATCGGGTCGCGCAGAAGTTAAGATGAAATCGTACGCGCGAGCTAGTTCGGAGGGTCGGCTCCGTTGAAAGCGTCCGGACGGCTCCAGGTTCAAAGCGGTAAGCACCAGCGCCGTCACGGCAGGTTGTTCCGGCGTGGACCACCAGCCGTTCGAGTTCTGGCTCTTGAGTAAAAAGGCCGTGCCGTGATCTATGGCCGCCAGTAAATCGGCAGAAGTTGGCGCGGTTGGTTTTTTTGAATCCGGGTTCGATAGCTTTTCGGTTGGCGCGGCGTGAAGGGTCGCGACTATCAGTCCGCCACAGAGCCAAAGGCCCAGCAAAGCGACAGGACACTCGACCGGTTTGATTTTTCTCATGGTGTTGATTTCTTGGCCGGAATTGGCGGCATTGGTTCATTCAAATAAACATAGACAGTCTGGTGTGTTGGTAAGACCGGTTCAAGGAACTTCATCAACTGCCCGTGCTTCAAGGTTGGTGGCGCAAACACCATGATCACGGCGGGTTTGGCTCGCTTCTCAGATTTCTTTGCGCGCGCGGCTTCGGAATTAAACTCCTTGATTAGATCCTGCGGGTTGGAAACGGTGAACTCCGAAAATTCCAATTCGGAAATCGAGCTGCCTTTTTTCCAGACCGATTCTACCAGCAGCAGTCTCCCCTTAACTTGCCCATCCTTCTCGGCTAGGGACAGCTCCCAGGGATGAAACATTCTCGTTTCCCGATCTAGAAGTTCATTGTCCGGCGTGAAAGACATGTAGTAGAGCTGACCGGGATCTGGAGGTTCAATTCGGACACCTCGTTCATTATCCATGCTGGAAAGTATCTTCGCCAACGCCTGTGCTTGTCCAAGTTCGACATTCGGCGCAAACCGGACTTGCAGATAATAGTCATGCTTCTTTCGGTCCAGCCTCGCGAGGCTCTCAATCATTGATATCAAACCCGGCTTTTTGTTGAGCACCGTTTCCGCGTCCTTGAGTTCAAAGCTCAGACGCTCCAAGCGTTCCGTGTCGGTGGCAGCTTTGTTGGTTTGAGTGTTAATCGCGCTCACCTGAAGCAGCAGGTCCTTCACGCGTGTTGTCCCGTCCTTGGCAGCCGCTTCGATGACCAAGGTAAGAAGCGATCCTTCCGCTAGCTCATGTTTGGGATTGACGATTATGTTTTGATAAACCGCTTCCTTCGCGGCCGAGTAAGGGACATCAAGGACGGTGAAAGTAGAATTGAACAGCGAGACAATGGCCTTGGGTTGATACTCGTCGGCCGCATAAAACTTTTGCGCGGGATTCTCGGTAACGGGGAGCGTTTTGGAACCGGTGAACATGAATCCGTCTTCGCGGAGTGTTTTGCCGGAGCGGTGATCGAGAAGCAGCTTCTCAATCCGGAGCGGCGGCTCGTTCGATCTGGCGATTCCAATCATGAACGTTTCACCCTTGGCCCAGAAACGAAGCGACTCGGGGTCGAAAGGCTCCCCGGGTTTCGTGCCGATGAACTCCAGCGTTCGATGAACCTCGCTCGGTTTGGCAAAAGAGAGCAGCAGGGCTTCGTATGCGTGATCACTGGAGTCGTCAAGCACCAGAAATTCGCAAGGCGCATTTTGCCCAACGCCAGTCCGTTCCACCAACACTTCAACCCGCCGATTTTTCCTGTCCCCCACAACGCCGGGGCGGACGAGAATATTCGTTTGGCCTGCATATTTCTTTCTGTTCTGCTCAAAAAGTTCCGCTGCCCGTTTCTTGTTTTGCTCGTGGCCCGCTGGCTTGGTTTTGTAAGAGTCGGCTTGTTGTGCGCAAAGCGGGGACGCAATCAGACTCAGCAAAGCCATCAGCCGAACCCACAAGAAAAATTCATTTTGATGACGGTGCATGGTCGGCTGGCCGCAGCAGATCTACAAATTTCCATTTGGCGATTTGCTTCCAATGGATCGCAACTCCGGCTGATCAGTGGCGGCTTCAAGGGCTTTGATCGCCTCCACAACAGATGCTGTTCTTCTCTCCTTGGCCCAATCCGGGAAATCCGGGTCGGTGTTGGATTGGATGACGAGTTTCTTGAGGTCGGGCAGCACGACTTTGGCGGCCGCGCCGTAGCCGAGCAGTTCCTTCATGATTTCGCCCATGCGATTTTCGCTGCCGTGATTGCTCTGCGTCGCGGCGAACTTCACCGCCACGCGGATGCCTTCCTGGAAATGATACTTCGAAAGCGCCTTCAAACCAGCCAGCCGTATTTCATTTGCAAACATCGTGTCCGCCGGTGATGGAACATCTATCGCGGTGAGAATGTCGGGCGCGAGCGCTCGCACATCTTCGAGGGTCAGTTGTTCCGAGATCGTGCGCGTGAGCGTGGCGCGCGCCATGCCATCTGCGTTTTGTGCGATGGCGCGGATCGCGGGATAGAGGAGGTCGCGATCAACTCCCTCTATGGATTTCCGCAACAGGCCTTGGAACAGCGCCGCGGCCAGTTCGCCGTGGGTCAATTGGATGGGATCGTCCCAAACCACCGGGGTCACCGGCTCGGCAGTGACGACCACCGCCTTGAGCATCTCGGGAACCACAGGCTTGGCGGTGTCGCCAATGTTCTTCAGGGCATTCGCTGCTTTGACCCGCAACCAACGATCCTCATGCGTGAGCAGACGAACCAGCACGGGCAGCGCTTCGGCGCTCTTGATGTAACCCAGCGCCTCGGCGGCACCTTGACGTTTTCGCGCGTCAGTTCCTTCGGCCATCGTGATCAGTTGAGGGACGAGTTCCTTTTTGTTTGGTCGCCGTCCAAGTTCTTCCGCCGCCCAACTGCTCGCCACCGGAGACCAATCGCCCAACGCAGTCATGAGCTCATCCGTGCTTTTCGTCGTGCGGTCGAGATCAAAACGACCCGACGCGATGGCCTCGGCCACGTCTTTTTTGCCGAGCCAGTTTTTTTGATTCGGATCTTTGCCGGTGATGCAGAGTTTTTTCAGCGGCAGCGAATACGTGAGAACGTAGGTGGCCGCCGGGCTCAAATCATAGTAGCCGCTGTTGCCGTAGTAACTATTGTCGTCGGTCTGGCCCGGGCCGTATTGCTCGCCCCCGTCGTAAGTAAACGAACCATCGCAGCGTCGTACGAGGTCGAAATGCCAGGAAGCTTCCTTGAAAAAGGCCGCCAACGCGTCCGGTCCGCCGGTATTCGCGCCCAGCGCGCCCCACAGATAACTGAAGCCCTGACCGGTGTGGCCATATTCACGATTGGCATAGGAAGCCGTGACCATCTTGGCGAAGTAGCGTGTTTCGCGGATGTGGTTGCCCTGAAGCGCGAATAGCAGCGCGGCCATGGCGTTCTTGCCGTTGTTGTCGTGGTTCGCCCACGGCATGTGTTCGCCGTACGGAATCGAACCCTTGTCCACGAAGTAACCGAAAAATTTTGAGGCGCGTTCGATGGCCGGATCAATTTCCGGATGTTGCACCCCGCACCTCTTGCCCATGACGATCGCGAGATTTCCCACGAGTCCGGCCGCATTCACCGGGCCATAAGGGGGGATTGATCCATGAAGTTGTCCGTCTGTGGTCAGGCGTGAAATGCCGTGTCCGAACGTGCCGTACATGCTCTGCCCTTTGGCGAGCGCGATTGTGTATTCGTTGATGGCGTGCAGCACCTCATTGTCGCCCGTGAGAAGATAATACTCGCAGAGAAAAAGATTTCGGTAGCCCCAATCCCAGACCACCATTCCATCCTTCAATTCAAGCTTCAGATCCTTCGGTCCCAATTTCCGTGCAAACTCACGCACGCGGGGAAGGTATTTGGAATTGCCGGTCGCCATCAACGCGAGCGCATTTACCGCGCCAGTCCAATCGGCCTTCAACGGTTCCTTCTCCAGAACCTTGCACGCGTCGTCGAAGATGAGTTTTGATTTGGGACAATCATACGGCGCGCTGGCGCTGTAAGCGCCCATGACTCGCAGCTTGAGTTGAACGTTTTCGGTTTTACCTTCCCGCCATCGGATAAGTTTCAAGATGCCGCCGCTGGATTTCTTTTCGGCTTCCTGAATCGCCATCGCGATGCTCTTGCGCGCGTCGTCCGTGAACAATTTTCCACTCACGCCCAGAATCACATCGTCCACCTTCATCACGCCCTCCGCCGGCGACTTCGCCCCGACGTGGGTAATGAGAATCTGCCGGCTCGTCGTTGTGGTGCGCCCCTGCTGACTTTCGAAGTAGCTGGCGGGCTTGGTGTAGATCCACCCGCGAAGCCCGGTGGCTCCAAGATTGTAAGTGAGTTCGCGATCCACCCGGTTGCTCAGAGTCAAGTCGGGCGGCGCCTTTGGCGGATCCGCTGCGAATGCGGCCGAGGCAACGAAGGCAAAGATCAGAACCGAACAAAGGGCTGTCGCGTGCCTGCGGGTTGAATAGAATCTTTGGCGCACGTTTTGTTTCATTTTCATTTGGTAGGCCTGCATCAAGAAACATTTTTTGATTGAGAATACAATCCTTCCGTCATCGGGTCGGCCTTGATGGCAAAATCGCCACGTCGCAAAATGTCAGCGCAGCAATTCTGTTTTCTCCCCGGAGCAGACTGTTTTGACTCCACGCTTTGCTGTCGAGATAAGTCAGACGCTGCGCCTTTGAAGGTGTTGTCAGCTTGAGTGTGACACGTTTTCCCGACACGTAACCGGAAGTGATCATGCTGTTCTCCCCATCAAGATAAAATTGGTTCGTGAGGGCGTTACTCCATTTCACCGGTTGGTCAAATTCCATGACTAGTTCATCACGTTTGTCGCTCGCATAGTACGCGTGCTTGAGATCGGGCGGTGTGATCGAGTTGGTGAAAACTTTGCCGTAGTTATCGCGTTCAACGAGCGGGCAGATGAGTCGCGCGATCTCCGCGTAGCCGGCAGAAGGATAATGGCAGCCGCCCGGAGGTTCGATGCCGAGCGTGGACATGATGCCCATGTTGGAATAGGCCGCTGGCAAAGTTCGCTGCACTTCCCGCAGGCGATTGTCTGAACCATTGATGCCCATCGCGCACGACTTCGGCCAGATTTGGAACACGTAGTAGTGCTGGAGGTTCGGGTAATCCTGTTTCCACGCCGCCGACAGGTCGAAAAAATATTGCCGGTAAGTCTCCCATCCAAAACCGCCGGTCGACCCATCCGCACCTTGATCGTTCTCGCCTTGATGCCAGAAGACCCCGCGGATTCCGTGCGTGAGTCGCGCCTGTGTTACGCGCCAGAGCAAACGCCCGTAGATCGTATTCATATCCTCGGGGTTTTCCGAATTCCGCTGGTGCTGGTCAATGCGGGTGCCACCGACCGCACCGTTGATGATGCAAATGGGAATCTTGTGCGCTTCCACCAAACGACGGGCCAGCTCCATCCCCCAATAACCAATCTGAAGTTTCTCGTCCTCACTTCGATGCACGGCATTGCCCCAAAGCTGCAAACTATTTGGGTCGCCTGACATGCTGCCAAAGGTGCGAATCCATTCACTGCGAAACGTCGGCTCGTCTTTTCCCCAATCGGTGGCCACGGTGTTCGATTGCCCGTCAAAGAGAAACGCGTCGCCACACACAATGTTGGTCACGGTGTGAAGAACCGTCTCGCGCCCGCCGCTCTTGCAGCCGAATTCCACAACGTAATGAATAAGTCCCGGTTTGAGTTTCACTGAGAACACGTATGACTTGTCGGCCGTGAGCTTTCTTTTCTCTTCCTGGAAAAGTTTTCCGTCAGCGTATATTTTTAGAAAAACTCCGTCGGCCACTTCGGTCAATTGGCCGTTGTAAAAAAGCGTGCCCTCGTTCTTGTCATCACGGGCGTAGAACTGATTGTCCTCCGGTTTCTCGTCCCTCGCGGGAACTCGAGCCAGCCAGGCGTCGTGTTTCGGTTCACCCACATTAATCGTGATCGAGTTCGTCGTCGGAGCGCCGCCGTTGCGCATGATTGCAGTCACGGTCAGCTTCCCGCTTTTCTCGGCTCGCTTCAGAATAAGTTTTCCGGCTGCAATTTCTTTCGTTACGGCGATGTCGGAAAGAGTCCACGTCGTGTTCAACTCACCCGCCCCTTTCGCCTGCATGGCACTCAAATTAGAAACGCGTGCCTCCACCTCGATCGTGCTGCGTCCGTCCCACTTGGCCGGCGCTTTCAACGTGAACACCGGTTCTTGAATGTCTTCCTTGATCGTGATTGGAACGTCCCGCGTTTTCACCTCGTGCGCGTAGATCGCGTTGAGTCGAAGGGTGGCGGATTTGTCTCCGGTCACACGACCCGCATCAAACGTGAAATGAAAATCATCCACGCCGACGATGGTCTCACGGCCGTCGTGCTTGAGAATCCAAATGAGCTTCTGTGCGCCACCTGCCTCGGCGGTGAACGTGACGCTCTGGCCCTCGAACACGGTTACTTGTGCTGGCGAAACGGTGAAAGCGTTTCCTGGTTGAACCGGGTGACCCACCAATGTTTGCAATGATTTCTGGTTTTCATATTGCAGCTTCACCCAATCCGCCGAGCGCGCCACTTTGGAAACGCGCACCTCGTCAATGTCGCCAGCGAAGTCGTAATCGT
>JANPGB010000085.1:0-11392 GCA_031423695.1 Verrucomicrobiota bacterium
GTTTGGACGGATGTCCCGGCCGGTCCTTCAATCTGATTTCAGACCTCGAACCATTGCTTCTCGATGAGCATGCGGTGCTCGCTACCTTTGATGATGGCCTCGTTGGCGGTCAACGCGAGCATAGTGGCCTCCAGTCCCTCCTGCCAGCCTGCGGCCGGCCGTCGCGCCTTGGCCATCGTCGGGCCGGCGAGATATTCCTGCATCGCCTCCGCGTCGTCGCCAAACTGGCTCGTGAAATTCGCGACGCCCTTGGCCAGGTCGCCGGAGTTGATGATGAACTCCGTCAGCGCGTGCTGCAACGTGGTGACGGTCGCCGGTGGCGGTTCGCCCGGCTTCAGAACCGGCGGCTTCTTGCTCGCGTTGGCCATGAGGGTAATGCCCGTCTCCTTGTAGAACTGCACCTTGGGCGGATAAACCTCCCAGCCGAGCAGCGGCGAATCCACCTCTTTGAACAACCAGGCCCGGCTCCCCTCGTCGTCCCGCCGCAGCATCACCGCCGAATCGGAGCCGTGCAGCATTTCGTAGGCGGCATCGAACGAGGAGGCCAGCGTGGCGTCGGCGAAATAATTTGAGCCATCGGGAAATTCAAACATCGCCTGGACGGTGTCGGCCACGTCGCGGCCATCTTGCCACTGCCGGATCGAGCCCCAGCCCGAGACCGCCGCCGGCCGGGTGTTGAGCATCCAGTTCACCACGTCCAATTGATGAATCACCAGTTCGCCCATCAAGCCCGGCGAGCTGGCGGCGCGGAGATGCCAGTTGAGCACCTGCTCGCGTTCGGGCGTCGGGGCGGTGCGGCGCCAGCTCTGCTTCTTGTGCCACTGCGAGCGCGCCATCACGTTTTTGCCCGTTGCGCCGCTGCGGATGAAAGGTATCAGAAAACGCCGTTGAGGGTCCGAGCGCATTTGCAGGCCGGACTGAAAATTCGATTTGAAGGCCTTCTTGGCGGCCTTGGCAATGGCCCGCGCATCTTCGATCGTGTGTGCAAGCGGTGCTTCGCAGTACACATGCTTGCCGGCTGCCAATGCGGCTTCCACGATCTCGCGATGTTGATGCGTCGGCGTGGCGATGATTACTGCCTGAACCTCTTTTTTCTCCAGCAGCTTGTGGTAATCGGCAAAGGTCTCGGCCTGCGGAGCGGCCTCTTTCACCCGGCGCATGGCGGCGGCGTAGTTGTCACACAAGGCGACGACCGGCGCGTTGGGCAGCCGGGACAAAGTCTGCAACAGCTCGCGACCCCAGTTGCCGCAGCCGATGACGGCGCAATTGACCGGCGTGCTCACCGTGCTGTAACCGGTGTCGACGGGCGCAGTCGTGGCTTCTTCGGCATGGAGCGGCACGCCGCCCATGAATGCCATTAACGCACTGAAGGAGGTGGCGCTTTGAATGAACTCGCGGCGGTTGTAATCGTTGGGTCCGGACTGACTGTCAGTTTTTTCCATAGGGGAATCTTAGAGGTTCAGATCTGAATTTCAATTAACCCATTTGTACCGAATCGAGGTTTTGACCAGTCTAGGCCAGCTTCCACGGCGCGCGGTAGGGGCGCGTCATCAACTTGGTGGCGTCGGCGTCGTTCAAAATGTGTTCGCGCTTCACGTCCCAGTTGAGCTTGCGACCGACGAGCATCGAGATCAACCCGAGGTGGCCGGGAATGGCCGAATGATGCGCCGTCTCCACGGGTGTGATGGTCGGCTGGCGTGATTTGACGCAGTCAATGAAGTTGCGCTGGTGGTTCAGGGATTTGTAGAGCTTCACCTTGCGCATTTCCTCCGGGAGCATCTTGTAATCGCTCCACTCCGCCTTTGAGGCCTCAAACAAACCGCGATCTACATGCACCCAACCGTCGGTGCCAATCCATTTCGTGCCGCCCTTGATGTCCGGGTGGCCGCCCGCAATCGTCATCGTGATGTCGTGGGGATATTTCAATTCGATGCGGTATTTCGTGCAGGTGTTCCACACGGCATCCTTGTCCGGGAAATCTCCGTGGCCTTCGATCTCGGATGGTCCTGAGTGATCGCAATCCATGCCCCAGTGCGCGATGTCGCAATGATGTCCGATCCAGTCCAGCAACTGCCCGCCGCCGATGTTGTAATTCCAGCGCCAGTTCATGTGGACGCGGCCCTTGATGTAAGGCTCCATCTTGGACGGCCCGATCCAGGTTTCGTAATCCAGTTCCGGCGGCGGCTCGGAAACGGTCATGAATTTCGAGGTGCCGGCAAAATCATGATGGCCGGAGGGCAAGCCGACTTCGACGTGGGTGACTTTGCCGATCAGGCCGTTGCGGACGATCTCGGCGCCCTTGTGGAAATTGGCCACCGACCGCTGCCAGGAACCCGTCTGCCAGATGCGCTGGTTTTTTTGCACCGCCTTCACAATCGCCTGCTGCTCGGCAATGGTTTTCGCCAGCGGCTTCTCGCCATAAACGTCCTTCTTGTTCGTGAGCGCCTCGACGGAAACCAGTTCATGCCAGTGATCGGGCACCGCAATCATCACGGCGTCAATATCCGTCCGCGCCATGAGTTCGCGGTAATCGTGGTGGGCCTTGCAGTCCTGATTCTGGTAATGTCCATTGATGGCGTCCACCGCGCTTTGCAAATGATTCTTGTCCAGGTCGCACGCCGCGACGACCTGGCAATCTGCCAGTTCCATCAACGCTTTGGTGTTGCCCGGGCCTTGCATCCCCCAGCCCACGACGCCCACCGTGATGCGATTGGACGGGGCGATTTTATCTCCCAAGCCCAAGACGCTGCTCGGAACAATGGTTGGCAGGGCCAGCGCCGCGCCCGTGGTGGCAAGGAACTGGCGCCGACTGAACTGCGCCTGCTGCGGAATTTTTTTCATATTTTTTTTTGGTCAATCACAAAAACCTTTCCGCCTCAACGGACGAATCCGGTGGTGCGATTATTCACGCACCCGGTGGCGGTAGAAAAGATTTTTTGATTGCCCTCAAGATTTAACCAACCGTTCGGCATCTGTAAACCGCTTATTTAATGGGACAAGCTGAAGTGGCCTTGCCCGTCCGCAAGTCATCACCAAAGCCCGCACTGATAAATTGGGCATTGCGTGCGAAACCTCTGTTGACGATGTCGCGGGCAAACGCGAAAACCTACCGTGAAACACGCAAACTCTGGGGTGAAGCGGCACTTTTGCCTTCCCTCCGGTAAACTCTTGAAACCCCAATGAGGCAGAGGACGCCGGCGATGAGCGCCACGGTGGCAGGTTCCGGCACGGCTTCGGCAGTGACATTCACATAGGCCGGGTTAAGGCTTTGCGTGTTGAACAGATAACCCACGGTGCTGCCGGTGGTGGGCTGGCCCAGCAAGGTCACTGGTTCTCCGTCAGAAATTTTCTGCAAGAGATTCAAATCCGGGTTGAGCGTCCAGGTGGAACTGCGACGGCCAGTGGCATCCCAAAAGAATGTCCCCAGGGGCGTCAACGTGTTGCCGTTGCCGATGCCGGGCAGAATGCCGGGCAGGGTGTTCCAGGTGATTCCATTTTCGCTCCAGTTATTATTGCCGAGCAGATCAAACTCGAAAGCGCCGGCGGCGATTTTGTTGAAGCTGGCGTTGTTGGGCTGCTGGCCGGCGGTGGCCACGCTGGAAAAAAGGGTCAATGCCACTGCGGTGACCGACCAATTGCCCGCGCCATAGTCGGTGTCAAAAGCCGCCCGCAGCGCGGCAGTGTCGAAACGGAGCAGCGTCACCTGGGTGCGCGGCTGGGTTGCGGTGGGTGCGGCGATTTCCATTGCGCCCTGGGTGCCGAAATTGACATTCGGCGCGCCGGAGGAAACAAAGGTGTCGGCCTCGACGTTCTGGCGGTAAGTAGAGGATTGGGCCGCGACCTTTACGGACGAGGCTGCGATGAAAGCCAGCACCAGACCGGATATTTTTTTCATGGAATGGATGGGTTACGGCGAACGGATCCGATAAAAGCGCGCGACGTTGCTTGCGGAAGTGTCGGTGAACTGCCAAAGCCCGGAGCCGTTGTTGGTGGCGGTTCCGATGACGGTCCAACTGATGGTTGGCGTCATTAGGTTGGTGCTGAACAGCACGCTGTAAATTCCGGCCCGCACGCCGTTGGTGAAGCTCAACTGAAACACGCCGTTGGTGAGCATGTCTATGTCGGTGAACACCGGGATCGGCGGTTGGCCGTCCTGGACCACGAAAACATTTTGACCCAGCACGGTGATGAACGCATTGCGCGCGGAGAGGTTGGTGTTGGCGGCGAAATTGAAACTGATCACCCCAGCAGCGACGCCGGTGATGTTCAGCCACGGATCGCTGACAAACGGCGCGAATGGCGCGGTCAGGTTTTGATTCGCCGGCAATACCACGGCCAGTGAATCACTGCCCGCCGTGAAGGGTTCAAACTGGGTGGAAGCATCCACAAACGCGTAGGGAATCTCCCTGATGGCATTGTTCCCGAAGTCGGCGATATACACGTTTTGGTTTTTATCCACACTCACTCCGGTGGGGGTGTTCAAACCGGGACCGGCGAATGTGACCAGATTGCCGTTCGCCGCCACCCATTTTACGATGCTGTTGCCGCCGCTGTCGGCCGCGTAAACATTGCCCGATCCATCAACGGCCACATCTCGCGGATTAATGGCGCCGTTGGTGGCGAGCGTGGTGAGCGAACCCGCGACGGGATCCCACTTTTTGATGGAGTGATTGAACGTGTCCCCGATGTAAACGCCGCCTGCGACGTCCACGTCCACGCCGTAGGGGTTTTTCAAGTTGGTGGCGACGAGTGTGGCGACATTGCTGCTGACCGCCGACCATTTCTTGACGGCGTCATCGGCGGGGCCGGTCCAATAGACGTTCGTGAAAATATCCACCGCCACGCCGGCCGGAGTAGCGGGCGCGTCATCCACCAAGGTAACTAGGACACCGTCGGAGGCACGCCGCTTCATGATCGCCTGCAGGGTGAAATCAGCAACGTAAACATTTCCACCGGCATCCACGGCGACGCCATAAGGCACGCCCAATCCGTTGGTGATGAGCGGGGAAACAGAGTTGATTACTGGCGTCCATTGCTTCACCGCGTTGTGGCTGGCGTCGCTGAAGATGACGTCGCCGAGCAAATCCGCCGAGACACCCCACGGTTGCGCCAGGCCCGTGGAGACGAGCGAGGTCAGCGGGCCGGGGGTCTGCACATACGTTGAGCCTGCTTGCGTGATGACAACGATTTTTCCGTTGATGGTGAGCTTGCCCGTGCGCGTGGCACCGGCATTGGCGTCGTAAGTGAAAAGGATGTTATCGCTGCCAGCGCCGGCAGCTACCGGCAGATGCAGCCACGCGGCCGAGACCGAGGCCAGCCAGTTGCTGCTCGCCGGCACCAGCGCCGCCGTGACCGTGTTGCTGCCCGCATTCGGGCCGACCAAAAGATTCGTCGTGCCTAGAGCAAAATAGCTGCCGGACTGATTGATGGTGATATTGGTGCCGAGTACGGTAAGCGTTCCCGTGCGTGCCGCTCCCGGGTTTGCGCTGACGGCAAATTGCACGACGCCAGTGGTTGAACCGCCGTAAAGAATCCACGCGGCATTTGGCTTCGGGGCAAAGGGTGCCAGCAGATTTTGCGTCGGCAAAAGAATGCCCGGCAACTTGTCAACCGTCAGCTCGGCCGGTTCATATTGCGGCCTCGGATCCAGAAATGCGTAGGGCAGTTCCCGGATGGCATCGCCGGACCAATCGGAAACGAACAAGTTACCTGCGCTGTCCACGGCCACACTGATTGGCGTAATCAAGCCCGAGGCGACCGTGGTGACGGTGTTGCTGGCCGCACTGAATTTCTTGATGGCACCGTGAGAGTAGTCGGCGATGAAAATATTCCCGCCATCGTCCACTGTCAGGTTGTAGGGATTGCTCAGATTGCTCAACGTTGTGAGGGTGTTCCAATTCTGAATGAGTGTGAATGGAGGAATGAATTTCAAACCGAGTTTTTTGACCGAGTCGTCACCAACGTCCGAGGTATAGATCGCTCCCGTCTTGTCCACCGCTACGCCCCATGGAGAGATAAGCCCGTTCGTGGTGTACGAACTCAACGTATCGGTCGAGGCCGTCCATTTCTTAACTTTGTGGTTGCCGGGATCAGTGATGTAAACATTGCCAGCGCTGTCCAGCGTGAGGCCGGCGACGCCCGTGGAATCATTGGTGAACAGGGTGACAACCACAGGGGGGTTGGGGGCGAACCGTTTCCTGATCTGAGTGCTGCCATATTGCGCCACATAAACGTTGCCCTCGCTGTCCAGCCCCAAGCCGTAGGGCAAGCTCAAGCCTGATAAAATCGAGCTGACGGCGTTGTTGGTCCGCGTCTATTTCTTGACAATTTTATTGGCACTGTCCGCAAAAAACACATTGCCGTCCTCGTCCACAGCGATGCCGAATGGCGCATTGATGCCATTGGTTACCAGGCCGGTGAGCGGCCCGGGTGCCTGAACGTAGGTCGTTCCAGCCTGAGTCACTTCGACTATTTGGCCGCCGATGTTCAAGGTACCGTAGCGGG
Source organism: Verrucomicrobiota bacterium (assembly GCA_031423695.1). GTDB lineage: Bacteria > Verrucomicrobiota > Verrucomicrobiia > Limisphaerales > CAIQOK01 > CAIQOK01. The sequence goes on from JANPGB010000085.1 coordinate 6,505, forward strand.
TCGGGCCAGGATTGGCATCATAAGTAAAAAGGACGACTGAGGGGCCGGTACCGGACGTATCGCCGGGAGTCACATGCAGCCAGGAATTGCTGGCGTTTGCGGTCCACGGAACTCCCGAGCCGACGGCTGCAATCACGCTGTTGGTTCCAGCCGCTGAACTGACCAGGCGGGTGGTCGAGTTCGGCACCACCACCAGTTCACTGATCATCCCGATCGCTCCGTGCAGAAATATATGACAGTGCATCAGCCACCGGCCCAGGCCGCCGCCGGTCGCGGCACTGGTGGCCAGCGTTACCGGTCCGCCCGTGGCGCTGTCCGCAATGATGGGCCGGTCTTCCAGCTTGATGCGGAAAACCAGTGCCTCGCCCGGAAGGATGTCCAGCGTATCCACGAACTGGTTGTTTGGAAAATTGTAAAGAATGGACTGCATATCGGACGAGTAGATGCTGACCGGCTGCATGGAGAAACCGTGGAGATGGAACGGATGCACAGCCCCGCCGGCCCCGCCGTTGCCGGTGTTGTTGGCGATGGCCAGTTGCAGCACGGTGCCGACCCTGGCCCACAGCGCGGTCGGCGGATGCGGCACGTAGGGCCAACTGCCGCCGCCACTGTTGCCGTCCAGCGCCGTCGCCGCATAGCCGCCAATCGTCGGGCCGGTGCCGTTCCCATTCTGGGGGACGGAATTTGAAAATTCAATGGTGCCGCTTTGCGTGCCGTAGGCATAGTAAGGCGGGGCCACGAGCGAATTGGTGTTCAACAGGCGCAGGTTTTCATTCGCCGCTCCCACCGCCGTCAATATCGGCGAACCGGCAGCCAGGGGTAAATTGGTGCTGCCGCCGTTGGTGATGACAAAAAAGGCGACCGGATAATTCGTGGGGAAAGCAGCGCTGAGATTGTAGAGGCCGCCAGCTTGGGATAGTGGATTGCCGACGAGTTGAATGACATCGCCATTACTGCCGGAGGAATAAAACATCACATCCGTCCTCATGCCGGAGCCGAGGTTCACGGTGCCTTTGCTGTATTGAAAATCATAACCACTCTGCACGCCGCCCTCGAGGACGGCGCTATCCAGCAATCCGCCCTGCCCGCCGATGTGATAGAGATTGGTGTTACCCGTGGGATTGCTGCACGGATAGCGCAGCGACAGATAACTGTTGCGCGAGATCGTCGCGTTGAACAGTTGCAGCCGGATGCGCTGGTTTTTGCCGATGTAAAAGACCGGCGCGGAATTGGTGGTCGGCGTGCAAGACGTGCCGGCGCGAATGGGCACGGAACCGTTGCACAGAAAAACACTGCCCGGTTTCCCGGCTTCACCGCACATGGAAAACAGCTGTCCACCGGAGCCGTTCAGCACGTTGTCTTCACAAAGCAGAATCAGCGTATTGAGGCTGTAGTTGGTGCCATTCACCACCTTGCCCACCGTGCCGTTGGTGAAACTGATGTCCGACAGCACCAACGGAAACGTGTAGTTGGTCGAGGGCAGGACATTGGCCGCGATGAGCGCCGTCTCGTTTGTGTCGCGGACAATGATCGGGCCATACATGCCGCCAAACGTGGTCGTGCCGGGAATCATGTGCGAATGATACCAATACAGTCCGGGCCGCGGGACGACGAAGCGGTAGGTGTAAGTGTCGCCGTTAAAAACCGTGTCCTGCGTCACCGCCGTGCCGTCGCTGTCGTTGTCCAGTTCAAGGCCGTGCCAATGCACCGTCGCGCCCTCGACGTTGTTCGTCAGCTTGTTTTTGAAATGGCAGATGATCGTCTGCCCCACGGTCATTTCGATCAACGGCCCCGGAATTTGCGCGGGCGCCCCGCCGCCGCCCGGCGGAACATCCCGATAGACCAGCACCTTCACGTTCGTGCCGTTGATGCTCGTGGTGATGTTCGTCGCGGTGAGATAAAATTCATTCGTCAGCGTCGGGCTGGGGCTGACGTTCGTCACCTTGTAAAGGGTGTTGGCCAGCGCGGCGGGCGTGAGAATCGCGGTGACCAGCAACATCGCGGCCACGGTTTTGATAAACAACTTCCATGTCTTCATAATGATTTTCCGGGTTCAGTTTTTTTTCCGGCCTCCTGGAGCGCACTGATCAAAGCATCCACCGCCGCCCGGCCCTCGAACGAAGTTAAATAGGGTTTGGAGCGGACGACGCCCGATTTGTCTATCACGAACGCCCCGTGTTGGGCCGAGCCGATCTGGTCGTGTCCACTCTTCAAGGCGCGCATGGCATACGCATCAATCGTCCTGCTGTCGGCATCGGACAGGACGGGGAAATTTATTTTTCTGCGCTTTGCGAATCGTTTTACCTTTTCCGGCGCATCGTAGCAAACCACCACCACTTGTCCCCCGGTGGCCTGAATGGCGGGGAGATTTTCCGAGAGCTGGACGGTCTGGAGCTGGCAATAGGCGCACCAGTCAATCGAACGGATGAACACCACGGCCACCGGCCCTTTTTTAATCATCGCCTCCAGCGAATACTCCCGCTCATTTTGATCCTTCAGCGAGAACGACGGGGCGCGCTGGCCCACGGCAATCTCTCGGGCCGGCGTCAAAGCGCCCTCAGCAGCTTTCGCGCTGGCGGCCACCAGCATCATCAAGGCTGCACTGCGCAGAATATCCAGAGTGACTGACTTGTTCATAAGCACATGGACTGGCTGCTGACAATTAAGTTGTTTTAAGCGGTAAATTAGTTTTGCACCCGGCTCCGTTTTTAACAAGCAAATATTTTTCCATTTCGTTGCCAGAAATTTGCCGGTTGGGTGTCCAATCAAATTCCCCGCCGAACCGTCTCGCCGTTGCGGTCTTCGTTGTCCACAAGTGCAATCATCCAACCAGCTTGGTTGAAGCGCTCGTCCGATGCTTCCGTCGGTGCGTCCTGCTCGACGGCGCGGGGCAGGTTTCACCCTCCTGGATTTCCCGCGTTCCGCGGGGGCATCTTCCAGGGTCGTTCGGCAAACGCAAAGCGTCCCCAAGATTTAGCTCTCGTTGCGTCCGGCGTTCGGCTAATCTGTTCCGGTCAAATAGACAAATTGCATGACTCCGAAATTATTTTCCGAACTGGGTCTTTCCGCCGAAGTGCTGAAAGCGATTGAAAAAATGGGCTTTGAACAGGCCGCGCCCATTCAAGCCGAGGCCATCCCGCACCTGCTCGCGGGCAAGGACATCGTCGGCCAGTCGCAGACCGGTTCGGGCAAGACCGCCGCTTTCGGCATTCCCGCCATCGAAAAGGTGGAGACTGATAAACGCGCCGTGCAGGTGCTCATTCTGTGCCCGACGCGCGAACTCGCCGTGCAGGTCTCGGAAGAAATTCACAAGCTCGGCGCCTTCAAGCGCGGGTTGCACGCACTGCCGATCTACGGCGGCCAATCCTACGACCGCCAGCTTTACGGCCTGCGGCAGGGCGCGCATATCGTCATCGGCACGCCGGGGCGCGTGATGGATCACATGCGGCGCGGCACGCTCAAGTTTGATGCGCTCAAGATGGTTATCCTCGACGAGGTGGACGTGATGCTCAACATGGGATTCCGCGAGGACATAGAATTGATTCTCACCGCCACGCCGAAGGAACGGCAGACGGTTGTCTTTTCCGCGACGATTCCGCGCCCGATCCAGCAGTTGATCGAGAAGTACACGCGCAACGCCCAGCAGGTCCGCATTGAGCAAAAGGCGATGACCGTGCCGACGGTTGAACAGTTTTATTACGAGGTGGACCGCCGCTTCAAGGTCGAACTGCTCACGCGGCTCATTGACATTCACGACCTCAAGCTGGGAATTATTTTCTGCAACACCAAGCGCATGGTGGACGATCTCGTGGATCATCTGAACGCCCAGGGTTATTCCGCCGACCGTTTGCACGGCGACATGAACCAGGCGCAACGTGACCGCGTGATGATGAAGTTCCGCAAGTCCGGCCTGGAATTTCTCGTGGCCACCGATGTCGCCGCGCGCGGCATTGACGTGGACGACGTAGAAGTGGTGTTCAACTACGATTTGCCCTACGACGGCGAGGATTACGTCCATCGCATCGGCCGCACCGGGCGCAAAGGCAAAAGTGGCCGCGCGATTTCGTTCGCCTCGGGCCGCGAGGTGTTTGCGATCCGCAACATCGAACGCTACACGAACATGCGCATCCAGCGTGGCAAGCCGCCGACGGCGGGCGAAGTGGAAGATGCCCGCGCGAACGTGTTCCTCGACAAACTCCGCGCCACGCTCAAGAGCGGCGAATACAAGAAGCACGATCATCTCATCGAACGGCTGCTCGAAGAAGGTTTCGCCTCCACCGACGTCGCCTCGGCGCTCATCCATCAATTGTCCACCGGCGAGGCCGCGCCCGCCAAAGCCGCGCCGCGCGAGGAACCGCCCGCCGGACGTCCGCAACGCTTTGAAGATCGCCCGCCGTATGGTTCCGCCGCACGAGATGACCGGCGCGAGGGCGGATATGGCAATCGTGACGAGCGCCCGGCGCGTCCGTCGCGCTTTGATGATCGTCCGCCGCGCCGCGACATGCGGGACATGCGGAATGATCAACGCCCGCCCGCCCGGGAAAATGTTCTCCGCCCGACGGAGCGGCCAATGATTCAGAGTTCGGCAGTTCGTCCGAAGCCCGCCTTGCCAGCGCCCGTCGCTGCCAAACCGACGGTGGCTACGGCAACTCCGGCCAAAGCTGTGCCGCCGGGAGTGAAATATATAAAGCCGATCGCCGAACCCGCGCTGGTGGAGAAGGCGAAGGTCGCGCCGCCGGAAATCAAACCTCCCGTCGAAGCAAAGAAAGAAGCGCCCAAGACTTTCTCCGACGCGGAGATTTTGAAGTCGGTCGCACCCAAGTCGGTGGAAGGCAAGCCCGCCTTCAAGCCCAAGGAGAGCCGCGCCACGCCGGCGGGCCAGACACGG
>JANPGB010000086.1:0-1992 GCA_031423695.1 Verrucomicrobiota bacterium
CGGGCGGTGTCCCGCCGCTGCCACCTGTGAAGTTGATATTGTAAACGTTGCCGCTGGTGGTAAAGTAGTCCCTCCAGTTGGCGGAGGTGACCAGCGTGCCGCCGATCCTGAGATTGTAGAAAGTGAGGTCGTGAATGGACGCGCCCGGCCCGGCGAAGAGTTCATTCTTTCGATTGTAGTAGTAACCAGGTGTCCACACATACGACTTATTGACGGCGGCCGCAATCGTCACGTTCTCGAACTTGACGCCCGAAAAATTCCCGTTGTTCTGGTGGATGGCGATGGCGCAACTATTTGGAAACGGGTCTGAGAAGTTAATGTTAGCAAAGGTGACGCCAGCCCCGCGGTCGCCAGCAGCATCATCAGGCAATGACAGCGGACAGGACGTCGTCCAATTATTGTGCCGGTTGTATATCACATCGATATTATCAATAAGCAGGGAGCTGCCCATCAAGTCGGGGTTCATCCACGACAGCCGCATGCTGCTTCCCTGTGCATCAGTCCACAGGACGTTTTCTGTGACCCGCAGCCCCTGGACATAGAGGCCATCATCCTGCGTGCGCATGAAACAATGGTTGACGTCATTGTTGGCGCCACAACCGCCGCCATCGCCATTGGCCCGCCAGGTGAAGACTTTCACCCATGACACCACGTTCGTAATGCTCGCATTCCTCCCAAAGCTCCCAAGAATAATGGAATTGTTGGCCGAATCGGCAATCACGATGCCTTCCAGCTTGGAGTTGGCGGCGTTTTCTATGTCAATGGGGCGCTGCCGGTAGCTGTTGGCCTCCAACTCAGTTTGGGTGGGGTAGCCCATCAACAACCAATGCTTGAAGCGCTCACCGGAAATGGTGCCGTGGCCAAAAATGCGGATGTTGCTGCCATTTCCCCCAATATCTTTGTTGTTGAAGGTGGCATAAACGATCGCATCGCCCGGGATGTAGTATTGCTTGCCAGCATACACCTGAAAATTCGTCCCCAAATCATGGACTCCGGGCTTAAAATACATGGTGTTTTGGCTGAAGTTCGCCGGGGGCTTGGTTCCCGGAGTGACCATAAGCACACCCGTGCCGTTGAATACTGGCTTATTGGCCAGCACGGGATTGCCGTGGATGGAGATCGTGTGGATTGGCGAGGCGGCTCCGTCGCCCGTATAGGTGGTTTCCATCTGGTTGTTGATGTCCACCGCCACGTTGCACGGATCGTTCAGAGTGATATAGGCCTTCCCACCTGAAATATTGACGTTACTCGCCTTCCTCGCCGGACGCACCGTTGCGCTGGTGATGGAACCGCCGATTTTGGTGATCTCCACCGTCACTGGCACGCTCATCTCAAAGTTCACATAACTGTGCGACCAGGCAGCCAATGAACCATAGTATTGATTCGCGTTGGCCGATGCGGAATCCGTATAAGGAACCTTCGTCTTGAAGGTAAACGCGTTGGCCCACGCCGACGGATTGGATGCCGCGCAGACCCGCACGGTATATTTATCCGAGGCCGGCAATCCCGGCACCGCTGGATACACGTTCACCCCGGATATCTGTGCGTCTGCCGGAATGCTTGTCAGCGCCAACGCAGCAACGATGACGGCCCAGCCGGACCGCAGAAGTCTTCTGATGGTTGTTTGAGTCTTTTTCATTTGATAGGATTATGTTGTGAAACTTAAGTTGTTTGGGGTTCGATAAGCATCTGTTCACCGTCCTAGCGTCCATGGTGCTCGTGAAGACTTGGACTATAATCTAATGAAAATAGCGATTCGGAGGCCGAATCACAATATGCCTTTAGGCATATACCGGCGGCACCAGCTCCGGCTCCGCGAGCAATCGGAAGAACTGCCCTTCCTCGCCACTGACTGTCGCAGCGGCCCCTTTGAGTAATGCTTGAGCTTACAGCCTCACGATGCCCCGCTCAACCGCGAGGATGGCGGCGCGCGTGCGGTCTTGAGCGCCGACCTTTGCCAGCACCTTGGCCACATGGAGCTTCACCGTGCCC
>JANPGB010000087.1:0-1888 GCA_031423695.1 Verrucomicrobiota bacterium
GCCAGACTTTTCTTGGCCCGGCCGAGGTTCGAGTGTGAAGTGCAAGGGATGCCACCGATGAGCACGTCAAACTCCGGCAACTCCGAACAGTGCAGCGCGCGGATGTCTGCCTGAACGAGTGCCGCATTTGGATGCCGTGCCTGCCATTCGTCGGCGAAGTAAGGTTCAATCTCCAAACCCGCCACCACTTGAAAATGGCGGTTCGTATCCAGAGCCGCCGTCATCGTTCCGCCACCGGCAAAAACTTCGAGCACGCGAAAGGGTGCAACAAGGCTTCGACTTTTTTGAATGGCAAAGGCTCGGTGTGAGGGAGACACCTGGATGCGCTCGAAGGAGGCGATGATTTTCACCGCCGAATAATCCGCAAGGCCGGATAGCAGTGATTGATTCGCGAGGTCAATTATGGGTCTTCTTCCACCGGGCACGATCCGGCTGGAGACATGATTCTCACCAAGAATCGCGGGGCGCAGCGTCAATCCTGCGGACTGTCTGGTAATTTCAAGTGGCGTGCCGTGGGTGAAACCGAGTTGTTCCAACCGCCGCGATTCAATCCACAGGCGGAGGCTGTCGCGATTACGCCCTAGCGGTTGGATGGCAATCAAACTCATGCTGCCGCCTCCACCGGTTCAGCGGCAGGTTCATCCTCGGTTTCAGCTTCCATTTGCGTGCCCGCCTCGTTCTTCGTCAAATCCAAAGCCTCCATGATTTCCTGCTGCCGCTGGACCAGCGAGGCAAGCTTGTCCGCATACTCAAACGGCGCTTCTACTTGAGCCTGAGTATCGGTCAACCGTTTGCGCGTGTCGGTGATGTTCTGCTCCAACGTGCCGACGAGCTCATCCAGATGTTGAATCGTATGCTCGACCGAACGGATGGTTCCCAATGCTGAGTCGGTGACTCTCGCGACATAAGTAGTGGCACCTTTGATGACGATCTCCGGGCCTTGCATGTAGTTGTCCGCCACAAACACCTGAAATCCCGCGAAGCTGCCGACCAACCGATCCGAGCGGCTGCCTTTCATCCGTTCCGCGCGCCGCAGCAACAACTCGCCGGCGATACCCCGGTCGCGAATTTCCTGGCCTTCGATCACCATGACAAACTTATCGCCGCTGGTGTCACGGCGGATGGAAAGGTCGCGACGCACGTCTTCCAATCGCTTCTCCAATCGCGGCACGTCGTCCGCGAGATGGCGCACCCGGCTGCGCAGTTTATAGATCGTTTCGTGATGTTCGCAATGCAGCCGGCTCAGCCGCGCAACCTCGGCATCAATCCGCGCCTTCTCAATCACCATCGGATTGCCCGATGCGATTGCCTTCACCTCCGCATACGTGAGGGCCGCACCGTCAATGTCCTCGATGCGGCGCAAATCGCTTTCACCCGTCATCACCTGGCCGATGAACCGTGCCTTGGTTTCCAAGGTCTGCCAGAGGAAGGCATCAAACGATTGCTCCGTAACGTAGCGATAAATTTGAATTTCAGGATTGGTGTTGCCCTGACGGAGAATGCGACCTTCGCGCTGCTCGACATCGGCCGGACGCCACGGCGCGTCCAGATGATGCAAGGCAATCAGCCGTTCCTGCACATTTGTTCCCGTGCCCATTTTCTGCGTGCTGCCGAACAGAACCCGCACCTTGCCCGCGCGCACGTCGCGGAACAAAGAGAGCTTTGCCGCATCACCATCGTAATCCTGGATGAACGCCATTTCGTCGGCGGGAATGCCACGGGCGATGAGCTTGTCCCTTGCATCTTCATAGACGGAAAAGCCTTTGCCGTCCGTCGGAACGGAGAGGTCGCAGAAGACGAGTTGCGCTGAACGGGCCGCCGCCGTCTCGCGCCAGATGCGCTCAATGTTCTTCACCGCCTGGTTCACCTTGCTGTCGGAATGGTCGGG
>JANPGB010000088.1:0-12372 GCA_031423695.1 Verrucomicrobiota bacterium
GCCTGACGCCCCTGTTCGCGCCACTGACGTTCCCAGGTTTCATACTGCAACGCCTCCGCGTGGTCTTTCGTGCTGCAACGGGCATAGAACTGGTCGCCGAAAACCTCCTTGGTGGTCGCGGCGGGCCAGTCGTGATGATAGCGTCCCGCCTCGGCAATCTCTTTGAGCAGGGAATGTCCACGCACCCAGCAATTGCGGGCGGCAGTGACCATCGCCTGCTGGCCGGCCCGGTCGCTTTTGACGCCGCTGCGCGCAAAGATTTGATAAAACACCTCCATCAACTCGCCGCCGAAAGCATTCCGGTCGCGGTCGGATTTGATTTTCTTTTCGATGCGCTCAAAGCTCTTGTTGATGACTAGCACGATGGGCAGGTCGGGAATCTCACCGCGCTTGAGCCGCTGGTAAAACACATGGCCGACGTTGGTTTTGGCCGAATACACGGCGAACAATCCATCCCACGACGACCAGATTTTGGCTCCGAGCAGGGGATTCTGGTCGAAGAAAAAATGGTTGAGCCCTTCTTTTAACGCCGCGATCAGATTGTTCGAGCAACCCCGGAGAATCAGACGGGCGCCGTCGCAGACTTCGGAACTGCGGAAGAAATCGTAAATGACCGGCTGAAGCTGGGTTCCCGAAATCTTTTCGCTGTCCACCCGGAGATAAACCACCTGGTCGCCGGAAACCGCAATCGGTTCGATGCCGTGATCGCGGAGCAGGCAGACGGCGGCGGCCTTGAATCCTTCGCCGTATTGGCCGATGTCGCCATCGCCCTTTTCGCTGCCCAGATAAAACAACCGTGCCAGTTCAAATTTTCCCGGTGCCGAGATGGTGACCTTGGTTCCCTCGACGAGCACCCGCACTTGCGAAAGCCGTTCGCGGTTGGCGTCGAAGAAATTCTGCATGAGATCGCGGGCGATGTAGGTTTCGCTCCAATCCACGCCCCACGAGGTCGTCACGGAACTGGTGCGGGAATCGAGGTGGGCCAGGTTCCCGCCGATCCCCTCGTCGTTCAGAATTTTCAAACTGTTTTGCCAGGACATAGTTTTGTTCGGTTCAGTGTTTGTCGCGCCGGACCGGGCACTTTGTCAAATGCAGTTTCCGGTTTCCGGCGACTCAATTGTTTTTACGTCATCGGGTGACCGGGCTGCGGGTCGCGTCCAGGTTTCCCATGCGTCTGCCGTTGTATTCGCGGCTGACCCGCGAAAGGTCACAAAAACTTTTCGTGGTCGGGTGAATTGTCGGAATTGATGGGCATTTCTTCGGCGGATATTGGTAAGCGTGAGGCAACTCTGCATCTGTTATTGTCCTGGGACGTTTGCTAATTTGGGGAAGGGCAAAATTTTGTGTTCATAGTCCTCCAAGGACGGCACGGTAAATCTGGCGTTTTTGGAATAAGCTCGGGCGAATGCTTTCGAACTGTGGCCAAGTGCCTGCTGGGCGAAGCGCTCGGGCATCCCCGCAATTTTTGCGCGTTCAGCCCAGGCGTAGCGATACGAATGGAGTGAAACCCCGGTGATGCCCACCGTGGCCAGAGGCTTGATAAAATGTTTCGCACGGTGTCTTTCATCAATTCGTGAAAGCCACGGAAACAACGGGCCGGATCTGGGAAGCCTTTCAAGGATGGCGCACGCTTCCGCACCAAAGGCAATCACAACTGGAACGTCCGTTTTGGCACGTTGGAAGGCAATGGTGTGTTCCTGCCAATCCACGTCCTGCGATTGCAGCAGCGCAACATCCGACTGGGATCCCCCCAAATGCCACAGCAAATTGTAAAAGGCCCGGAGCTCGGGATTGTGCTCTCGTTCAATAATTTTTTGATGTTCTTCAAACGTGATGGCGCGCTTAACTTTGTGTTTCACGGGCGGCCACTGAAGTTTGGGCAACACCGGCCACGGGAGCCAGTGCATGCCGATGGCGAAATTGTGCAAGCGTCGCAAAAATACATTGGTCGCGACGGTGCCTGTCTTGAGCACTGCCAAAAAGTGTTCTCCGGTCGTCTCCAAAAGCTTTCGCTGCCGAATCAGCTCGAAGGCTTTGTCCTTGCTGGCGCGTTTCCATCGCTCCTGGGTGCTTCCAGTTTTCAGGCAGATAATTTGATTCATGACCTGCTCCCAAGTGCGGGCGGCCAGCACCGGATCGCAATGCTGCAGATACACCTGGGCGATTTGGAGATTCATTTCAGAATTTCGGGCCGCCTCGTTTCTGGCATTGACGAGGCGACCAGCTTCGTCCGCGTCACTCGTTCCCAAACTTTCACGTTTACGGGTGCGGGCATCGAAACAATAAAAAGAGTTCCGGCAGCCGCGATAGATCAAGCGATATCGCTTCATAACTTTTAAGGTAATGAAGCGCGGATTTTCGCGTGAATGGCTAGTGGCGGACTAGGACCGGATTTGGACGGTTAGTCCGTCCAGTGTCCGTTTTGGTGTCCGCCGCCGCTCTCTCCTCTTCAAGTCCTTGCGCGCCAACGCAAAGAAAATGGAGCCAGTGGTCGGGATTGAACCGACGACCGACGGTTTACAAAACCGTTGCTCTACCACTGAGCTACACTGGCTTGACCGGCGCCCACCTATGTAGCCGCTTCCGGTACGGTTCGCAATTTTTAATTCCCGCTCCCGGTCTCACCGCCCAGACACGAAGGGTTACTTGCTGATGCCCCGTTCGCTGCTCTTCACAAAGTTGACGAGGTAGGAAATTTCCGGCAGCGCTGGCAGTTCAGCTTCGATTTTCACCAGCGCATTGGAGATGGTCAGCCCCTCGCGGAACAAAATCTTGTACGCCTGCCGCAGGGCGGTCTGCGCCGCCTCGGAGACCCCGTTGCGCTCCAGGCCGATTTTGTTGATGGTGCGTGTCTCGGCCGGATTTCCATCTGCGAGCATGAACGGCGGCACGTCCTGCACCACCTTCGAGCAGCCACCGATCATGGACATTTTCCCGACACGGCAAAACTGGTGCACCGCCGAGATGCTGATGACCGCGTGGTCTTCCACCGTCACATGGCCGGCGAGCGTTGCGCAGTTCGACAAGATGCAGTGGCTGCCCATCGTGACGTTATGCGCCAGATGGCAGTAGGCGAGGATGTGGTTGTGCGAGCCGACGGTCGTGACTTCACCATCGCCAGTGGCGCTGTGGATGGTGACATATTCCCGAAAAGTATTGTGGTCGCCGATCTCGGTGCGGGTGAGGCCGCCTTTCCATTTCAAGTCCTGCGTCTGGAGTCCGATGCTGGCGAAGGGGAAAATTTCGTTCTCGTTGCCGAGCTTGGTGTGGCCGTCAATAACCACGTGCGAATGAAGTTTGCAGTCTTTACCCAGCACCACATGCTCGCCGATGACACAGTACGGACCGACTTCGCAACCATCGCCGATGATGGCTTTGGGATGAATGACAGCAGTTTGGTGGATCATGGCAATGGCTAGCTGGCGATGAGCATGAAGGTGATGTTGGCCTCGCTTACGACGTCGTCACGCACCTTGCAGACGCCCTTGGCCTTGCCGAGCTTGCCGCGCACTTTGGTCAGTTCGACTTCGATGACCAGCACGTCGCCGGGCAGCACCGGCTTGCGCCATTTCACGTCCTCCGCGGCCATGAAATAAGCGAGCTGGCCGGCATTCTCGGCGTTGCGCAGCATGAGAATTCCGGCGAGCTGCGCCATCGCTTCCAGTTGCAACACGCCGGGCATGATCGGGTGGCCGGGGAAATGTCCCTGAAAGAAGGGCTCGTTGATCGTGACGTTTTTGAGGCCGGTGATTTTGTTGCCGTCAATCTTGATCACGCGATCCAGCATCAGAAATGGATAGCGATGCGGCAGGATCTTCATGATCTGGACGGAATCCAGCGCGCCGACTTCGTCCATGATTTGAAAGAGATCGGCCTTCTGCTGCTCGGCGGTCTTGGCGACCACCGGCGGCGGGCCAAATGTTTGCGCGGCCACGAGCGGCCTGCGCATCTGAGCGCAGACGAGCTTCGCCAGTTCGCAGTTCGCCGTGTGGCTGGGCTTGACCGCGATGACATGGCCCTGCAACGGCCGGCCGGCGAGCGAGAGGTCGCCGAGAATGTCGAGAATCTTGTGTCGCACAAACTCTTCGGGATAACGCATCGGCTCGGTGGTCAGTACAGCGTCGTCGCGGATGACGACGGCGTTTTCGAGGCTGCCGCCCTTGATCAAACCGTTCTTGATGAGGAATTCAATCTCCTCGAAGAAGCAAAACGTGCGCGCGTGGGCCAGTTCCTTCTCCCAGGTTTTCGGCGAAACATCCACGCTGTAAAACTGGGTGAACCGCCCGCCCTTGTCCGAACTGGTGCAGGTGATTTTGAAACCGTCGTACGGCAGCAGCGTCATCATGGTCTCGCCCGCCTGGAGTTCGATCAACTCGGTGACCTTGTACGTCTCGCGGCGTTCGTCCTGCGGCGCAATGCCGGCGTCCTGAACGAGCTTGCAGAACTCGCGCGAGCTGCCGTCGCTGATGGGCGGCTCGTTGGCGTCGAGTTCCACGATGGCGTTGTCGATGCCGTAGCCGGCGAAGGTGGCGAGAACGTGTTCGACGGTGTGAATCTTAGTGTTGCCCTTGGCGAGCGTGGTGGAGCGGTTGGTCTCGGAGACGTGCTCCACGCGCGCTTCAATTTCTGGTTTGCCTTCCAGATCCACGCGGCGGAAGCGGATGCCGGTGTTGGGCGGCGCGGGCAGAAACGTCATCGTCACCCGATTGCCGCTGTGCAGGCCGATGCCGGAGAAAGTCACTGGACGGTTCAGGGTTTGCTGGTTTAACACCAGCGCATTAAACAAACCGCCGCCGCGCTTGGCAAGCGGCGAGATGGCGGTGCCGGTGCGGAATCATTTCCCCGCCGCCACCGCATTGAAGGCGCGGAGCACTTCCTGGTCGGCCAGAAGTTTTCCCTGATGAAAGGCGATGCCCGCCTGGTTCCATCGCGCCAGCACGAAAGCATTGTTGGTCCGGCCCATGAAACCGTAGGTCGCCAGATCGATCCAGGCGGGCAGCGTCGAATCCTCGGCGCGGCGCGAGGTGCTGTGGAAAAGGTGGCTCACCGGCGCGATGATGCCGTCCACATTGACCACTTCGCCAAGGCGCACATTGCCGGCCTGCGAGGGGGTTAGTGGTTCAAAAGCCTGAAGCGGTTTGAGCAGGAGCCAGTCTTTGGAGTTTGGCGCGATGCTACAGACTAGGAGGGCGGGATGGCCATCGTCATCCCAGAGGGTGAATTCATGCCGCTCAAAGCGCCGGCCAACTTCGGCGATCTCCACCACGTCATGTCCAGCGATGCGATAATTTGCTCCGCTCAATCTGCCGGTGATGCCGACTTTCAACGGCGAAGGCGGCGCGGCAAAAGATTTGATGGCGGCGGTACGGCGCGTGGTTGACCGGCACGAAGGCAGGAAGGCGAACAAACCCACCGCCAGCACCACCACAAAAATGCCGAGGCTCCAGAGATTCGAGCCGGAGTCATTCCCGGATTGGATAAAGGTGAAGTTGCTCGCAACTGGTTTGGAAATTCCAAACGCCTTTTCCACCGTGCCGCGCGCCAGTGTTTCGCCCCGGAAATATTCCACCTCGTCGCCGGTCCAGCTCACCACCTGCATGACGCTCCCGCTTTCGGCGTTGAAATAATTCGCCACGTCGCCGACCTCCACTCCCTCCGGGGCCTGGCCTTCAATGCGGCGCACGCGCGAACTGTCCACCAGCGTGACGCGCACATCGGTGCCGTCGAGATTCAGCGGGTCGCCCACGCGCTTGGTGGCGGCATCTTCGGCGGTCATGGGATATTCCGGCTCGAACATCGTAAACAGCCGCCATTCGCCGCCGCGCTCGGTTTCCTCGTAAGCCAGCGTGGCATTTTCCTCGCCACCGCATTCGAGATTGAACTCGTTCCAGTAATACGTTTCGCCCGCAACCTCTACGCTCATCACGACGCGGCCAATCACGCGATAGTTTTTACCCGCAAGATTTCCCCGGGCACCGAGGCGAAGCTGGGTTGGGTTAGCGAAGCTCATAAAAGTTTCACCGGATGAAATGCGGCACGAAGCGGCTCAGGTTGCCCGTGATCCGGCGCGAGTCCTCACGGATTCCCAGACCGGCGGCTTCATGGTCAATCACCCAGACGCCGAACACCGGATGATGCCCATCAAAGTCCGGCAATGCGGCGAGCGCCTGATAAACGTGGCCTTCCTCGCCGTAATCGCCGCCGGTTTCCTCGACCACCACGCCATCTTCAACCCAGGCAACATTGCTGCCTTCGCGACTCAATTTTGGTTTCTTGATGTAGCGGCTGCCCAGCGGGTCGGCGTTTTCAAATGCGGGCAGAAGATTCGGATGCTCCGGGAAAAGCTCCCAGAGAATTGGCAGCAGGCCTTTGTTGCTGAGGAGCATTTTCCAAGTTGGTTCGATGAATTGAACGCAGTCCTTCGCGAGGTGAACGCCGAACTCCTCGTGCCACAGCCATTCCCACGGATATAGTTTGAAGCACCGCTCGATGCGTTCACCATCGAGATCAACGAAAATTTTTTCCTTCCCCTGCCAGCCGAGATCTTCGATGAAAACGGACTTCGTTTTCACGCCCGCCTGTTCGGCAGTGTCGCGCAGGTAGAGGACGGTCATCGCATCCTCGGCATGCTCCTTGATGCCGCTAAAGTGAATCATTTGTCCGGCCCAGCGCCGCCACGCTTCGATGAGCCGCTCGTGAATGGAATTGAACTGGTCGGTGTCGGGATGCGTGTCTTGCAGCCAGAACCATTGCGCGACCGACGCCTCGACGAGGGCGGTGGGCGTGTCGGCATTGTATTCGAGCAGCTTGGGCGGAGTGACGCCGTCGTAGGCGAGATCGAATCGGCCATAGAGGCTGAAGTCGTCGCGTTCCCACGAGCGGAGAATGGCCGGCACGGCAGCGGCGGGAATGCCGAGGCGCGACCACCACTGGTTTTTGACCACGGCTTCTGCCGCGTCAATGCAGAGGTAATGCAGCGTGTTCGCGGCGGCTTCGAGTTCGTTCACTTCGCGGGCGGTCAGCTCGTAGGCGGCGGATTCATCCCAGTACGGGCCGGTGTCGTGCGAATGAAACGTGAGGCCGACGCTTTCGACCTTTTCGCGCCAGTCGGGACGGGCAGTGCAGTGGTGGCGTTTCATCACGAATGAAATCCCGACCCGCCCCAGTAATGGCTGCGGGAAGTGCCGCCGAATCCACCGCGTGGAATATCCGTGCGCGTGGCTTCTGCCAGTTGGGCAACCTCTGTCGGTGGCGCGGAGATGTTGGTGATGTTTTCAAACGGAGCCGCGCCCCATTGGCCGCCGTAAAAAAAGCGTTGCGTCTGCGGATTGAAATGATTGTAGGGCAGGGGATACCAGGCGCGAAATGGCGCGTGGTAATAGCCGACGCCCGGGACGAAGTAGTTGTTGGTGTAAACTCCTTCCGCGCTGATCAAGGCCTGCTCCTTCTGGTTGCACCCGGTCATGGTGGTGGCCAGGGTGCCGATCAGGAAAAGCCGGATGCTTTTGCTGCGTTTCACTTGGATGCTTGCCCGAAATCAACCGAGCATGGCGGCGGCAATGATGATGCAGACGCCGAGAATGACCGAACCGGCGACGATGGCCGCGGCGACGTTGCGCTGCTCCAGAATCTCCTTGGTCAGATCACCGGGTGTGCATTTGTCGAACGCCTTGAATCCAACGATGGCGGCCACAATCCCGATGGCGGAAAACAGCAGGATATAGCCGACGGCTTGTGCGAGTGTCTGTGCGTGCCAGCTCGCGACGGGAGGCGCTTCCGCCGCCATGAGAGACGGTGTGGCGGTGAACAGGAGTGATTGGGTCAGGAGTAAGACGCGGGATGTTTTCATAATTTATGAACTCGCGAAGCAGTCTGTGACTTTCCAATGGCAGGGTCAATTACAAGGATGGAATACGATTGGAATTGGGCGCATCGCGCTCCGTCCTGGGTCATCTCGGTTTCGACTGCGGAGTCGCCTGTTGGTCTGGAGGAAATAAAAAGGTGAGCGCGCGCCAGGCGCGCCGCCGCCAGTAGAATTCATTGTGCTGGCTGGTTTGTGCTTCGTTCCACTTGTCGCGGCGCAGGCCGGAATTTTCCAGTTCCACGGGCGTCAACGGCCTGGCATCCACGAAGAGTTTCAAATCCTCCTTCCAGCCGACACGGCTCAACCCGGCGGCGACCTGTCCCGTCAGCGCGCGGCCATCGTCGCCGCCCATGAAATCCACGACGCCGGAATCGAGATAGACGCGGATGGGTTTTGGTCTGCCGTGAAAGTTTTTCAGCACGTCGTTCAGGAAATTTGTCTGCTCGACCATGAACGCTCCGGACAGGCTGGCCGCGCCGCCGAATGTTTCAGGATGTTCCCACGCCAGCACGAGGCTGCAAATGCCGCCCATCGAGGAACCCATCACGGCGGTGTGCGCCGCGTCGGGCAGCGTGCGATACTCGCGGTCCATGCGCGGCTTGAGTTCGGTGAGGAGCAGCGCGGTGTAGTTCTCAAAGGCGGTGTTGGTGGCCGCGTCCGCGGCGTGGTGGCGTCCGCAGTATTCGTCGTAGCGAGAAAAACTGTTGTCCGCCGCGACCATGATGATCTCGCTCATTTTTCCGGCGCGGGAAAGCTCGTCCACGGTTTTGTCCAGCTCCCAGCTGCCCCAGCCGAAGGCGCAGTTCGTGCCGGCGGAACTGAAGACATTCTGGCCGTCGTGCAGATACAACACGGGGTAACGCTGATTCGTCGCGGTGGGGTAGGAAGGCGGAAGATAAACGTGGAGGCCGCGATTCCAGTTGAAGAATTTTGACGGCAGATTGGTTTCGATCAACGAACCGGTCTGGCCGCTGGCGGTTTTCAAAACGACCAGGAAGAGGCTCAAGATGAGTGGATTTCTGTGCACCACCAAGCTATGGCCGCTGGGGGCGGGAAGCGCAAGCACGACGAGCCACCATCAACAAGCCTGCGCAAAACAGCAGGCCGGTGCCGGGTTCGGGAACCAGCGTGTAACCCAGTACGTCGAAGGCCCGCAGATCGGAGCCGGAAATATCCAGCCGCTCACCAAAGCCGGCGGTCGGATCCATGATGCCGATGCCGAGGTTGTCCTTCCAATGGCTGGCCTGCCGTCCGTCGCCATAGACGAGGCCATTGGCGAACAGGGCGACCTGGGTGGCTCCGCCATCGACCGAGAAATATTTGGCGCGATTGTCCGCCGTGTAATCGGTGATGCCCGCGCCGCTGGCTACGCTGAGGCTGGAATAGCGAAACAGGTCGAGCAGATCCGAGCTGAAGGTGCCGCCTGGAAACGCGCCGTTCGCCGTGTCGATGTCGTCCACCCCGCTGATGAAGCCGAGCGCGTGCCCCAGTTCATGCGCCGCCGCGCCGACAAAATCAATCTGCCCCGGCGTGATGGTGGCGCCATGGTTGAAATCGAAGCTGAAATCCGAGCTGAAACGGATCAGCGCATCCACGGAACTGCCCGGGGCGAGCAGCCCGAGCGCCTTCGCATTGGCGGTCGTCATGCCCACGCGATCCATCGTGTCCAGGTAGGGCGCGGCGCTGTTGGCGCCGTTGGGGTTGTCGCTTGTGTGGTTGATCATGCGGTTGAAGCTGGCGCCGGGCTGCAGCGCGGCGTAGGAGGAGGAATCATCCGCCGAAGTGCGGTGGCTGCCGAGCGCCTGGGTGACCGCCGCGTAACTCGGTTCGGCAAACGCACTGCCAGCCTGACCGATGATGCCCGGCCCGAGCGGACTGAAACCGATCTGGACATTGACCGTGATGTTGTCCGCCAGCCGGGACGACCAGAGATTCGCGGCGGCGCTGAAGCCGTCAATGGCGAACTGTGGCGTGCCGGCTTCCGGGATCAGGTTGAACGTGACATTGGCCTGCGCGGTCGCGGCCATTAGGACGACGGCCACGCCGAAGGTGGTTGAAAGCGATTTCAATTTCATGCGACCACAAATTTTAGCGAGCCAGAAGCTCACCCACATTTATTGTCGGCGCAATCAGTAACAATCCGCAGGTTTATCCGGGAAAATTCCGGACGCCGTATTTTGTTTTGGCAGTGGCCGTGTCCACGCACTTCCTTTTTCAATCTAAAGCCACGAAGGCGCGACGCAGCAGGTGCGCAGTTCAACGCGTCGTGGATGTGCTGCCGGCCCTGGCTGGAGGCTTGAGCGTCCTTGCAGTTGACGGCTTGTTCCTGAGGCGCGGGTTTTCTCGCCCGGCTGCCAGAGCTGAACTGGGTTCGCGGTGACAGGGTCCTCGGTTGCTTGCACCGGTCGCTCAACTGCTTGAAATGGAAGGTGGACGAACAGGTTTTGAAACCGCCCCGGTGTGACCGGGATTGACGGATTGCACCACGCCGACGGGCAGCACGAAACTCAGCGGTGATTTTAACAATCGCTTCAACAACGCGCGGTAGAACAGTCGCAGTTCCGGCCCGCGCACGTTCCGGGCGCGGATCGCGACGAACAGGGCGAGGCTGAAGCTGACCAGAATGTTCAACAGGCCGGTGCCCAGTACGCCGACCACGATCCAAACCGTTGAAAACATCCAGAAGTGTTCGCTGCCCAGCTGCGCGAAGGCCGCGGCCACCTGCCCGGTCGAGAGCGTGACATGCCGCACGTCCAGCGGCAGCCCGAAAAACACCACGACGGACGGAATGATGCCGAGCATCAAACCGAGTGAAATGTTCCCGGCCAACCCCGCGATGTTGTGCTCCAGCCACAGGGCCAGGCGTCGGGCTCGCGTCGGGCCGCACCAGCGTTGCAACCTGCGATGCTGCGCCAGCGCAGGACTCAGTTGATGCAGCACGAACCAGTTGTCGGCCCATGCGGCAAACAAGCTCGACAACCACAACAGCATGCCCGTAAAAATTGCAAACACCCAGCATCCGCTCCATGGCTGCACCGATCCCAGAATCAGCTCCGCCTTGTGCCCGTTCACGATGTGTTCGCGGGTGACCGCCATCCAAAGCGCGTCCAGGATCAACGTCGCCGGAATCACCAGGGCGAGATTGCCGAACACGGATGCGAGCTGCGAGCGCATGAGGAACACCACCTCGTCCACCAAGGCTTCCAGTTGGGGTGCCGAGTGGAGTTCGCCCATCCGTCGGGCCAGCGCGGGCGCCGTGGTCGCCGGCTGTTTGGTCGCGACGGAAAAACCCAGCAACTGCACCAGCACAAAGCTCACCGCGTAGTTCAACCCGAAGAAGGCGCCCTGGAAAAACTCGGCGAGAACCAGCTTGGCCAGCAGCAGCTTCAGGAACGTCGTCCCTCCCAGGATCACGCCGCCACCAGCGGCACTCCGCAGCATGGCCAAATATTCGCTGCCGTTGCGTGCGACGTAATGTTCTCCCGTCTCGGCATTGCGTTCCACGATCCGCCGCGTGAGCAGGTGCAGGTTCTGCCGGCACAATTCCCGCACGCTCCGGCGCGCATGATTCTGCCGCACCAGATCGGCGAGGATCGCCAGCATCCGCTGCGCTTCCATCGTGGGTGCCGACCAGGCCTCCAGCAACAACTCCAACCGCTGCACCTGCGCGCGCAAGCGCTCGATGTCATACACCAGCGCCGTGCTGACCCCGGTTTTTTCCAGGCACCCGGTCACTTCGTCCACCGCGCGGTTGCAGGCGTCGGCCACGCCGCGCACCCCGTTCAATTCCGCGGCCAGTTCGCCCAAGGGTGTCCCGGTCTGCTGCCGGGCGAGCAACGCTTCCACCGCCGGGGTGAGTTTCTGGAACGGCAGTTCGCGGAACGCCATCTGGCTCAGTCGGGTCCGCACTTCCCGATGCGATCCCACCACGCAGATGCGGTCCGCGAGTTGCACCATCGCGTCTTCCAGGTCGGTGCGCAGCGCCACCCAGCCGCCTTCCTCCGGCCTTTCCCCGTGTTGAAACAGCGCGATGATCTGGCTGGCGAGTTCGGCATCCAGTTGTTCCAGCCAGTCCGCGACGGACTCGCGCGGAAACAGCCGGTCAAAAATATCCGCGAGATCGCGTGTGTCCGGCGGTTCGGGCAACACGCCGGAAACCAGCCGCGACAGCAGCTCATGCGTGAATCCTGCGCCCTGCGGCAGCCCCGTATCGGCGAAAAGATCCAGCGCCTCCGTGTCGCGCACGATCGAACGCAGCGTCTGCGCCACGCGCAGGTGCGCCTCGGGTTGACGCTCCAAAAGCTGGAGCAAAAGCCGCAACCGCGTGGCCGGCACATCGCGCCGGACCCATTCCAGCAAATCCTCCGCCCACGCCACGCGCTCCGCGAGCGAATGCTCGGGGCGCGCGTGGGCCAGCAGGGCGTCCAAGGCGGGTCCGCCCCGCCGGGACACCAGCCGATCCTGAAAATGTTGCCACCAACTCATGGGTTAACCTCGGAAGCGAGGCA
>JANPGB010000089.1:0-1614 GCA_031423695.1 Verrucomicrobiota bacterium
CTCGCTTTCAGCGTCCCAAACATCCAGATTCCCCCGATGCGCAAGCTGTTCCCCTGGCTTCGGTCTCATCCGTTCATCTCGATATTTGGAGGATTCCTCGCCCTCCTCGTCGCCGCCCACTTCTTCCTGAACTGGCAATCCGAGCGCCGCTGGCAGGCCTACGTGAAAGAGGGCCGGGCGCGCGGCGTGAAGTTCGACCTCACCGAATTCGCCCCGCCCAAAATCCCCGACGAAGAAAACTTCGCCGCCCTGCCAATGATGCGGGCGATCATGCAGCCCGGCGCGAAAAGCCCGATGGCTTTGCCTGACAAGGATCGACCCATCTTTGGCAATCCGCTCAAAGACGAACGGCTCGATTGGGAAAAATGGCGCACCTACTTTAAGAACGCCGGGTTCATTTCCGACACAACGGACTCAGCCCCGCGTGACGTCCTCCGTGCCCTCGAACACTACGCCCCGCAGTTTCAGGAATGGAGCGAGTGGAAGACGCACCCGCGCTGCCGCTTCGATCTCGATTTCAAAGCTGGCGCGGCCATGTCGCTCTTTCATCTCACCATATTTCAAAATGCAGCGAATCTCTTCACGTTGCAAATGCGTGCGCACCTTGCTCTTGGCGAATCTGCCGCGGCATATGCTGATTTTACCGAGGGGTTTCAGGCGTATCGGTCATTGGTGGAAGAGCCAACATTGGTAAGTGGCATGGTCCGCATTTCTGTAATCGCGATTCTTTTGAATGGAATCGGTGACGGCTTATCGGGCCACGCCTGGAATGAGGCAGAACTTCGCAAACTGGATGCCGACTTCGCCACTGTTCGTGTTTGGGAAGATTACAGGGTTTCGATAGCGAGCGAACGCGGATTTGCGAACTGGCTGCATGAGACATCCATGCGGCTTCTGGACAGAATCGGTTGCGAGTTTTAAGAGGATTGGGTGGAGTCGGAACTCCGCCGTCGCCTGATGCCGCCGCCCTAATGTCGTGCATTCCGACTCGAGTCTATCGCGACAGCCAATTGCGCTTGAACAAGTATTTCGACGAAATGCGGGCGGCGGTGAGCATTGAAGGATCGAGCTATAGTCCCAATCAGCCAACTCCATCCAGTCCAGAAAACCTGTCGCGGTTCGACAACTTCTACCTATTCCTCTTTCGCGCTTCTGCGCCGATCTTTGGAAGCATGACTGGAAGGTATGCGTTATTTCAAACTAAGGTCGATCAAGCTCGGCTTGCCTTTGCCATTGAACGATTTCGCGTCGCACGTGGGACGCTTCCCGAACAGCTTGATGAACTCGCACCCGATTTCATCGGCGCGATCCCTGCCGATATTTACAGCGGCGGGCCATTGATTTATCGCCAGAAAGGCAGCAGCAGATTCTCCCTCTATGCCGTCGGCTTAAATCGGATCGATGATGGTGGCTCCGCTGGCGGAAATGGTCCCGAGATGAAACAACTCGACTGGGTCTGGCCTTACTCGCGGGACTGACTTCGCCGCGCGAAAACTTTTCCCATTCCGTGCTCGCCTTCCCCGGCGAATCCGCTGTGATTTTTCCGCTCCCGAATCGTCCGCGAGCGTCACCCAGTTCCTAGCAGCGCCATGTCTTCATTCACCGAAATCACCG
>JANPGB010000090.1:0-6047 GCA_031423695.1 Verrucomicrobiota bacterium
CATTGCCCAGCAGTTCCATGCTCATCGAGGCGACTTCGCAGAACTCAATCGGCACGTTGCGATACGCGTGCAGATCCTCATCGCGCGTGGCGAGCGCGTGAAACGCGTGGCCGGCCTCGTGCAGGATGGTTTCCACGTCGCGCTGCAAGCCCACCGCGTTCATGAAGATGAACGGCAGCCGTGATTCAGCGAGCGTGGACTGGTAGCCGCCCGGCGCCTTGCCTTTCCGGTTGGCGAGGTCGAGCAGGTGCAGGTCCTGCATTTTCTGGAAGCCGCCCGCGAGTTCGCCGTCAAGGTGGTTGAAAATCTTTTGCGTGCGCGAAACCATTTCGCCGACTTCGGTGAAGGGTTTTAACGGCGGACGATTCAGCGGGTCCACGGACAAATCCCACGGTCGTAGATTTTCCACCTTGAGTTTGCCCCGGCGTTCGGCTTGCAGTTCACGGACGATCGGAACGATTTCCTTTTCCACCGCGTCATGAAACTTTTCGCAGTCGGCGGCGGTGTAATCAAAGCGTCCCCGCAGACGGAAGGCGTAGTCGCGGTAGTTGCCAAAGCCCGCGTTCTTCGCGATCTGCTGGCGCAGCGCGATGAGTTGGTCGAAGATGTCCTCGAACTTCTCCGCCTCCTGCAAACGCCGGTTCGCGACGAGTGCCCAAGCCTCCTGGCGCAGCGCGCGGTCAGGTTCCTCAAGGTAACGACCCATCTGGATGAGCGTTTTTTCCTCGCCGCGAAACTGGACGGTGAGCGCGCCGCTGAGCTTCTGATATTGCTGGCTGGCCTTGGCCTCCTCGGTTTCGAGCGCGACGTTTTCCGGGCGGAACAGTTCGACCTGGTTTTTCGTGTCGCGGTCGAACACCTGGAAGCGGTGCATCGGAAGTTTCTCCCGCTGCGGATGTGCGATGTGAAGCTTGGCGAGCGCGAACTGGCGCGGCTTGACGTGCGGCTCGATATTTTCGACGAAATGCAGATAGGCCTTCTCCGCGTCGGCATTGTCCGTGTGGCAGGTCATGGCGATGTAACGCTTGGACGCCTCCTCGTCGAGCACGGCGTTGAGTTCGCTCCAGTCGAGCAGCCAGCGTTCGAGCGCAGCGGCGGACGGGCATTGCGGCGCGCGGGTTTCAAGCGCGTCGAACAGCGGCGCGAGCTGCGCCCATTCACCGAGATCGATGGCGGGAGGAACAAAGGTGCGGGGCTGATGCGCGGGCAGATTGGCGAACGGCAATAAATTCATGCCACCAAGATAGGTGAAACCGTGGGCAGGGAAATAAATATTCGCCCGGGAGGGGGCTCAAAGCATTTGGATTTTTCCCGCCAACCGTTATTACTTAGCCCATGGAACTGCCGCCGTTGACTGCCAGCACACTCTATCTCGTCGCCACGCCGATTGGGAATCTGGAGGACATTACGTTGCGCGCCCTGCGCGTGCTGCGTGAGTGCGACGTGGTCGCCGCCGAGGACACGCGGCGCACCGGGCAGTTGCTCAAGCATTTTGAAATCTTCAAACCATTGCTGAGCTATTTCCAGTTCAACGAAGCCCGGCGCAGCGAGGAGATAATCGAACGGCTGCGACGCGGGGAAAAGGTGGCGCTCGCCACGGACGCGGGCAGTCCTGGCATCAGCGATCCCGGCGAACGGGTCGTCAAGGCGGCCATCGCGGCGGGCTTCCGGGTGGAGGCGGTGCCCGGCGCGTGCGCGCTGGTCGCGGCGCTCACGGCGAGCGGATTGCCGACGGATGAATTCCATTTCATCGGGTTCCTGCCGCACAAATCCGGTCAGCGCCGCAATCAACTCGAAGCATTGAAAACTTTTGCCGGCACGTTGGTGCTCTACGAATCACCGTATCGGATTGAAAAACTGCTGGTGCAGTTGGGCGAGGTTTTTCCCGAACGTCAGGTCGTGCTGGCGCGCGAGCTGACGAAGAAGTTCGAGGAGTTTTTGCGCGGTACGTCGGCGGAACTGCTGGCGATCAAACAGAAGCGGTCGTTGAAGGGGGAGTTTGTGGTGATGGTGGGGCCGGCGACGTGTCGCGTCGAGGCTGTGCCTGGACAGAACTCGCCTCAAACGCAAAGTCTCCAGCCCTAGGCTGGCGGCTACATGGGGACCGCCGGGTTACGGCGTTTCGCCGGTTGGCTCCTCCTCGCCGGCAGTGTCTGCCTCGGAAATTTCGAGGCTGGCGTAGTGAACGCCGAGGTTGTGCTGGGCGGTCTTGTCGCCCTGGCGCGCGGCGCGGATAAACCATTGCACCGCCTTCTGCGTGTCCTGGGGCACGCCGCGACCGGTCTGGTAGCACAGGCCGAGGTTGCACTGGGCGGGGGCGAGTTCCTGTTGGGCCGCGCGTTCGTACCATTGGACGGCCTTCTCGTAGTCTTGGGGGACGACGTGGCCTTGTTCGTAGTAGGAGCCGAGATTGAATTGCGCCTGCGGTTCGCCGCGTTCGGCGGCGGCGTGATACCATTTGACGGCCTCGGCGTAATTCTGGGGAACGCCCTCACCGCTTTCGTACAGGGTGCCGAGATTGAACTGCGCCGCCGGGTCGCCTTGTTCGGCCGCTTCGCGATACCATTTGGCCGCCTCGCCCAATTCCTGCGGCACGCCAAGGCCGTTCTGATAGCAAAAGCCCAGGTAGCATTGGGCGACCGGGTCGTTCTGTTCCGCCGCCTTGCGATACCACTTCACGGCCTCCTGGTAATCCTGTTTGACGCCTTGGCCGTTTTGATAGGAGACGCCGAGATAGGATTGGGCCTGCGGATTGCCCTCCTCGGCGGCCTGGCGCATCTCTTCAAAACTGTTCCAAGTTTGACGGCTCATGGTTTGTGAATCGTGGTTCGCAGAAACGAGAAAAGCTCAGTTCAACCATTTCTGACGGCTAAGACACCGTATCGGAATGGAAATAAAACACAAGCTGCGTTTGTTTTCGCAGCTGGGGCGGGATGCTTCGCGGACTTCGCCCCGCGCCTCGCGGCTGAGGCGCACCGGATACCGGCGGCACGCGGGGGCGGTCCCGGGAATTTGCGCTGTAACGGGTGCGAATCCCGTTGACGCTGCCGCCGCCATTTTTAATCATCCGTTGCCGCGCGATTTGGGTTGGAGGCGCGGATGATTAATACTGAACTCGAATTTATGAAACTGGACGCGCTCTATTCTGAACTCACGCTTAAAACCAAAAGCAAGGTCGTCATGCTGGTGCTGGACGGACTTGGCGATCTGGCCACCAAGGAACAA
Source organism: Verrucomicrobiota bacterium (assembly GCA_031423695.1). Classification (GTDB taxonomy): domain Bacteria; phylum Verrucomicrobiota; class Verrucomicrobiia; order Limisphaerales; family CAIQOK01; genus CAIQOK01. The sequence goes on from JANPGB010000090.1 coordinate 3,226, forward strand.
AATTATCTCACGCCGCTCGAGGCCGCCACGACTCCGAATCTTGACGCCATCGCCAAGAATTCCGCGCAAGGCCGGCTGATCCCCGCCGCCCCTGGCATCACGCCGGGCAGCGGGCCGGGACATCTGGGGCTCTTCGGTTACGACCCGCTCGAATTTCAAGTGGGCCGCGGGGTCATTGAGGCGCTCGGGCTCGGCATTGAGTTGAAGCCCGGCGACGTCTGCGCCCGCGCCAACTTCGCCACGCTCGACGCAAAGGGAATTGTCACGGACCGCCGGGCCGGCCGCATCCCGACCGAGACTTGCGAAAAGCTGGTCGCGCTGCTGGTTGCGAAGATCAAGAAGATCGGCGACACCCAGGTCATCATCAAAGCCGGCAAGGAACACCGCTTCGTCGTCGTCTTTCGCGGCAAGGGACTGGAAGGTCCGCTGACGGACGCTGATCCGAATCGTGAAGGCTTTGCCGTCCCAACCGTCAAGCCCCGCGACGCGAAGAATGCCAAGCAGAAAAAAATGGCGAAGCTCATCGCGGCGTTCTATAAGGCGGCGCTGCCCATCCTGGCCAAGGAAAAGCCGGCGAACGGTTTCCTCATGCGGGGCATCGCGCATCAGCCGAAGATTCCGCTGTTCGAAGAGCGGTACCTGCTCAAGCCCGCGTGCCTCGCGGTTTACCCGATGTACAAAGGCCTGGCCCAGCTAGTTGGCATGGCAAAGATCGAAGGGCCGCAGACCATCGCCGAGCAACTCGAGCGGTACCTCGCCGAATACGACAACTACGATTTCTTCTTCATCCACTACAAGTACACGGACAAAGCCGGCGAAGATGGCGACTTCCTGGCGAAAATGCGGGCGATTGAAGCCCTGGACGCCGCGCTGCCCATCCTGCTGCGGAAACGTCCAGACGTGCTGGCCATCACGGGCGACCACTCCACCCCGGTCTCGATGAAAAGCCATTCCTGGCACGCGCAGCCGGTGTTGTTGAACTCGGCGGTGAGCGGCTCAGACAAGCTGGATCGCTTCACTGAGACCGGCGCAAATCTCGGTTCGCTCGGCGTGATGGAGGCGAAATATCTTATTCGCCTGATGCAGGCGAACGCGAAGATGTTCGACAAATTCGGGGCGTAGAAAATGATTGGCGCGGCGGCGTCTCGGGAGAGCGCCGCAAAATTCAGTTGAAACAGCAGCGCGCTCCCGAGACGCTGCCACGAATATGGCCAAGCTTGTTTTCGACATCGAAACCACGGCGCTGCCGGTCGAGAACTTCGACGAGGCGCAGCAGGAATACCTTTTCCGCGAGGCGGGGAAAATTCCTGACGAAGCGGAACGCGCCACCAAACGCGCGGAAATCCAGCGGATGTTCAGCCTCTGGCCGTTCACCGCACAGGTGGTCTGCATCGCCATGCTCAATGCCGAGACGCAGCGCGGCCAGGTGCTCTTCACGGCGGAGGATTACGACGAGGAACCGGGCGAAGCCGGGCCGGTGGAGTTTGTGCCGTGCGTGGACGAGGTGGAACTGCTCACCGCGTTCTGGGACGTGGCCAAGCACTACGACTCCATCGCCACCTTCAACGGGCGCGGCTTTGACGTGCCGTTCATCTACCTGCGTTCGGCGCTGCTCAACGTGCCGATCTCGCGCAAGGACTGGCTGGGCTATCGCTACGCAGTGGAGCCGCATTGCGATCTCGCGGAGCAGTTCTCCTTTTACAACGTCAGCGGCCGCGAAGGCGCGGCGCGGAAATTCAACCTGGATTTTTACTGCAAGGCATTCGGCATTGAGTCGCCGAAAAGCCAGGGCGTGACCGGCATGGACATGGGCACGATGATCGCCGCCGGCCAATACCGCGAGATCGCCGAATACTGCCTGCGCGATGTGAAGGCCACGGTGCTGCTCTACAACATCTGGAAGGAACGGCTGGCCGGCATCAAATGAACCCCGTGATTCCAGTCACAATTTTCAGGAGCGCGATTTTTGCGTTGCTGGCTTTTTGCCTGGCCGCCGGCCAAACTGTTCTGGCGGCTGAATCAAAGGTCATTGAGCTGTGGCCTGAGGGCGTTCCCAATCTCAACACGAACCTGCCGGAGGAGAAGGTGGTGGACGGACGGATCGTCAGTCTGCAAAAACCATCACTGCTCTATTTCCCTGCCGATCCGACGAATGCCAGCGGCACGGCGGTGATCTTCTGCTCGGGCGGTGGTTACGTGCGGATCAGCGTGAGCCGGGGCGGCAATGAACAATCGCGCCAGCTCAACGCGGCGGGCGTTTCCGTGTTCATGCTCAAGTACCGGCTCTCGGACTACGGCCATCCCGCGCCTTTGCAGGACGTGTTGCGTGCCGTGCGGATCGTCCGTTCGCGCGCGGTTGAATTCGGCCTCCGGCCGGATCACATCGGGGTCATGGGTGCCTCGGCCGGCGGCCACCTTGCCGCATGCGCGGCCACGCTCTGGGATTCGCCGGCGGCAAAAACCGGCGCTAAACTGGATGCCGTGAGCGCGCGGCCGGATTTTGCGGTGTTGATTTATCCGGTCATCACGATGGCCGATACGTTCGTGCACAAAGGTTCGCGCGATGCCCTGCTGGGCAAGTCTCCCGCGCCGGAAGTGCTTGCCGAACTTTCCGTGGAGAAGCATGTCCGCAAGGATTCGCCGCCGGTTTTCCTCGCGGCGACCATGGCGGACAAGACTGTGCCGGTGGAGAACTCGCTGCACTTTTACCAGGCGTTGCGCGACGCGGGCGTCCCGGCCGAGATGCACGTCTATGCGCAGGGTGCGCACGGCAACAGCCTCGACCCGCAGTACGGCCCGACCGCCGAGTGGCCGAAGCGGCT
>JANPGB010000091.1:0-2351 GCA_031423695.1 Verrucomicrobiota bacterium
CAGATTTTGGAAAAGGAAAAGCGTTTGCCGGACCTGCTCATCGCGTGCGTCGGCGGCGGCTCGAACGCCATCGGATTATTCTATCCGTTCCTCGACGACAAATCCGTGAAGCTCGTCGGCGTGGAAGCTGGCGGACTCGGCATCAAGCCCGAGCAGCACGCGGCGCGGTTTCAAGGCGGTTCGCTCGGCGTGTTGCAGGGCACGCGCAGCTACATTTTGCAGGACGAATTCGGCCAGATCCAATCCACGCACAGCGTCAGCGCCGGGCTCGATTACGCCGCCGTCGGGCCGGAACACGCGTGGTTGCGCGACGCCAGCCGCGCCGAATACACCTACGCCACCGACGACCAGGCGCTGGAAGCCTTCATGAAACTCGCGCGGCTCGAAGGCATCATCCCCGCGCTGGAAAGCGCCCACGCCGTCGCCGAGTGCATGGTGCGCGCGCCGAATCTGGGCAAGGACGTGCTCATCATCGTGAACCTCTCCGGCCGCGGCGACAAAGACGTGGCGCAAGTGGCAGCGAAGGTGAAGCTGGAAATGCCGAAGTGAATTGACCGCCGAGACTCAGAGGCGCTGAACAATTCGGCCAATCGTTTCCGTTCGCGTATTTCGCGTCGTTCGCGGTCAATTCAAACCGCGAAATACGCCAACCATACGAACGCAAAGCGCCGTTGTCGCGGCATCTTTGTAGTTGTCCGGCACAAAAACTATTCAAGGTCCCTCAGGAGCGGCATCATCGAGGAAGCGAAACGGAGTATGTCGCCCTGACGGGGCTGGCAGAGACGGCAAACAATCATCATCCCAACGGGATGAAATCATACAGCCCACGGTTGTCGCCCTAGCCGGACAGGAGAGGAGCGCTACCCTAGGTCAATCATCCAAAATGATTTTCAACCCCAACTGGGTTGCTTCATCGCGTCGCGCACAACGATTGACTCGCTCGCTCCCACTCGTTCGGCCTTCACGGGCCTTCGGCTTTGCCGAATTCCTTTCGCCGTTTCCCAAACGGATCAAGTCAACCTTTTCAGGGTTGATGTCATTTCGATTCGCCACCCAGCGTAGCCGGGATGGCATCGCGAAAGCGCTGGGCTGAACGAAGAAATCGCTTTGGGATTTTTCTTGGCGAACTTTCCACAGGCTGCGGCTGACTCTGCCGGCACAACCGCGCGCGAGTCGCTTAGGGCTTCTCGGACGGGGAGGTCTTCTTGGTCTCTTCCGTCTTGGTCACCGTGCCATCCGGCGACTGGGTGACGGTCTTTTCCTTCGTTTTCACCGTGCCGTCGCTGCTGACGGAGCTTTTGGTGTCTTTGGAAATCTGGCGGTCGCATCCGACCAAGACGAAGGACAACGCCAAGGCGGCCATGGCCGCGCAAGTTATAATTTTATGATTCTTCATGAAGGCAAGTTACGCGATGGGCGAGATATTGAATATGGGGTGTTACCCGCAGCCACCTTCCTAAAGACGCGCAAGGCATCGCGGCAGCCGCTTCCCCAGCTTTGGCATACCACATGGTCACTTCCGCAAACTTACCGGTTTCGGCGCGAGGGATGGAAAAAGGCTTTCAATACAGCCGGGGCTTAAATCAGTTTGTTTGTCCAACCCACGGTTTCACCGAGGGTTATTTTCTTCCGTCGCTCCACGACTTGTGCAGAGCCGGGTTAGCGGAAAAACTGCGCAAACTTTTTTCCCGACCGTTGCCGGATGAGGAAACATCTAAACACTCGCGGCCTGGTACGTGGGGGCCACCTTTACTTGGCTGTGGCAAGACCGGCCGACGAAGCTCTGGCAAAGCGAATATGCCAAGCCCACCCGCCGCCTCCGGCAAACTTCGGCGTGGCAAGCCGCGGCCATCCGTGGTTAAATTTCCCGCGTCATTATGGAATACGAAGCCGTCATCGGTCTGGAAACCCACGTCCAGCTTAAAACGAAATCAAAGATGTGGTGCGGTTGCGCCAATGCGTTTGGCTCCGACCCGAACACCAACGTCTGCCCCGTCTGCCTCGGCCTGCCCGGCGTGCTGCCGGTGCCGAATGACGAGGCGCTACGCTTGACCGTGCTGACCGGCTACCTGCTCAACTGTGAGATTCCCCGCTTCGCCAAGTTTGACCGGAAGAGTTATTTCTATCCGGACATGCCGAAGAATTACCAGATCACCCAGTACGACAAACCTTCAACGCAGAACGGCTATGTCGAGTTTGAATTCAACGGCCCTGGTTCAGTCAACGGCCTCTCTCGCGTCCGCATCACGCGCGCGCATCTCGAAGAGGATGTGGGCAAGCTCACGCACTTCGACCGCAACAGCGGCGTGGATTTCAACCGCGCGGGCGTGCCGCTCATGGAAATTGTTTCC
>JANPGB010000092.1:0-4431 GCA_031423695.1 Verrucomicrobiota bacterium
CTGTGCTGCCCGGAAATTTTTCTTCGTCGCCATCGCTTGCACAATCATTTCAGGAGCGCACGTGAGCGCCGCCGAGCCAACCCTGGACCGGCAAACAAACTCCATCGAAGGTTGGACGGTTTTGATCAATGACGCTTGCTCAAGGATGATCCAGCAGCCACGGCGCAGGCGCTCGAACTGCTGCGCGTGCAGTTGCGGGAAATTGTCCGGGTGGTGCCTGCCCCGGCGGTGGTGAAGTTGCGCAAGGTGACCCTGTGGTTCTCGCCGGAATACCCCGGAGTGAAGCCTCGCGCGGAATATCACCCCGGAGCGGACTGGTTGCGGGAGCATAGCCGGGATCCGGTGATGGTCAAAAGCGTGGAGTTCACCAACGTGAGGAACTTTGCGGCGGAGACGAAGCGGATGCCTAACTTCACGCTGCACGAATTGGCCCACGCGTACCATGACCGCGTGCTCGCCGGCGGCTTCGAAAACGCGGAGATCAAGTCCGCGTATGAGCGGGCGAAAGCCGGTCACGCCTATGACAAAGTGGAACGCCGGTTCGGCGGCGGACGCCCCAACACCCAGGAGCGCCACTATGGGATGACCAATCCGATGGAATATTTTGCGGAATCGACCGAAGCGTTTTTTTCGCGCAATGATTTCTTTCCTTTCAACCATGCCGAACTTAAGCAACATGACCCGGACATGGAACAGTTGCTGGCAAAACTTTGGCTGGTGAGGCCGTGAACAACAAACCATTTTAAGCCATGAACCTGAGCCCCGTTGATCTGGAGAAAACCAACCTTTCCGTTGAGCGCTCCCCAAAAAAGCCCGCGCACCGCGCGGGGAGTCTGGAAGATTGCCGGACGCCGTTAGCACTGGAGCTCCATAATCCTATGAAAATCGTCCGCATCTTCGCGCATCGCGTCGAACTGCCGCTGCACGAGACGACCTACAAATGGTCGGGCGGAAAATCCGTCACGGTTTTTGACAGCACCATTGTCGGCGTCGAGACGGACACGGGACTGATTGGTTATGGGGAGGTCTGTCCGCTGGGACCGTTCTATTTGCCCGCCTACGCCAACGGCGTCCGCGCCGGGCTTCGTGAACTTGCGCCGCATCTGCTCGGTGAAGATCCCCGCCAACTCGCCAAACTCAACCGCACCATGGACGCGGCGCTCAAGGGCCATCCCTATGTGAAGAGCGGCATTGATATCGCGTGCTGGGACATTCTCGGCCAGGCCACCGGACTGCCCGTATGCGAACTCCTCGGAGGTCGTTACGGTGAAGATTTGCACCTCTACCGCGCCATCTCACAGGAATCACCCGAGCAGATGGCCGCGAAAGTCGCGGGCTATCGGGCCGAAGGTTATCGCCGGTTTCAACTCAAGGTCGGCGGCGATCCCGATGTGGACATCGCGCGCATTCATGCCGTCTCGGCAAAACTTCAATCCGGCGACCGCCTCGTGGCCGACGCCAACACCGGTTGGGTACAGCACGAGGCCGTGCGGGTCGCCAAGGCCGTGCGCAACGTGGATGTTTACATTGAACAACCCTGCCTGACCTACGAGGAATGTCTCGCCGTTCGTCGGCAGTGCCCGCACCCTTTCGTGCTGGATGAGACCATTGATGACCTTAATATCCTGCTGCGCGCCAAGGCCGATCTGGCGATGGACGTGGTGAATCTGAAAATCAGCAAGCTTGGTGGCCTCACGAAAATCCGTCAGGCCCGCGATCTCTGCGTGAGCATGGGCATCGCGATGACGCTGGAAGATTCCTGGGGCGGCGACATCATCACGGCCGCCATTGCACATCTCGCGCACAGCACCCCGACGGAATTTCTGTTCAGCACCACCGACTTCAACAGCTACGTCACGGTGAGCACGGCCGACGGTGCGCCGCAACGCGTGAACGGCCGCATGGCCGCCTCCAAATCACCCGGCTTGGGCATCCAGCCAAAGAGCGATGTGCTCGGCAAACCGGTTCTGGAAGTCGCCTGATCTGATCTCCATGCAACGCACCCTCCAGACGCTATTCGTGCTGGCGGCTCCGTTCGTATTTGAGTCCGGCCTCGCTCATGGAGCAGACGGTTTTGCGTTGATCGGTGAGTTGAACTGCACCGCATGTCACGCCGCCACACCGAAACAGTCGGCCTGGCTCTCCCCAAAGTCTGCGCCGCGCTTGGCCGAGATCGGAAGCCGGGCGAGCGCCGGATGGATCCAGAATCACCTCCTGTCACCACAAGGCACCCTGCCCGGCACAGCGATGCCGGATGTCCTCCACAATTTGAGTGAAAAAGATCGCGCGGCTGCGGCGGAAGAGTTGACCCACTATTTGGTTTCGCTTCAACCCGCCAGGTTTCATTCCGTCCTTCCCGACCGCGCGGCCGTGGCGCGTGGAGAAAATCTTTATCACCGCATTGGCTGCGTCGCATGCCACGCACCACAGAATACCACCACCAACGCCATCGCATCCGCACCGTTGCCGCGCCTGGCGGCAAAATGGTCCTTTGATGGTTTGCAGCGTTTCTTGTCTGACCCACTCGCGACGCGTCCTTCCGGGCGGATGCCGGGAATGAATTTGACCGAAGTTGAAGCCGCAGACATCGCGCACTATCTGCTGCGCGACACCCAGGTTCCCGCCGCTTTGGAAGTGGCGGAGTATCGCACCCGGCTGCATTCGCTGGAGGAAATGGATTCGGTTGAACCAATCCGCACCGGCCCGGCGGAAAGTTTCACGGTCAGCGCGATGGGAAATCAACGCCGTTACGCGCTGCGTTTCACGGGCTGGCTGAATGTTGTGCAAGCCGGAGAATACACGTTTCACCTGACCGCTGAAGGAGCGAGCCGGCTCGCGATCCACGGCGACTGGCGGATCGGGGACGACAGTTGGCAGCGCGAGCGTGTGGATGCCAAAGCCACGTATCGCCTCAATGCCGGCTGGCATCCCATCACAGTTGACTACGTGCAACGCGGGCCGAATGAACCTGAGCTCAAAGTCGAATGGGAAGGTCCGGGAGTGGCGCGTGAAACCATTCCGACGTCACGCTTGCAAAGTTCGCGTGACGCGGTGACTGCGCCGCCGGAATTCGTCGTGGATGCGGCGAAGGCTGCGCAAGGGCGCGAACTCTATGCGGAGTTGAATTGCGCGGCGTGTCATGAAGAAAAGCCACCAACGAATCCGCTGCCAACGCTCGCCGCGCTGGAAACCATGCGAGGTTGCCTCGCGGAAGAACCCGGCGCCAAAGCGCCCGATTACCATCTGGATGCAACGCAACGCGAAGCCTTGCGGACCGCCCTGGCCGCACTGAATCGCGCCGAACTCGGCGCGCCTTCACCGCAGGAACGTGTGGCGAACACCCTGGCCTCGTTCAAGTGCTACGCTTGTCACACCCGCGACCACGTCGGTGGGGTGAAAGCAGATCGCGATTCTTACTTTACTTCCAATGGCGAAGATCTCGGCGACGAAGGCCGCCTGCCGCCGCGACTCGACGGCGTGGGCGACAAACTCAAACCCACCTGGCTGGGAATCGTCCTAGCGCGGGGCGCGAGCGTGCGACCTTACATGAACACGCGCATGCCGCAGTTCGGCGCACCGAATGTCGGCCACCTCGCGGATTTATTCATCTCGCTTGATCGTCACCCTCAGCCCGTTAAACCGGTGGCCGATGCGCCGGACATTCAGCGCGAGGCCGGGCGCAAGCTCATCGGTACAGACGGCGGACTCTCCTGCATCGCCTGTCATCGTTTCAACCGTCAACCGGCGCAAGCGTTGCAAGTCATCGATCTCACCACTGCCACCGAACGGCTCAATGAAGACTGGTTTCGCAAGTTTGTCATTGATCCGAATCGTTTTCATCCGGGGACGCGCATGCCGTCGTTCTGGCCCAATGGTGTGAGCTTGCTACCGACGTTGCTAGATGGCAGCACCGAGCGTCAACACGCCGCGATCTGGACCTATCTCGCCGACGGTATTCGGGCAAAGTTTCCTGAAGGACTCAGCCGGAAGAATGTGGAATTGGTCGTGGGTGGCGAAGCGGTCGTGTATCGCGGCAAGTTGTGGGAAGCGGGCTTTCGCGCGGTGGCAGTCGGTTATCCCGGACAGTTGAACACAGCGTTCGATGCGGAGGAAATGCGATTGGCGTTGTTGTGGCGCGGTCGCTTCTTGAACGCCGGTGCGCATTGGGGAAGTCAGGGCATGGGACAAATTCATCCGCTCGGAACGGATGTCGTTGTTTTGCCGCACGGCTCTCCACTCGCCGTTCTCGCCGATGTAAAATCCCCGTGGCCTGTTGAAGCCAGCAAGGACAGCGGCATGAAATTCAGAGGCTATCAACTCGACGCGATGAAACGCCCAACGCTGCTGTATTCGTTCCGAAACCTGAACCTCGAAGATTTTCTCACGCCGGTGGAAGCGGCTGACAAATCCGGATTGCGTCGCACGATAAAG
>JANPGB010000093.1:0-7451 GCA_031423695.1 Verrucomicrobiota bacterium
CGTCCTCGTAGCCGCGCTTGAGCGTGGAGACCATTCCCGCCGGCGTCAGGCAATAGGTTTCCAGCCCGGCCTGCTCCCGGCTGGGGGCCGCGGAGTTGAAATGCAGGCTGATGAACAGATCGGCCTGATGCTCCTCGGCAAAGGCGACGCGGTTGGAGAGCGCCACGTCTGAATCGTGGTTGCGCGTGAGCAACACCCGCCAGCCATTGGTCTCCAGCAGCCGGCCGAGCCGCCGTGCCCAGTCGAGGGTGTATTCTTTTTCGTTGGCGTTGCCGAACACGCTTTCGGTGCCGGTGTTCCGGCCGCCGTGGCCGGGGTCGATGACCAGCACCCGGTTCGTCCGGGCGGGAACCACAAACGGCTGGAGCAGCGGCTTGAGGTTCTTTTCGAGATCCAGCGTGTGCAGGAACGGCTGGCCGCCGATCAGCTGCGGTTCAAAGCCGAGATGAAAATCCGAGCCGTTCCATTTCGCGATCAGGCTCCGGACTTGAAACCGCAACAGGCCGTGCGCGGTGGTCAGCGCATAAGCGGGCGCGGGCGTCACCGACACTTCGCGCAAGGTGCCCAGGTTGTTTTCGCGCGCCCAGCGCTCCACCGGCACCCACAGATCGCGGCCGGGGCTGACGTGCGGCTTGAACGGCTCAGGGAGATTTCCAGCCGCCGGCGCAAATTGCGGCCCCTCGGGAACGTGTTCCAGTTCGACCGGCGGCGGGCTGGCTTTGTCCACCCCGCTCCAGTCCAGGGACGGCGACTCGCCGGCGCGACGGGACGCCGTGGAACAACCCACGAGCGCAACCAGCAGGCAGATGAACAGGCGATCCGGCTTCAGCACGCCACCATTGTGCGGAAGAATCGGGGAAACATTCAACTCTCAACATTCAATCTCGCGGACGCTCCCCGGTTTGGTGTTCCGCGTTTGAGGTTGAGTGTTGCAGGTTTCCCATTCCTCCTTCCGCCTTCCCGCTTGCCCGTCCGCCGTCGCCGAGCCATGATTCCGTGGCTTGAAAATACTCGTTGCCATCACCGGGGCCAGCGGCACCCTCTACGCCCAGCGCCTGCTCGACAACCTCGATCCGCGCCAGCACGAAATCCACGTTGTGCTGAGCAACTACGCGCAGCAGGTCATCGCCGAGGAACTGCCCGCCGGCCTGCGCCTGCCCGACGGCGTGAAGACGCACAACGTCAAAAGCATGAACCTGCCCTTCGCCAGCGGCTCGAATCCGCCGGATGCGATGGTCGTGATTCCCTGCACGATGGGCACGATCGGCCGCATCGCGCATGGTTATAGCGAGGACGTGCTGCTGCGCGCCGCCGACGTGGTGTTGAAGGAGAAAAAGAAACTGATCCTCGTCCCGCGCGAAACGCCGCTGAGTCTGATCCACGTCAAAAACTTTGAGCTCCTGCTGCTTGCCGGCGCGACGCTCATCCCGGCCAACCCCTCCTTCTACGCCCGGCCTCAAACCATGCAGGAAGTGGTGGACACCGTCGTCGCGCGCGTCCTCGATCATCTCGGCGTCCCGCAAAAACTGGCGCCGCGCTGGGCGGAAGAGAAGGAGTAACCACGGATGCGCACAGATAAACACGGATTGGGTCGCTGTGTCTTGCGCGGATTCCCACGAATTCAATTCATAATAGTTCGCAGAATTTGCGTCGGATTTTTTATTCATCCGTGTCGATCTGTGTCCATCCGTGGTTAAAAATGTCTTCTCAAATTAACAAATGGCTTTCGTTCGTGCGCTTCTCGCACACGATTTTTGCGCTCCCGTTCGCGCTGGCGGCGATGCTGGTGGCCGCCCGCGAAAATCGCGGCTGGCCGGGGTGGCGGACCTTCGGGTTGATTCTGGCCGCGATGGTCGGCGCGCGGACGTGCGCGATGGCGTTCAACCGCATCGTGGACCGGAAGTTCGACGCGCTGAATCCGCGCACCGCCAGCCGGCATCTGCCCGCCGGGACCATTTCACTCATCGGCGCCATCGCCCTGTGCGTCCTGTCGGGCGCGGGTTTGGTGGCGGCGAGTTATTTTCTAAACCCGCTTTGCTTTTACCTTTCGCCGGTCGCGCTGGTGGCGGTCTGCTTTTATTCGCTGACGAAACGCTTCACGGATTACACCCACGTTTTTCTGGGCGTCGCACTGGCGCTCGCGCCGGTGGGCGCGTGGCTGGCGGTCAAGGGTGCGAATGTTTCGGGCGGGGAAATGTTGCAGATGACCGCGCTTGCGCTGGCCGTGGTGCTGTGGCTGGTGGGGTTTGACATCATCTACGCGCTGCAGGATTACGAGTTCGACAAGTCGCACGGCTTACGTTCGCTCGTGGTGGCGTGGGGACCGAAGAACGCGCTGGGCGCGGCGTTCCTTGCGCACTTTGCCATGTGCGGTCTGCTGCTGGCGTTCGGCTTTTTCTGCGGGTTTCGCATCGCGTACCTCGTCGGCTGGTTCATTATCGTGGGCTGCCTGATGCTGGAGCACTGGATTGCGCGCCGCCGCAGTCTGAACTGGATCAATGTCGCCTTTTTCCGGCTCAACGCGGTGGTGAGCGCAGTCTTTCTGTTCACCGTCGCCGCCGAGGTCGTTTTTCAAGGCGGGTTTTGGTCGCGATTCCGGTGAGCCGGACCCGCGTTCCCGACCGCGGGTTGGCGCACGGGCACCGGCCGCGATTTCTTTTTGCTTCCGGGGTGGGTTTCGCTAAAGTGCGTTCATGCCTGAAATCGCTGACTTCTTAAATCACGGGGCCGCCTCGATCTCGCCGGCGGTGGTGGAGAAAATGTTGCGCGCCCTGCCGCAATGGAAACTGGAATACACCCAGATCTACGAGCCGCTGTTTCCGCACCTCGGCCACCAGCTCGAATTTCTCGCCAACGCCGTGGAGGATTCCGCCGACGGCGCGTACAAGGAGCTGCCTTACTACGCGACCGCACAGGCCACCTTTGCGCTCATCTACGCCCACAAGCGCGTCGGCATCATTCCCGATTCCGTGCTGAACCTCGGTCGCGCGGATGATTCCAGCGTCGTGCGCGCCGCGCTGATCCAGAACGAAAAGGCCTTCGCCATCTACGCCGCCTCGCAGGATCAGGACTGGTCCAAGATCACCAGCCAGCCCTGAAGAATTTTCGATGTTTGATTTGCGATTGGCGATTGGTTGGCCCGGCCATCATCCATCAAACATCGTAAATCATAAATTCCCGAGTTGCTTCCACACCCTTACCGCTTCCGTCCCTCCCCACGCTTGGGCATCGCAGCCGCGTTGTGCGTGCGGGGCGTCGCCGTCCAGCAGTTCGGGAATCTGACCCAGACAACCTTCGGCCATCACCCGATCCACTGAGCCGAGATAGGCTTTCGCAGCCGCCACGGCCTCCGGTGAAGAGCCCCACGCGACGGCCAGCGCCTCGCAGAAAACCGGGAACGTCCACGTCCACGCCGTGCCGTTGTGATACGCGGGTTTGCGGCGCGTGTCTTCGTCGCCCTCGTAACGGCCCCAGTACGGATTGCCGGGATCGTTGAGCAGTTGCCCGCCGTCCCGATACACCGGCAGCGGCACGGCCACCGGCAGCGGCGCAAGCGACCGCAGTGCGCCGGGCACAACGAGATAGTGCCGCGCGGCCTCGACGCACCGGCGCGCTCTTTCACCGGTGACCAGTCCGAGGCTGATGGGGAAAAGACAATTGCTGCGCAACGCATCGCTGGCTTGGGCGTGGGCGGCGGATTGATGCCGCCCGGCGATGAGCACGTCCGCGTAAAAGCCGCGCGCTTCCAGCCAGAAATATTTTTCCAGCGAAGCCAATGCGCGGTCGGCCAGGGTGTTCCATTTCGCGTGTTCGCTCTTTTCGCCGATGACGGCCAGCAGGCGCAGCAGGCGAATCCACAGCGCCTGAATCTCGATGGGATAACCTTCGCGCGGTGTCGCCGCCGGATAGTTTGTGTCCATCCAGGTGAAGTGGCTTGGACTCCAAATGAGCGCCGAGTCGGCGTCCATGTGAATCCCGTTGGGCGTGCCCTTGGCGTAGTTGGCTGCGATGCTGTGCAGCACGTCGCCGATGGTGCGGCCGGAGTCGTCCACCTTGGTGCCGTAAAACTTTTCGCCCGTGGCCGCCGCGAGTTCTTCGCAGACCACGCCGAACCACAGCGGCGCGTCGGAGGTGTCCCGGTTCGAAGCGTCGGCGCCGTGGATCGTGTTCGGCAGCGTGCCGTCTTTTTCAAACCGCGCGAAGATAACGGCGATTTGTTTCACCTCTTCGACCATGCCCGCCGCGAGCAGGCCGCGCGCGCAGATGAATGTGTCGCGGCCCCAGTCGAGGAACCACGGGTAGCCGGCGATCACGGTTTTGCCCGCGTCGCGGCGCACGACAAATTGTCCGGCGGCGTGGAGAAGCTGCGCCTCGAACGGAGCGCCGGCCTCCGGCCCGGCGTGTTTCTGGCGCGCTGCTTCCATTTCGTGCCGGGTCGGAGACCGGCGCTCCAATTCCTTGGCGACGGACTCCGCAGTTTCCGCCGTGACGAGCAGGTTTACCTCGCCGCCTTTGGCGAGCGGCAGTTCAAACCAGCCGGGACTGTAGGCGTCGCCGCTGCCGGTCTGGCCGCGGGTTTGTTCGACGGGATGCGGAATGTTTTCGCACCATTCCGGCTGCGGATGAAATTCTCCGGCGTCGGCGAACACGCGCAACTGCCGGTCTTTCGCGGGGGTGAATTCAAACCCGGCATGCTTGGCGAGGGGCCGAGTGTTGGAAGCGAAATGATGATCCGAGCCGCCGTTGCGTTTGGTTTCCGAATGGAAATTGCGGTCTTCAATATCCACCCGCACGGTCAGGCGCACGTCGGCCTCGGCGGACAATTGTTTGCCCGACGCCTGGGCGGCGGTGGGGCGGATGAAATGAAACGCCGTCGTGTTGCGCCCGGAGAACATCTCCGCGCGCAGTTTAATCTCAACCATGCGGCCATCGCCGGCCGGGGCGATGAAATGCCAGACGGCCACCGGACCGGCCTCGAACGAGGCGAGATTTTTGAAATCCAGCGGCGAAATGAAGCCGTCGGCGTTCACCCAGACGCGGATGCGCTTGGCGAAGACATGGCGATCCACGGGCAACGTCGCGTGAAGGTTCGCACCGAGGACGCAGTCGTATTTGGAATTCACGCGGCCCAGGTCAATGCCGATGCGGGCCATGCCGCCGAGGCCGTTGGTGAGCAGGACGAGGTCGGTGGCTTTGCGAGTTGTGATCCGCGTTTCGGGCGCCACCGGTTCTGAAGGCAGGAAACGAATTGCCGCCTCCACATGCGGATCGGTTTGGGCGTGGCGTTCCAGAGTCAGTCGGGCTTCGCCGGCCACCTCGGTTGGCGGAAAACTGGCGATGTGGTTGGCGCCGTCCTTGATGGACGCGACGTGAAGTGTGCGCCCGGCTCCATGCAGCGAAGCGCGGAACGGCGCGGGATCTTCCAGCAGCAACCAGTGGTTCGGCGGAACCGGGGTGACGCGGCGGCGATCCACCAGATTCCAGCGCACCACCTGCGGAAAGGACTTTTCAGCCAGCGCTTTTTCCAAGGCAGCCAGCAGATCGCTTTTCAAAATGGCGCGGTCGAGATGATGAATGGCCGCGAGAAAATCAAACGGCGAACGTTCGACGAGCGCCGCGAGCTTGCGCCAGTCGTAATGGCCGATTTCATCCGGCGAGAATTTTTCGCCCAGGGCCTGAATGACCCAGGCGGCTTGCGCGCGCGTCTGGCGGTAGGCGTCGCCACCCAACCCTTGCGGCTGGGCCGTGGCTGCGAGACAGAAGGCCGCGCCGGGTTCGAGGTGAAAAATAGTTTTGCCATGGTCACTGGAAATTTTCGGCAGGGGCTGGCCGAGCAGTTCAAATTTGGAATTTGGAATTTGGAATTTGGAATTTTCAAGTTCTATGGGGTGGGCTTTATCAATGTCATTATTCACCAGCACCAGCACGCTGTCCTTGCCTTCGGCAGATTCACGGAGCAAGGCGTAGATAGGTGAATTGGTCGGGCTGAGTCGCGTGAGTTTCGCGCCGTCGAGGAAGCAGGGATGCGTGGCGAGCAACTGGTTCAAGTGCGTGAGTTCAAAAACGATGTTCTGGGAACTACCCCACGCCAGACCGGTGCAGCCGTGGACTTTTATTTTTTCCGAGGCGAGCCATTCGACGCCACAGGCGAAGCCGAACGCGCCGCTGGGACTCGTCAGCGCGCAAAGGCGGTTGCGCAGGAGCGACCACGTGCGGCCGCGTTTAGCCAGGCGCTCGTTGTCGTGGGTTTCGCTGTAGTGCGCGTAGAGGCCGACGCGCTCGCTCTGACGGTTGGCGTAGTCGAGGTAGCGGCTGACTTCGCCGCCGGCATAATTCTGAAACAGTTCCGAGTAGGCCCACTGCATGCCGCCGGCCGTCAGCAAATCCTCGGTGGTCTCCAAGGCGCCGCCCAGTCCTTCGAGCAGGAAAATGGTTTCGGGAAATTCCTGCTGCACGCGGGCAATGATGTATTGCCAGGCGGCGAGCGGAACTTTGTAGCCGGCATCGCAGCGGAAACCGTCCGTGCCACGACGACACCACGTCAGCAGCGAGTTCGCAATTTCGTCCCAGAGTTCAACGTCGTGCTGTTCCAGTTCCACCAGATCTTCCCAAGTAGTTCCCCACGCCCCGGGGCTGGCGAACGAGCCGTCGGGATTTTTCAGGAACCATTCGGGATGATTTTCCTGAAGCGTGGAACCCCAGCCGGTGTGGTTGATGACAATGTCCAGAAAGACGCGTCCCCCCAGCCGATGCGTGGCCGAGGCCAGCTCACAATACTGGTCCACGCCGGTGGTGCGCTTGTCGAAGACGACGAGCGCGGGATCAATCGCCGTCAAATCCTGCGCGGCGTAAGGGCTGCCGAAGCGGCCGAAGCGCGCGTAGGTCGTCGGCACGGGACTGACGGGCAGCAGGTGCAGAATCCGGCAGCCGAGCGTGTTGATGATGTGCGGCAGGCATTGCGCGAGGTCGCGCAATTTGCCCGAGGGCGGAATGACGGTGTGGCCGAGCTGGTCGAGCTGCTGGAGTTGTTTTTCGAGGGTTTCGTTCTGGGTGTTCGCGGCGAACTTGCTGGCGCCGAACAGGCGCGGGAAGGCGCAGTAGATGGTGTTCGCGGTGCGGTAGGAATCCGGGTGGACGGAAATACCCGCGTCGGGACCGTGCGGCCAATGCTGCCAGCCTTTTGGGTCGAGCAGATAAGCCTTGGCCTTGAAGTAGCCGACTTCCGCCAGCGGCAGTTCGAGCGACCATTCGCCATTTTCCTCGTGCATGGGCAGGTCGCGCCAGGACGCCCCGCCGATGGGCAGGCCGTGGGTGTGGGACTCGATGATCTCGCGGCGCAGGACGTCGGCGCGGCCGAGGTTGGTGCGCAGCCGCGCCTGCCAGCCGCGCGGGGGACGGCGACCCTGTTGATCTTTGAGGACAAAACGGACGCGGTCGCCGACAAAACGCAG
>JANPGB010000094.1:0-2520 GCA_031423695.1 Verrucomicrobiota bacterium
TGTCGCCGGCCTGCTGCCGGTTCGCGGGCAGGACGACGGCGTCATCACGTTGGATGACGTGATCCAGACCGCGCAGGATTTTGCCCGCGACAATCTGGACGAGGACGTTCTTCGATCCCTGCCGGAATTGGATCAGCAGAAAGTCCGGGACTTTCTTGCGTTGATTGAAAAGGAGCTGCACGGCGAATACATCGTTGACCTCGCTCCGTTGAAGGACGCCGCCAAGCTCATCCTGCCGATGCTGGAAAGCCGAGCCGAAACCCAGCCCTACGCCCTCTGGCTAAAATCCCGGCTCGATTACCTCGAAACCGCTGAGGATCTGCGGCGCGATACTCCGCCACCCAAAACCGAACCCGGCAGGCCGCCGTTGCCCGTTCCCAATCCTCAGCCCGAACAAGCGCGCAAGGCTTGGGTAAAGAAGTTGTCCCGCCAGCCATCGCCCAAGGAAACCAATCCGCTGGTGGCCGAATTAAAACCCGTGTTCGCCGCCGAAAAAATTCCCGCCGAGCTGGTGTGGATCGCCGAGGTGGAATCTTCCTTCGATGCGCGCGCCCGCAGTCCCGCCGGTGCGGCGGGTTTGTTCCAGTTGATGCCCGCCACGGCGAAACGCTTTGGCCTGCGCACCTGGCTGCCCGATCAACGGCTGCAACCCAGGACCAGCGCCACCGCCGCCGCCAAATATCTCAAAACTCTCCATGCCCGTTTCAAAGACTGGCGGCTCGCGCTGGCCGCCTACAATTCTGGCGAAGGCACCGTCCAAAAACTGCTGGATCGGCAAAAGACAAAATCCTTCGACGCCATCGCCACGCATCTCCCCGCCGAGACGCAGATGTACGTGCCGAAGGTGGAGGCCGTGCTGCTGCGGCGGGAAAAGCTGACGCTCGCCGAACTGCCGCCTGCTTCCTAAACCGAATCCAGGTAGTTGAATTCGCGGGGAGCGCGCCCGCCTCGGGCGCAGTTCGGCGCGCCCTCGCGCCGAACCCGGAAGCACCGGGACGCACCAAATGGTGGGTGACTTCTACGCGCCACGAGCGGGACGCGAGGGCGCGTCCCGCTGCGCCCGAGGCGGGCGCGCTCCCGATTCCTACTGCAGGGTTCCGACTAAAAGCCATCTCAGAAAGGGTGCGGAGCTGCCGCTCCGCCTTGTATTTGAAACAACGAGCGCAGCGATGTTGTTTTTCGCGGACGCACCCAACATCGCTACCCTCGCTGGCGAAATGGGCAAAGCGGCAGCTTTGCCCTGCCGTTTGTGAGATGAGTGCCAAGCGTGAGCTTGCGACATTCCCGCAATTTCATTTTCAAATCTCACGTTCGCCCCTAGATTCCGCCCGTGCATCCGATTGCTTTTGATCTCGGCAGCTTTCCGCTCCACTGGTACGGGGTGATGCTGGCGCTGGGTTTTTTCGCCGGCTTCTGGACCGCCGGCCGCCGCTGCCTGCGCGACGGCATCGCGCCCGAGAAAATCATGGACCTCGGCCCGTGGCTCATCGTGGGGGGGATTCTGGGCGCGCGGACGCTTTACGTGATCACGTACTGGCAGGAATCCTTCGCCAACCAGCCGTTCTCGGAAATCTTCATGGTGCAGCACGGCGGGCTGGTTTATTACGGCGGCCTCATCGGCTCGGCCCTGGGCTGTGTGATTTATGCGCGGCTGAAAAGGGTTCCGCTCTGGAAGCTCGCCGACGTGCTCGCACCCAGCATCGCTCTCGGCTACGTCTTCGGCCGGATCGGCTGTCTGCTCAACGGCTGCTGCTACGGCCAGGTCTGCGAACTGCCGTGGGCGATTCACTTTCCCGCCGGCCACGAAACCTATCCGCACGGCGTGCATCCTACGCAGATTTACGATTCGCTGCTGAACCTCGTCCTGTACCTCGCGCTCGCATGGGCGTATCGCCTCAAGAAATTCGACGGCCAGATTCTGGCGCTCTACTTGATGTGCTACGCGGTGACGCGTTCGTTGGTGGAAATGTTTCGCGGCGACTACGATGCCGCGCATCGCCACGGCGGACTGACCCCGGCGCACCTGGTCAGCATCGGCATTTTCGCTGCGGGTGCGGCGCTGTATGCCGTTCAATCACGCCGAGTTTCGGCAAAACGAGGATAGAGAATGGAGAATTGAAGATGGCAAACGCTGAAGACATCCATCCTCCAACCTCCATTCTCCATCCTCGCCCCGTCTGCCTCGCCGGTCCGACCGCCGTCGGAAAATCAGAGGTGGCGCTGCTGCTCGCGGAAAAGATCGGCGGCGAAATCATCTCCGTGGATTCCATGCAGGTTTATCTCGGCCTGGACATCGGCACCGCCAAACCTTCCAGCGCCGAGCGCGCCCGCGTGCCGCATCACTTGATTGACGTGGTGGAATTGCATGAGCCGTTCGACGCGGCGAAGTTTGTTGAACTGGCGAACCAGGCCGTCGAGGAAATTCAAGCGCGCGGTCGCGTCCCGATTTTCTGCGGCGGCACGGGGCTTTACTTCAAGGCGCTGCTCGAAGGTCTCGGCACCGCGCCGCCGTCCGACGAA
>JANPGB010000095.1:0-1512 GCA_031423695.1 Verrucomicrobiota bacterium
TCTGCGCGTGCTCGGCCAAACCCACGCCATTGAAGTGGACGGCATCTGAAAGTTTTCCTTCGAGATGGAAATCGTCGGTGCGTGCGCCGCGAAAACAATAGGGCGTGTTGTAAATGCAAAGCCTTTGCCCGGCCATGACGGGCTCCTGCCCGGAGCCCCCATAAGAAACCTCGGCAATGCCCCACGGCACCGACCAACCTGCCACGACGCGTGATTGAGTGATGACGGTGTTGAGCATCTGGAAGTAATTGCTGGTGGTGGTCAGACTGGCGGCATCGGTTTCCCCCTGATGCCAGAGGATGGCGCGCACTCCGTTGGTGCCAACAGTCAGCAGAGCGTTGCTGATATTTTGAAACGATACGGTTCCAGGAAGCCAGGAAGCCAATGCCGAACCACCGACCGCCAGACCGACAAAGCCCACCGGCACATGGTTGGACGCAATCAGCAGACTGCCGAGGATCGGCCAAGGGGAACCGCTGCTGCCCACGCCACCGGTATTTTCCGGCTGTGAATCGTTGCCGAGCTGCCAGCCCTTGCTCGCAACGACGTAGGCGCTGACCCGATCGTCACTGGTCATCTGCAAGGGCGAACCCCAGCCTCCCGCGTTCGATTGCCCCACGGTCACGAAGACATCGCCAACGCCGAGGCGATCGACGGCAAACGTTGTCAATTCATTCGTGTCCGCATCCAGCCCACGGACTTCAAGCCGATACCAACCGCCGGCGGCAATGTTCGTCATCGCACCCGTAAACGCTCCATTGGTCGAAGTAATGGTGAGACCGACCCAATCGGTCAAAACGCCATTGTTGGTGGTGCCTGGCATCACGACGAGTCGCGCCTCGACCCGCGCGAGATTTGTGACGGCGGAAACAACACCAGTGATGGTGAAACGGCCCACGTTGGATTCGCTCCGCTGTACAATCTGACGCGCTTTGGGTGCGCTCAACGAGATGGCCGCTCGCGCGGAATCCGGTAATGCAATCACCGAGCATACCAATATAGACCATGCAAAAATTCTCATTTGTTAATTTGGATCACAATCTGTTTGAACTGACGCCAAAGCAAGGTCGGCTTCCAGTTTGTTTTCGAGCTAACTCACAATTGAGACCGATCATCGCGTCGGTCTAAGAATCTTGGCGGTGGTTCTGGTTTGCAGCCAATCCACATCTTCAGCGGATGCGCTGACGCCTTTGAATTCATTCCATTGCTTCCATTTGTGACTCTCAGAGTGTCCATCGGCAAATGAGATTCCACAGCTTTGGCCATGCGAAGATGCCGGTTTATCCCAAAAACCAACCTGGGCTTGGAGCGCCGGGTCTCTTGGATCAAAACCAGCCAACTCGGCCTGGAACCAGCCGTCATTGATGTTCGATCCGTTGTCGATGAAGACAAAAGTATTCACCGGTCCGGGCCGAATAAATCCGGACATCTTCTGATACTGAAAGCATGGGTAACCTTCACCCCAAGGGTCATACTTACCGATGTGATTGTTCATGGAATAAGTCCGGCAGC
>JANPGB010000096.1:0-16418 GCA_031423695.1 Verrucomicrobiota bacterium
AGTTTTTTTCTCCGCGTTTCTCTCTGCGTTCTCTGCGTCTCCGCGTTTGTCGGTTTTTCCCCAGCAACACACAGGCAAGATGCCTGTGCCACTCTGGGCAGTTTTCTCATGTTGTTTCGCAGAAATGCAAAACCAGAAACCTCTCCGCCGTGGTATGCTGCGGGTAATTTCATGATCAAGTTTAGCTGGAAAATTTATTGGCCGTGCTGGCTGGTGCTGGCCTCCTGTCTGGTTCACGCCGGTGAACTCAAGGTGGACATCAACCGTGACAGCAAGAATCTGGATTCGGTCACGGAGGTCGGCTACACCAAGTGGAGCCAGGATTCGACCGGCGGCGCAACGACCGGGACGAATGTCGCCACCAAGTCTTTCACCTCTGCCTCCAACGAGCTGGTCACCGTCGGCTTTTCCCAGACACCGGCTTCGCAAAGCCGGGGCGGCAGCGGCTTGTTGAGCAACTGGTATCAGACCGGCGCGCAGGGCACGGCCAAACTGGTTTCCGACGGCCTCACCGTTGCGCCTGCGACACTGGCCACAGGCGGACAAATCCAAATGACCATTGCCGGACTTTTCCCCGGTCATCACACGCTGCTGACGTATCATAATCACTGGGACGCGCTCGCCGCCGGCACGCTCGGGCCGATTGACATTTTTCTGAACGGCACGCAGATCGTGGACAATCTTCAGCCGACCATCCGCGCGACGAACAACGCCGCCGCGGCCGTGGCCTATCTGGAATTTGATGTCGTCAGCACCAACGACATCACCACGATTATTTTTGCGGCGGAGACGAACACTGTCGGCTCGGTGACGATCAAAGACCCGATGATCAACGGCTTCGAGATTGATACGCCCAACTCCACCCGTATTGCGAACACGCCTTCGCCCGCCGACGGCGATGAGCACGTCAACGCCGATGCTGGCAGCGCGACTTTGAGCTGGTTCCCTGCCACGGCCAGCAACGCCGTTTCGCACACGCTCTATTTTGGCACGAACTTGTCGGCGG
The DNA here is from genome assembly GCA_031423695.1 of Verrucomicrobiota bacterium. Lineage (GTDB taxonomy): Bacteria > Verrucomicrobiota > Verrucomicrobiia > Limisphaerales > CAIQOK01 > CAIQOK01. The sequence continues at coordinate 1,007 of JANPGB010000096.1, forward strand.
TGAAGAACGCCACCACCGCTTCCACTGAATTCAAAACGAATCAAGTTGGCACCAACTACACCGCCGCTGGTTTGAAAAGTTTGCTGACTTACTTTTGGCGTGTGGATGAAATTGATTCGGTGGGCAATGCGACCAAGGGCACGGTCTGGACTTTTCGCCCAAGGCATCTGGCATTTCCCGGCGCAGAAGGCTACGGACGGTTTGCGCGCGGCGGTCGCGGCGGCGTGGTGGTGGAAGTCACGAATCTCAACGACAGCGGGCCGGGCAGCTTGCGCGACGCGCTGACAAATACGAGTTACGGCCCGCGCACCGTGGTCTTCGCCGTGTCGGGACTCATCACGTTGGAATCGGATTTGATCATCAGCCAGTTCAATCCTTATGTCACGCTGGCCGGCCAGACCGCGCCGGGCAAGGGCATCTGCACGCGCAAGTATCAGTTTGGCGTCAGCGGCGGACGCGACCTCATCATCCGCGACGTGCGTTCACGTCCCGGAAATATTTCCGGCACCACGTTGAACGGCTCCGGCATGAGCGGCAGCGATCATTGCATCATGGATCACGTCTCCATCAGTTGGGGCATTGACGAGGAGTTGAGCACGCGCACTTCCAAGAACGTCACATTCCAACGCTCGCTCATTTCCGAGGCCCTCAACATCGCGGGTCATCAAAATTATCCGGCCGGAACGGCGCACGGTTACGCGGCCAGCGTGGGTGGTGACGTCGCGAGCCTGCATCACAATCTGCTCGCGCATAACGAAGGCCGCAATTGGAGCATGGCCGGCGGGCTCGATGCGGCGGCGAACTTTGCGGGCCGGCTCGATATTTTCAACAACGTGGTCTATAACTGGGGACATCGCACGACGGACGGCGGCGCGCACGAAGTAAATTTTGTTGCCAATTATTACAAGCCCGGCGCGGCTTCGGCGTTCTTTTATGCGTTGAACGCGCAATACGGAAATTTTCCCGGCACGCAGCAATACTATTTTACGAACAATGTCATGCCCGGGTATTTTGGGCTGAACAATCAGGCTGCTGGACGCACCGCCTCCACCGAAAACGGCGGCAGCCTGCCGACAAATTATAATTCTTGGGTGAGCGCGCCATTTTTTCCCTCCTACGCCACGATCCATACCGCCACGAATGCCTACAAGCTCGTGCTCTCCGACGTGGGTTGTAATCAGCCGCTCATTGACGATCATGACGCCCGCGTCATCCGCGAGACGATTGACGGCACTTACACTTACACCGGCACCGGTCCGTACGGCGGCTCGCCTGGTTTGCCGAATTCGCAGGATGATGTCGGTGGTTGGGAAAATTATCCCGTCATGCAGTATCCCGCCGGCTGGGACAGCGACCATGACGGTCTGCCTGACTGGTGGGAACTGGCGAAAGGCTTGAACCCGAATTCTCCACCGGGGGATTTTTCCGACTGCAACCGTGATCCTGATGGCGACGAATACACGAACCTCGAAGATTATTTGAACTGGCTCGCCACCACCCACGTTGACTGCATCCGCGACGCGACCGTGGATGTGAGCCTGATGCAGCTCACGCGCGGCTTCACGAACAGCTTGCCGACTTACGTGGTCTCCAATCCAAGGAACGGTAGCGTTAGCCTGCTGGCCGGTGGCAAGATCGCGCGCTTCACGCCAGCGGCCGGGTTTTATGGCCTGGGCAGCTTCAGGTATTCCGTCAGCGATTCGCAGGGAGGCACAATGACCAACACCATTGGCGTCCACGTCCTCGCCCGCCCGCAATCCCAACTGAGCCTATCCCTGACCAACACCTCCTCACGATTGCAATTCACCGGCGAGCCGGGCTTTTACTTCCTCATTCAATACTCGGATGAGTTGTCCACCTGGAACACCTGGACAAACCTGACCGCGACCGCATCCTCCCAATATTTTTCACCGCCTAGCCTGCCCGCGTCGCAACAACGTTTTTACCGCGCCCTCTCCTTCCAATGACAAATCTGTTGCTTAAAATGAACATCAGCCCTCCCCGCCTCGTTACCACCGCCGTTATTTTCTTGCTGGCGACCAGCAGTCTGACGCTCCACGCCGCCAAGACCAACAAAGCCGCGCAAGCCATGTCGCCCGAGGAAATCGAAGCCGCCTACACGCAGACCATCGAGAAACGCGTCGCGGATATTCTCGCGGTGCTGGAGTTGGAGGAGCCGGCGAATACAAAATCTGTTCACGATATTCTGATGGCGCAATATCGCACGCTGCGCGACTGGCACGATGCCAATGATACTAACCGAAAAACCGCCAAGGGCGCGGAGGCCGATCAACTCAAAGCGTCGCTCAAGGCGGTTCACGACAAATTCATCGCCAGCCTCTCCGCCGATCTCACGCCCGAAAAAATTGATCGGGTTAAAGACAAGATGACTTACGGCAAAGTTCAGTTCACCTACACGGGTTATCTGAACGAGTATCCCAATCTCGCCGACCAGCACAAACAACGGGTGCTTGAGCTGCTGAAGGAAGCTCGCGAAGAAGCGATGGACGGCGGCAGTTCCGACGAAAAGTCCGCCATTTTCAACCGCTACAAGGGGAGGATTAACAACTACCTTTCGGCGCAGGGCGTCGGCTCGGCCAGGAAAAAGAAAGCTGAGCCGGTGCCGACAAATCCACCGGCCAAGCATTGAATTGAATTCTTCCGCAAGTTCGTGAACCATGGCGCAAATGAAAGCTCTTACTTCAAAGACTCCCACCCTTGGCGTCATCTACGGCAACCGCGATTTCTTCCCGGACATCCTCGTCGCCGAAGCCCGGGCGGACATCGCGAAGCTTTTCGCACCGCTCGGCATCAAAGCCATCCAGCTGGGTGAAGGTGACTCCAACCTTGGCGGCGTGGAGACGCACTCCGATGCGCGCAAGTGCGCGGAGCTTTTCAAGAAGCACCGCGGGGAGATTGACGGCGTCCTCGTCGTGCTGCCGAACTTTGGCGACGAGAAGGGCGTGGCCGACACGCTCAAGCTCGCCGGCCTGAACGTGCCCGTGCTGATCCAAGGCTACCCCGACGATCTCAAGCGTCTTGATGTCGCCCGTCGTCGCGACGCCTATTGTGGCAAGATTTCCGTGTCCAACAATCTCGTGCAGGCCGGCATCAAGTTTTCGCTTACGAACAAGCACGTCTGCCATCCGACTTCGGAGACCTTTGTCCTCGACCTGCAGAAGTTTCTTGGTGTCTGCCGCGTGGTGAATGGCGTGCGCGGCGTCCGGCTCGGCGCGGTCGGGGCGCGGCCCGGCGCGTTCAACACGGTGCGTTACTCGGAAAAGATTTTGGAGCGCCACGGCATCAGCGTCACCTCGGTGGATTTGTCGGAGATCATCGGTGCGGCGAACAAGCTCGACGCCAATGCCGAGGTGGTGAAGGCGAAGCTGGCGGAGATCACCGGCTACGCGCCCGCGCCCGGGGTGCCGCCGGACAAGCTGGTGCAGATGGCGAAGATGGGAGTGGTGCTGACCCAATGGATGGACGCCAATCATCTCGACGCCACCGCCATCCAGTGCTGGACCTCCGTGCAGCAGAATTTCGGCTGCAACGTCTGCACGCTGATGAGCATGATGAGCGAGAAGTTCATGCCCAGCGCCTGCGAAGTGGACGTCACCGGCGTGCTCACGATGTATGCCATGCAGCTCGCCGGCAACACGCCCGCCGCGCTCGTGGATTGGAACAACAATTACGCGGACGACGACAACAAGTGCGTGCTGTTCCACTGCGGCAACTGGGCCAAGAGCTTCCTGCCCGACATCAAGATTTCCAACGCGCCCATCATTGGCACCGCGGTCGGCGTGGAGAACACCTACGGCGCGCTGGACGGCCGCACACCCGCCGGTCCGCTGACTTACGGTCGCATCACCACGGCGGACGCGGACGGTTGCATCCGCACCTACGTCGGGGAAGGCGAGTTGACGGACGACGCGTTGAAGACCTTCGGCAACCGCGCTGTGGCCAACGTGCCCAAGTTGCAGAAGCTGATGCGCCACGTTTGCGCGAAGGGCTTTGAGCATCACGTGGTCATGACGCAGTCGAAGTCCGCCGCCATCCTGGCCGAGGCGTTTGGGAATTACTTCGGCTGGGAAGTTTATGAACACGAAGTGGCCGCAGAATAGAATGCTTTCACTTCACGGCGCGACATGACCGACCTCGACCTCCAACTCAAGTCCTTCGACCTCCGGCGCTCAATGCTGAAATTGATCGTCGGCGCGGGCGCGGGCCACACGGGCGGCGGGCTTTCTTGCATGGACATTCTGAACGTGTTCTACAACCGCGTGCTGAAAGTGTCGCCAGCGACGTTTGGCGATCCGCACCGCGACCGCTACGTGCAAAGCAAGGGGCACTGTGTCGAAGCGCTTTACGCGGTGCTCGCGGATCGCGGATTTTTTCCGGCGGCGGATTTGGAAACCGTCTGCCATTACCAGTCGCATTATGTCGGTCATCCGACACGGCACATCCCTGGGATCGAGATGAACACGGGCGCGTTGGGGCACGGCTTGCCGATCTGCCTGGGCATGGCGCTCGCGGGCAAGATGGATAACGCGCCGTATCGAGTATTCACATTGCTGGGCGATGGCGAGCTGGCGGAGGGTTCCAATTGGGAAGCTGCGCTTGGCGCCGCGCACTACAAACTGGATAACCTCGTTGCTATCCTCGACCACAACACGCTCCAGATCACTGGCCACACTCGCGACGTGATGAGCAACGAGCCGCTCGACGAGAAATGGCGCGCGTTTGGCTGGACCGTCCGCACGGTCAACGGCCACGACTACGCCGCGCTGACCAAGGCCTTGACTGATGCGCCTGAGCCCGGCAAGCCGACTTTTGTCATCGCGAATACGATCAAGGGCAGGGGTGTGAGTTTCATGGAAAATGTGGCCAAGTGGCATCACGGCGTACCGAGCGACGCGGAGTTGAAACAAGCGCTGGCCGAACTCGACGCGGCGGCAGCCAGGTTGAAGGAGGGCAAATGAGCGCGCCCGCCCCTTCCATGTTCACGCCCGCCGCCAAGGCGATGGCGGAAAAGCTCGGCCTCAAAATGGGCCGCGCCAACCTTGACGAATTCGCCGCCACGCTCGAAGAACTCGCCAAAGCGAATCCGAACATCATCGCCGTGACCAGCGATTCGCGCGGCTCGGGCAAGCTTGCACCCTTCGGCAAACTGCTGCCCAAGCAACTTGTCGAAGTCGGCATCGCGGAGCAAAACCTCGTCGGCATAACGGCGGGCCTGGCGGCATGCGGCAAGAAGTCGTTCGGCGTTTCGCCGGGTTGTTTCCTCACGGCGCGCTCGCTGGAGCAGATCAAGAACGACGTTTGTTACTCGGATGTTCCGGCAGTGCTCATTGGCATCAGTTCCGGCGTGAGCTACGGCGCGCTTGGCACGACGCATCATTCGCTGCACGACCTCGCCGTCCTGCGTGCGATTAACAACCTCACCGTCCTTGTTCCGGCGGATAATTTTGAATCACGCGAGGCCATTTTGTTCGCGGCCAAAGCCAAGCAACCTGTGTTCATCCGCTTCGGCAAAGCGGCGATGTTCAATCTGCACAAGCCGGAAACGAAATTTGAAGCGGGCAAAGCGATTCGGTTGCGCGAAGGAAACGATGTCGCATTCATCGCCACTGGCGAAACCGTTGTTCACGCATGGCTCGCTGCCGGGCAACTCGCCGAACGCGGCTTGAACTGCCGCGTCATTTCCCTGCACACCATCAAGCCGCTCGACACGGAAGCCATCTTGAAAGCGGGCCGCGAATGTCGCGCGGTGGTCACAGTGGAGGAACACATGGTCAATGGCGGTCTGGGCGAGGCGTGCGCGGCGGTATTGATGCAGGCTGGCGTGGGCAAACCGTTCCGCATTGTCGGCATCCCCGACGAGGAAACCGTGCCCGGCGCGCAGGCGGACATTTTCCGGCATTACGGCATTTCGATGGAAGGCTTGAGCGAAACTGCGCTGGAACTGTTGCGATGACAGGAAAAATTGCATTCCCAATTTTCTGCGCGTGCGCCGTGGCCTGCCTGGTCGCGGGATGCGCGCCAATAAATTTTTCCCAGCGCGAAAAAAGTTCCGGCGCGTTGCCGGCCTTTACGAATCAGCTCGGCACGAAATTCATCCGCATCCCTGCGGGCGAATTTGTCATGGGCAGCCCGGTGACCGAGCCGGATCGGCTCACGAACGAGACGCCGCATCATGTCCGCCTCACACGCTCTTTCTGGCTTGGCGCAACTGCGGTCACCGTCGGGCAGTTCTCAAGATTTGCGGAAGAGACGGGCTATCGCACGGCGGCGGAACAGGCGGGCGTTTCCCATGGTGCATGGAATGTGGCCGCCAGTCGCTGGGACACACGCGCCGGCGGCTCGTGGAAAAATCCCGGCTTCGCGCAAAATGAAAAGCATCCCGTCGTGTGCGTGACCTGGCACGACGTAAACGCATTTTGCGACTGGCTCGGCGCGCGCGAACACCGCCGCTGCCGTCTGCCGACCGAGGCCGAATGGGAATACGCCTGCCGCGCGGGTGCAACGACCGCGTTTCCGTGGGGCGACAATCCCGATGACGGCGCAGGCCGAGCGAACGGTGACGACACCGTGGCGAAGAACATTTTCACGATTTTCCCCGCGTTCAACTGGTCGGACGGTTTCATTTACACGTCGCCCGGCGGCACGTTCCGCCCGAATGGCTGGGGACTTTACGACATGATTGGCAATACGCTGCAATGGTGTGGCGACCAGTTCGGCGCGTATCCGCCGGGCGCGGTCACCGACCCGACCGGCGCGATGGATGGCGGGGAGCGCGGGCTGCGAGGCGGGGCGTTTGTGTATGGTCCGGCGCGCTGCCGTTGCGCGTTTCGCGGCCGCAACTCGCCGGAGTTTGAAAACTTTTACATCGGTTTCCGCGTCGTGCTTGAAGATTTGGACAATTCCGGAAAATCTATCGCCCCATGAGCCTCATCCTCGCCATTGACCAAAGCACCTCCGCAACGAAGGCCGTGCTCTTCAACGCGCGCGGAAAAGTTTTGGACAAAGCCTCCAAAGCGCACCGCCAGATGTATCCGCAGCCCGGCTGGGTGGAACATGACGCGGAAGAAATCTGGAAGAACGTTCTCGCCGTCATCCGCGAAATCGCCAAGCGCAATCCCAAAAAGATTTCCCAGCTCGTCGGTTTGAGCATTGCTAACCAGCGCGAAACCGTGGTCGTGTTTGATCGCGCGACGGGCAAGCCGCTGCACAACGCCATCGTCTGGCAATGCCGGCGCGGCGTGGCGATCTGCGAAAAACTCCAACGGCTCGGTCACGTTCCGATGATCCGCTGCAAGACCGGGCTGATGGTGGACACTTATTTTTCCGCGTCAAAACTCAAGTGGCTGGTGGCTGAGAAGCCGGACATCGCCGCGAAGCTCAGGAGCGGCGAGGCCATTATCGGCACGATTGATACCTACCTGATTCACCGGCTGACGGCTGGGAAAGTTTTCGCCACGGACTCCACCAACGCCAGTCGCACCATGCTGTTTGACGTCGGCAAGCTGCGTTGGGACGAACAGCTCTGCAAATTGTTCAGCGTGCCGATGCGCGCGCTGCCGGAAGTGCGCGAGAGTGCGGCACGGTATGGTGAGACCACTGCGGATGGAATCTTTGCTAAACCGGTTCCCATCGTCGGCGTGATGGGCGATTCGCAGGCGTCGCTTTTTGCGCAGCACTGTTACCGGCCCGGCGCGGCGAAAGCCACGTTTGGCACGGGCACGAGCGTGTTGCTGAACATTGGCCACAAGTTTCACGTCTCGGAACGTGGCGCGGTTACGGCGCTGGCGTGGGTCTGGCGCGGCCGCCCGACCTATGCCTTCGAGGGCATCATCAATTTTTCCGCCGCGACCATTGAGTGGCTGAAGAATCAACTCGGTCTGATTCAAAGCACGGGCGAGGTTGAGAAGCTTGCGTTGAGTGTGGCGGACAACGGCGGTGTTTATCTCGTGCCGGCCTTCGCCGGATTGAGCGCCCCTTATTGGTCGCCGGACGCGCGAGCCGCGATTGTCGGCATGTCGGGCTTCACCAGGAAGGAGCACATCATCCGCGCCGCGCAGGAGGCCATCGCCTACCAGATCCGCGACGTGCTCGACATGATGCGCAAAGATTCAAACATCCAGCTGCGGCATCTCCACGCGGATGGCGGTCCGACGCGAAACAAGTTCATCATGCAGTTTACCGCCGACATCACCGGGGCGGAATTGAAAGTCTCGGAGGTCGCCGAATCCTCCGCCTGGGGCGCGGCGATGCAGGGGTTGCTGGGCCTTGGACTTTGCAACTCGTTGAATGACCTGGCCGCGCTGCCGCGCAAGTCGAAAAGTTTTCGTCCGGAAATGAAGGCCGCCACGGTCAGCCGTTTTCACAAAGGCTGGCTGGCGGCGGTGAAACGAGTTTTGTAAGCTGAAACATCAACCGCCACCCATTATGAAAATGCATCTGCCCAAACCAATCCTGACTCTTGCTCTTGCGGTTGCCGCGCTCATGTCCGCCCAACCCGTCTTCGTGCGGGCGGCGGATCAAGCCGCGGCAAAATCCAAAATTGCCGTCGTCGTCTCAACCTTGAACAACCCGTGGTTCGTCGTGCTCGGCGAGACGGCCAAGGCGCGCGCGATTGAGCTGGGATATGATGCGACAATCTTCGATTCGCAGAACGACACGGCGAAAGAGGCGTCGCATTTTGAAAACCTGATCGCCGGGGGCTACAAGGCGGTGTTGTTTAATCCGACCGACGCGAACGGTTCCGTGGCCAATGTGCTCAAGGCCAAGGCGGCGGGCGTGCCGGTGTTCTGCATTGATCGCGAAGTGAATTCCACCAACGCCGCGACGGCGCAGATGTTGTCCGACAGTTATTCCGGCTGCGTGGCGCTCGGCCAATACTTCGTCAAGCAGGTCGGCAAGGAAGGCAAATACGCGGAGCTGCTCGGCCTCGTGGGTGACAACAATACCTGGAATCGATCGAAGGGTTTTCACAGTGTCGTGGACCGCTATCCCGGCCTGAAGCTGGTCGCGCAGCAGAGCGCGGACTTTGATCGCGCGAAGGGTTTGGAGGTTTTGGAATCCATCCTCCAGAAGCATCCCGACATCAAGGCGGTTTTCTGCGGCAACGATGCGATGGCGATGGGCGCGTATCAGGCACTGATCGGCGCGGGCAAGACGGGCCAAGTGAAGGTCTTCGGCTTCGACGGGGCGGACGATGTCGTGAAGCTGATTGCCGAAGGAAAAATCGCCGCGACCGGGATGCAGTTCCCGAAGGTCATGGCGCAGAAGGCCGCCGAGTTCGCGGATGAATACATCAAGGGCAAGCGGGATTTTCAGCAGAAGATTCCGGTGAAGGTGGAACTCGTGACGCCGGAGAACGTCAGCAAGTATGGCGATTACGGGAAGAAGAATTGAACAGGAACAAGTGGAGTGAACCGAGAACCAAATATGGGGGCAATGGCTGAATCGGAGCGCGGGTCCGTGACCTGCAGCAGATTCGCACTTTGCCAGCGCGTTCTGCAATCCAAACCCACCCATGTCGGCCACGATGCTGCGGCTCACAGAGCCGCGCTTCGACACCTTCCCTCCGTTTCCTCTGTTTGCTCCTGTTAAAAAATGAAACGGTTCCTGCCCTGGCTCATTTTGATGGTGGCAACCGCCGGCCTCTGCTGGCGATTTCCGCTTTTTCAAGTCGTGCCGCTGGCGCAGTCGGTGAAGGCCAAGGCGGCCGCCACTTTCAACCCTGCGGAGTTCGCGGAGAAATTCTGGAGCGAGCAACTGCAAAAGTCTTACGAGAAGGCCGTGAGGGCGGAAGTTTTGCTGCCTGCGATGCAAGCCAACCCAGCTGCGGCGAAAAAGAGGTTTTCCCGGAGTGTTGGCGTGAGCGAGAGCTACACCTATTTTATTTCCGGCAGAGGACGCGTGGTGGCGGCGACGGAAGATGAGGTTTCCCTGGTGGTGACGGAAGGCGTGACTGGCCCGGAAGTCGCGCTGCAACTCGGATTGCTCTTCAGCAATGCGATCCGCGACGGCACGGGATTGCTGAATGTGAACGACTATCCCAACTCGCAGGATTTTAACGCCCTCTCGGAGGCGTTGAATCACCTCGTCGAGACGCGCGTACAGCCGAAGCTGCGGGAGCAGGCGAAGATCGGGGCGGTGGTGTCGTTCACCGGTTGCGCGGAGGTGAACGATGAGTCCATAGATTTGAAGCCGTTGAAGGTCGTGCCCATCCGGGTGGAGATTCAATGAACGCCCTGTTGAAAGATAATCTCAAGCGCTTCCAGTCGCTGCTCGCGCTGGTGGTGATGGTCATCGCCTTGAGCGTGGCGTCGGAACAATTCCTCACCGTGCCGAACCTGCGGAATATCCTGCTTCAAATCTCGGTGAATCTTTGCCTGTCCATCGGCATGACGCTCATCATTCTCACGGGGGGAATTGATCTGTCGGTCGGCGCAATTCTTGGATTGTCGGGCGCGGTGGCGGCGGGCCTGTTGAAGAACGGACTCGCGCTACAATTTGCCGGCGTGCAGTTGCAGTTCTCGCCTTTTGGCGCGGTGGTCGCGGGGATTGTGGTTGGCCTCGTGCTTGGCTGGTTCAACGGCATGGCCATCACGCGCTTTCGGTTGCCACCGTTTGTGGCCACGCTCGGCATGTTGAGCATTGGGCGAGGACTGACGATGCTTTGGACCAACGGTTTTCCCATCACGGCGCTCGGCCCGGCGTTTGGCTTCATCGGCGCGGGATTTTTGTTTGGCGTGCCGACCGCGATATGGATTTCGGCGGCGCTGGTCGCGTTGTTCCACTTCATCTCGATTCACACGACCTTGGGTCGGTACATCTATGCCGTGGGCGGGAGCGAAAAAGCTTCCACGTTTGCAGGTCTGCGCGTGGACAGCATCAAAGTCTGGGTTTACACCCTGGGCGGCGCGCTGGCGGCGGTCGCGGGTTTGATTCTCACCGCGCGGCTGGATGCCGCCGATCCGAAGGCCGGACTCAGCTACGAACTGGATTCCATCGCGGCGGTGGTCATCGGTGGAACTTCCTTGAGCGGTGGACGTGGTTCCATTCTTGGCACCGTCCTTGGCTGCCTTATCATCGGCGTGTTAAACAATGGGCTTGTGCTGCTGGAAGTTTCCCCGTTCTGGCAGCAGGTCATCAAAGGCTTTGTCATCCTCGCCGCGGTGGCGTTGGACAAGGCTAACAAGCGCGAGCGCTGATTGATTTTATGTCCACTCCATCCAAATCTGACCACGACCTGTTCGCCCTCTGCACGCGCGAACTTTACACGCCCGTCGTCGGCGATATTCTCGACGACCTCGGTTACACGCACCAGTTTCTCCCGCAGCTGGTCCAGCCGCTGCGCGAGGAAATGAAACTCGCCGGCCGTGCGATGCCGGTGGTGATGATTGACGTGTTCGGCAAACAGAAAAAGCCGTTCGGCCTGCTCACCGAAGCGCTGGATCAACTGCAACCCGGTGAAATCTACCTCGCCAGCGGCGGCGAAATGCGCTGCGCCTATTGGGGAGAAATCCTCACTGCCACCGCCAAGAAGCGCGGTGCGGTCGGTGCGGTCATCAACGGGTTCCATCGCGACACGCCCAAGGTGCTGGAGCAAAACTGGCCGGTGTTCAGCCGGGGACGTTTCGCGCAGGACTCGGGCGTTCGCACGCAGGTCGTAGATTTTCGCTGCCAGATCGAGATCGGCCAGGTCACGGTGCAGCCGGGTGACTTGGTTTTTGGCGACCTGGATGGGGTTGTCATTGTGCCTAAGAAAGTTGAAGCCGAGGTCATCGAGCGTGCCCTCGGCAAGGCCCGCGGGGAAAAACTGGTGCGGAAGGAAATCGAAGCCGGCCTGAGCAGCACCGAAGCATTTCGCAAACACGGCATCCTATGATAACACGCTGCTTTCAAATCCAGCCGCAGGACAATGTCGCGACGATGATTGAGGATGCGTCTATCGGACCGGTGCAGATCATCGGCGCGGCGGAGGGCGAGATGAGGGCGGTGGAACCGATCCCGCACGGGCACAAGATTGCGTTGGCGGATCTTGGCGCCGGTGAAGCGGTGATCAAATACGGCGTGCGCATGGGACGCACTACCCAGCCGGTCTTGCGGGGTGTCTGGGTGCATCTGCACAATATGGCGAGTGATTATGATCAACGTTCCAGTACGCTCGACCAGCAGTCGGGCGCACCGACGGACAACAACAACGCTTATGTCTGACGCGCCGATCATTTCGTGGTCCGGCTATCTGCGGCCGGACGGCCGCAAGGGTATTCGCAATCTCGTACTCGTGATTTACACCGTCGAGTGCGCGCAGCACGTTGCCCACGCCATCGCGGCGGGCGAGGAGGACGTTCACGTCATCGGCTTTTCTGGATGTTACGACAATGCCTACGCCATCCGTTTGATGCTCGCCCTCGCGCGGCATCCGAATGTCGGGGCGGTCTTGTCGGTCGGTCTGGGCTGCGAATACACCCAGCCGGGAAAAATCACCGAGGCGGTGAAGGCGTCGGGCCGGCCGGCGGAATGGTTCTTCATCCAGCAGCAGGGCGGCACGAGCAAATCCATCAGCGCCGGCAAGGAACTCCTGGCCCGAATGCGCGCTGAAGTGCGCGCCCAAACCCCGCGCGTGTCCATGACGCTGGCCGACCTCACCGTGGGCTGCGAATGTGGCGGCTCCGACGGCACGTCCGGTCTCGCGGGCAATCCCGCCGTCGGCGCCTTTTTTGATCTGCTGGTGGACGCGGGCGGCCGGGCGATTTTTGAGGAGACCGTGGAGATGATTGGCTTGCGCGAGGTCATGTTGTCCCGCGCGGCGACACCGGACGCGCGTCAGCAGCTCGCCGCCGCGTACGACAAGGCCGAGCGCTATTGCCGCTCCGTTCATCAATGGTCCGTGTCGCCCGGCAATTTCGCAGGCGGTCTCACGACCATTGAAGAAAAAAGCCTGGGCGCATTTGCCAAGAGCGGCACCCGTCCGATCCAAGGCGTGATTCGCGTGGCCGAGCAACCACGCGGGCCGGGCTTGTGGATTCTCGACAGCGTGCCGGACGAGCATTTCATGCAGTTCGGTTACACGAACCCGAACGACACCGAAGGCATCATGGATTTGATCAGCGCCGGGGCGCAGATCGTGTTGTTCGTCACCGGGCGCGGCAGCGTGATCGGCAGTCCGGTGGCCCCGCTCATCAAGGTCACCGGCAACAGCGCCACATTTCGTGCGATGCGGGAGGACATGGATTTCGATGCCGGACGCGTGCTTGCAGGTGAGCTCTCCCTCGCGCAAGCTGGTTGCGAACTGGCTGACCTCGTCACGCGCGCAGCAGCGGGTGAGCCGAGCAAGCCGGAAGCGCTTGGTCATCGGGAATATTTTATCATGTATAAGCATCAAGAAACACCCTCACTCACGGCCGGTTGCCGCGCATGAATACGTCCAAATCAAACTCCGCCTTCGATCTCACCGGCCAGACCGCGCTCATCACGGGTGGCGGCACGGGCCTCGGTCTCGGCATGGCGCGTTGCCTGGTCGCGTCGGGTGCAAAGGTGGTGCTGGTCGGTCGCCGCAAGGCCGAATTGGAAAAAGGCCGTGCCGCGCTGGGCCCGGGGGCGTTCGCTCTCGTCGGTGACGTGACTAAACTGGAAACCGCGCCCGCCATCGTCGATCAGGCGGAGAAGCTTGCCGGGCCGGTTTCCATTCTGATCAACAACGCCGGCGTGCATCTCAAAAAACCGGCGACGGAAACCGCCGATGTCGAATTCGCCGCAGTGATGCAGACCCATGTTTTCGGCGCATTCGCCCTCACGCGCGAAGCTGGTGGCCGCATGGTCGCGCGCAAATCCGGCAGCGTGCTATTCACCGCCTCGATGGCGTCGTTGTTTGGCATTCCGCTGGTGGTCGCGTATTCGGCGGCAAAGTCGGCGTACGTCGGCATGGTGCGTTCACTCGCCACCGAATGGGGCGCAAGCGGCGTGCGGGTCAACGCCATCGCGCCGGGCTGGATCGAGTCGGACATGCTCAACAAGGCGTTGAGTGGTGACCCGGCGCGTTCGGCAAAAATTCTCGGGCGCACGCCCATGAATAAATTCGGCGAGCCGGACGACATCGGCTGGGCGGCGGTTTATCTGTGCAGTCCGGCTGCAAAATTTGTCACCGGCGTCGTGCTGCCCGTGGACGGCGGCGCGGCGATAGGCTTTTGAACTTATGAAGAAACTTGGATTGGGCGTGCTCGGACTCGGCGAGGGGCGCAGCATCATTTCCGGCGGACTGAACAGCGAGCTCTGGAAGGTCGTCATGCTGTGCGACATGAATGAGCAACTTGGCAAAGAGCGTTGCCACGAATTCAATCTGAGCAACTTCACCACTTCGTTCGACACTTTGCTGGCGAACCAGGACGTGGACGTGGTCGGCATTTACACGCCGGATCATTTGCACGCCGAGCACGTCCTCAAGGTTCTGCGCGCGGGCAAGCACGTCATCTGCACGAAGCCGTTTCTCAACGATCTGACGCGGGCCAAGGAAGTTCTCACCGCGCAACAGCAGAGCGGCAAGGCCGTGATGGTCGGTCAAAGCTCGCGTTTCTTCGCGCCGTTCGCCCGGCAGCGGAAGCATTTCGAGACCGGCGCGTTCGGCGACCTCATCACGCTCGAAGCCTATTACAATGCCGATCACCGCTGGTTTCTTAAAAAGGGCTGGGCGAAAACGGATTCGTTCAAGTGGCTTTACGGCGGCCTGAGTCATCCGGTGGATTTCGTGCGCTGGTATCTGCCGGACATCGCCGAGGTGATGGGCTATTCCTCGCTGAGCAAGAATGGTCGCGAGCTTGGGCTGAATAATGACGACACGTTCCAGTTCATTTTCAAATCATCGGGCGGCATCCCGGCGCGCGTCAGCGGCACCTACACCAGCCCCGTCATTCCGTGCGGGCGCGACAGCAACATGAGTTGCACCCTGCGTTGCACAAACGGCGCGAGCCAGGGCGACTACTACGATTTGCGTTACGCCTGGAAGATCGGTGAGCAATCCGTCGTCGAGACATTCGAGGACAAGGACGATTATTATTTCCGCTTCGGCGGTCATTCGCATCACGCGGGCGAATACCAGAACTACATCGAATATTTTGCGCGCTGCCTTGCTGCCGGCGAAACGCCGAAACCTGACGTGAGCGAGGGGATCGTCACCGTCGCGCTGATGCAGGCGATGGAGGAATCCTGCGCCAAAGGCTCGCCGGTGAAAATCAAGGATGTGCTGGCGCGCTATGAACTGGCCGACTTGTTGCCGGCATGAATAAAACCTCCTACGTCACACGGTTCAGCTATGCGGCCAGCGACGTCGCCGGGCAACTGGTTTTCACGTTCATCATCGGCGGCTACTTGAGCAAGTTTTTGACGGACATCTACGGCTTGTCCG
>JANPGB010000097.1:0-18499 GCA_031423695.1 Verrucomicrobiota bacterium
GCACGGAGTGACGCGCCCTACCTTGCGGCTCATGGGGGGAGTAGACTCAAAAATGTAACCCGACCGGAAGTAACGGTCCCGCGTCGGTCTTGAATTGAGGAATTCGACTGAGAGACTGTCGAAGCTGGCGGCCGGATGCCGCCCGAACCCGCAGGCTGGAAGCCTGCGCCACGCATGTAGCGCAGCCATCCTGGCTGCGGGTTCACGGAGCTTCCCAGCTCCGTGTTTCTAACAGGAATTTTCAAACAGATTCTGAGCGGCGCACTGGGGCGCCGCTCATTTTTTATCCTCACTTGGCTGTCGCCAGCGTCTGGGTGGGTGGGATCACCGGTGGCGGGCGATGGCTCAAGCCCCGGCGGCGCATTTGCGTGAACACGGCCAGGTTGAAGAAGTGCATGAATCCCAGCACGAGCAGAACCAATCCCACCTTGCTGCTGAGCACCTCCAAGGCTTCCTGGCCCGTGGTCAGCGCCACACCGTGTTTCAAGGCTAGCGCCACGTAGCCAATGTTCATGAGGTAGAACCCGACCACCAGCAGGTGGTTGACCGAATCCGCCAGTTGCTCGTTGCCCAGGAAACTCTCCACGAGGAAAATTCGCCCGTTCTGGTGCAGGGTGCGGGCGACCCAGACGGTCAGGGCGATGCTGAGGGCGAGGTAGGCGACGTAGGTGAGGATGAGCCAGTTCATAATGTTATCCTTTCATTGTTTCTGTAATTTCTGTTATTACAGAAATACGATAACACAAGGCGGTTTTCTGGCAAGTGGTTATTGCGGCGCGGTCTGTTTATTGAAGCCGGAGCACCCGGATGTTTTTCAAATCGCTGACACCCAGCTCCAGGAGCGCCGCGTTTTCGTAGAGGTCCAAGCTGGTTTTGACCGGTGGAGCGTGGGCGGTTTCGCGTTGGGTGTTCAGTTCCTGGATCGAAAGCACGTCCAGCGCGACCGGATCGCGGCTGAGGCGGAGTTCATTCAGCACCGCGGAGTAGTGCAGCAGGCTGCGCTCCTCGCCCTCATACTGGCAGATCAGCGCGTCCACGATGCTCAGCACCACGCGGTCGCCCAGCACCGGCAGCGCGTAGATTTCCGGCACGGCCCGCGTCATGCGGTCGGCGTCGGCTTCAAACCGCGCGGCGTTGTCCACGCTGCCCAGCGCGAGGCTGAACAGGTTGCCCGCCACGCCGGTCTCGTTGTGGTTCAGCAGCGGGGTGATGTTGATGATCTTGGTCATCTGCCCTTTGACGAGTTTCGAGACGAAAGATTTTCTGCCGACGCCTGGATTTTTACTTCCAAATTCCAAATCGCCCCAGACCAGATTTCCCAGCAGCGGCGTTTCATAAAACACGGTCTCGTCATACCCGGCCTCCGCGCTTCCGGCCACCCGCACGCCCAATCGCTTCGCCAGCGCCACAAATCCGGCCAGCCGCAGATCAATCAGCCGTCGGTCCCAGAGCACGATCCGGTCGGGCGGCAGGCCGGCGGCGATCAAACCTTCGACCACCGCGCCCGCCACTGCCGGACGCGTGCCGCTGTAAGGTCCGGGTTCGGAAAACACTTTGATGCCGACGAGGTCCTGGGTCGAAACCAGGCTTCGCCAGGCTTCCGCGGAGGTGGTCTTGCCGGTCAGGTTGGTGAGGGCACGAGCCACCATCGCCTGAACGTGGTCAGCCCGAGTAGCGAAGTCGCGGGTAGCTTCCGGGTCATGCACGATGACCACTTGGGCGGAAAGGGCAGGGCGGGGGGCGGAAAGCTGGTTCGTGCCGGCCTGGCCCGCCCACCCGGGTGCCATGAGGAGGAGAAGCGCGCAAGTCCCTCGAAAGAAAAAGCTGAAAATGTTGGAGCAAGCTGTCATCTAAAATAATTCTCGTCCTGGATCGTGTGCGTTTCTTGACACATCCGGGCGCGAATGCTAACACGAGCCCCGATGCTGACCATCAAAAATTTGGCTGGAAAATTATCAATCTGCATACTGGCGTTTGCGTGCGTCTTTGGCGGATGCACCCCGGACGGGCCGCGGACGTTGCAGCAGGGCGTGCGGCTGTTGGAGGCGGGTGATTACCCGGCGGCGGTGGAAAAACTCCGTCAGGCGACCGCCTTGATGAGTACCAACGCCCAGGCCTGGAACTATCTGGGTGTGGCCTGCCATCGCGCCGGCGATGCGGCGTGTGCGGCGCAGGGCTATCTACAGGCGTTGAAACTCAACCGTGACCTGGTGGAGGCCCACTTCAATCTTGGCTGTCTCTGGCTGGAGCAAAACCGTCTGGAAAACGCGAAGTCCGAACTGGCGGCGTTCACCTTGCGGCGGAGCGGTTCGGTGGCCGGCTGGCTCAAGCTCGGCAGCGCCCAGTTGCGTTCGCGCGAATTGGTCGCGGCGGAAAAAAGTTACGCCGAGGCGCTGCGGTGCAGTCCGCAGAATCCCGAGGCGTTGAACGGCCTGGGCCTGATCCAGCAGCAGCGCAACCGGCCGAACGACGCGGCGCAATCCTTTGAAGCCGCCTTGCAACAGCAGCGGGATTACGCGCCCGCCTTGCTCAATCTGGCCATCGTCTCGCAGTACTCGCTGAACAACCGGCCGCGCGCCTTGCAAAAATATCGGGAGTACCTGGCCTTGCCGGTTCACCCGCCTAATTGGGAGGCGGTCAACGCCATTGCCACTGCCTTGGATCAGGACATCAACGCGCCCAATCATGTGACAGCTACGACAGCCGTGGCACCGGCGGTTTCCAATCCACCTCCGCCAAAACTGGTGAGCAACGCCCTGATCCGTCCGGCTGTGCCCGTCAAGCCGGACACGGCTTCCACTCTCGTCCGCACCTCGCTCGTGGCGGTGCCTCCTGCCGCAGTGGTCAAATTGACTTCGCAGCCGGAAGCGCAGATGGCGCGGGATGTTTCGCCGACCGCCGCGCGGTCCACCCCGCTTGAGGTTGCCGGGGATGACTTGTCCAAAACCGGGAAGACCGGTTTTTTTCAAAAGATCAATCCGTTGAATTTATTCCACCGCACTTCCAAGGAACCGACCAAGGTGGGCTCCCTGCAACCGACCCCAGCCGCTGCGCCCAAAGGCGGCTCCAACTTGCCGGCCGTTGCCGTCTCTGCCCCGACCGGAGCGGTGAACCTGGCCCGCTACAACTATCACTCCTTCCCCAGGCCCGTGGCGGGCAATCGCCTGGCGGCGGAGAAATCTTTCATGCAGGGCCTGCAAAGCCATCGGGCCGGGGAATTGTCCGCCGCGCTTCAACACTATCGCCAGGCCACGGCCACGGATCCCGCCTATTTCGAGGCCTATTACAACCTCGGCATCGCCGCCGCCGCCGCCGGGGATCTGCCCCAAGCCTTGAGCGCGGGCGAATTCGCGCTGGCGATCCGCCCGGAATCCATCGAAGCCCGCCTGAATTTTGCGCAGGTTCTCAAACAGGTGAATTATTTTTTTGATGCCGCCAACGAACTGGCGACGGTCCTTGTCAAGAACCCCGATGAGGCGCGCGCGCATCTGGCGCTGGGCAATCTCTGCGCCCGGGAGTTTAAACAACCTGGACCCGCTCGCGAACATTACTTGAAAGTCCTCGAGCTCGACCCGCGCAATTCCCAGGCGGCCGCCATCCGCGATTGGCTCGTGGCCAATCCGCGCTGAATCCCGGCCCGCATCCTGCTCAGATTGTGGTTCAAGTCCTTCCTCAAAAAGGACGATAAGACTACAGGACTGAGTATGAATTGGGACAATCTGCCATTGAACTGGTTTGACATCGCGATCTTGATCGTGCTGATCATCGGACTGCAACAGGGCCGCAAGAACGGCCTGTCGGTGGAGCTGCTCGGCGCATTGAAATGGCTGACCATCCTGTTTGGCTGTGCCTTTGCCTATGAGCCGGTGGCCGGCTTGATCACCAGCCTTGCGACCGCTTTTGGCATGTTCTCGGCAAACTTGACGGCCTATGTCGGCGCCGCCCTGCTCATCGCCTCCCTGTTCGCCTTCATGAAAAAGGCGTCGGGCGGGAAACTGTTCGGTGGCGACACCTTTGGCAACGGGGAGTTTTATCTGGGCATGATGGCGGGCATGGTCAAGGCGATGTGCATCACGTTCGCCCTGCTGGCGCTGTTGAACGCGCGTTATTTCAGCCCCGCCGAGGTGAAGGCATCGATGAAGTATCAGAATGAAGTTTACGGCAGCGATTTTTTCCCTAGCCTTTACACCGTACAGTCGCAGGTGTTCGTAAAATCCTTTACCGGCCCGTGGATCAAGAAACAACTCAGCTGGCTGCTGATCAAGCCGACCGTGCCTGAGCAAACCCAGTTCGCGCGCAAGGAATTTTCCGTGCCCTGAGCTTCCCGCCGGCGGCGGCGTGGCGTTGGAGTTGACCGCCATGCCCGGATTTTTTTCACCCGCCACCCTCGAGCAGATTCGCGCCGCCAGCGACATCGTGGACATCATCGGCACCTACATCCCGTTGAAACGTGCCGGGGCGAACTTCACCGCGCTCTGTCCGTTCCACAAGGAAAAATCCCCCAGCTTCAACGTCAATCCGCACAAGCAGATTTTCCATTGCTTCGGCTGCCACAAGGGCGGCGACGTGTTCTCCTTCGTCAAGGAATACGAGAACCTCACCTTTCCCGAAGCGGTGAAGCGGCTGGCGGACCGCGCCAGCATCCCGCTCGAATTTGACCAGAGCCCCGCCGAGCAGCAGTCGCGCGACATCAAGGGCAAGCTCCTGGAAATCCACGAAGGCATCACCGCGCGTTGGCAAAGCGCGCTTGCCAACGAAGCCGGCGGCCAGCTTGCCCGCGACTATCTTGCCAAACGCGGCGTCTCGGCGGAGGCGGTAAAATTATTTCGACTCGGCGCCGCACCGGAGTTGTGGGACGACACCGTCAACTGGGCGAAGAGCAAGGGCCACGATTTGGAGTTGGTGGAGAAGGCCGGACTGATCATCAAGAAGGAGGGCACCGACCGGCATTACGACCGCTTCCGTGGACGGCTGATGTTTCCGATCTGCGACGAGCAGGGCAGGGTGATTGGTTTCAGTGGACGGGTTTTGTCCGGCGACGAAAAGACCGCGAAGTACGTGAACTCGCCGGAGACACCGATCTTCACCAAGAGCAAAGTTTTCTTCGGCCTCGATAAATCCAAACGCGCGCTGTTGGACGCCGGCTTCGCCATCGTCTGCGAGGGGCAGCTCGATCTGATCGCGTGCTTCATGGCCGGCGTGCAAAACATCGTCGCGCCGCAGGGCACGGCGTTCACCGACCAACACTCGCGCATTCTCAAGCGGTACGTGAACGAAGTTGTGCTGTGTTTCGATTCCGACGAGGCGGGGCAGAACGCGGCGGTGCGTTCGCTCGATCATCTGCTCGCGTCCGGCCTCGCGATTCGCGTGGCCGTGGTTCCGCGGCCGCACGATCCCGACAGCTTCATCAAGGCGAACGGTGGCGACGCTTTCAAACAATTGATCGCGGAGGCCGATGGATTTTTTGATTACTACCTCAAGCGGCTTTGCACCCAGCACGACGTCGCGACGGACAAGGGGCGGCTCGCGGTGTTGCGCGGCATGGGCGAGGCGGTTCACAAAACCGGCAGCGCCGTGCTGATTGACAAATACGCGCAGAAGACCGCGCTGCGACTGGGAGTTTCCTCTGACGCCGTGCGGGTCGAGTTCAAGAAGACCTTGCGCGCGCAGCCGGTGGTGAGGGAGGAACCGGATGAAGAAGTGCCTTTCGACTCCATCGAAGTGGAACGTCCCAATGCGCATGAATTCTGGCTGCTCAAGCTGTTGTTTCTGCACGAAGAATTGGCGAGCTGGGCGGCGGCGAATCTGGATCCCAACTGGATTCAACATGCCGCTGCACGACAAATCGTGACGACGCGGCTGGCGGCAGAAGAGCATCAGACGTGGACCAGTCTCGGCGGATTTCTCGACGAATGTGAATCAGCCGAGATGCGAAACCTGATCACCGAAGCCGCCACGGAGGAACGGCCGATCAAAGATCAGGCGGTGCAACTGGCGGATGTCGCACTGAAATTGCGCAATCAGTTTATTGAACGGCAGATGATGGCTGTCGCGCAACAGATCAATCATCCCGAGACGGACGACACCACCCGCGACACTCTTCTGCGCCAGCAACAGGAGTTGCGCCTGTTGAAGCGGCAGCCGCTGGTGCCGTCGGTTTAACGTCGATCCGCGGCCCGGTCCACAACGGGACAAGTTGGCAACCACAGCGCGAGGGCGGGTGTGATGCAGCGCATCAGGCCACGGCCTTCCCTTGAAGTTCTCTGGCTGCGCGAACAAACTCCTCGAACTCCAACGGGCTGGCGAATGCCCGGCGAGGAACGATGATGGCAGCCAAAGCACTGGTGTAGATGTAGGCGTAATCTTCTGCTGCCGCCACTCGCTCGATCCCACGCCACGATGTCGAGGTCTGACCATGCTCGTTGGAATCGGTAACGCCCTCTGGTGAAATCGTGACGCGGTGACGGCTGAACAACCCCCGATTCTGACCCTCGCTCACCATGCCCGCGACCAGCTTGCGGAGCTTGCGGCGATACGCCCACGGGAAATAGAGCAGGTAGAGTGGCACGAAGCTGAACAACGGCAGCAAATCAAGGAATGTCCTCAGCGGTGTGCCGCGCTCGCTGTCGGCCAGATACCAAATGCCGCTGAAAATCAGCAGCCAGATCAATACCGGAACAAACCACGACCGGAGATACTGCCGCCGGGCGGTTGGCGAGTGACACTGGTGGTAGAGATTAAATGCACTCAAATCGTCCTTCGTGATTTCGTATTCGGCGGTCATCGCGTCGGATTGTGGGAGGCGTGGTGATTGGTTCAACAGTGAGGTTGGATGTCAAGCTTGCTATTCAACGCCTTCATTTATTTCACCCCGAACTTAGAGTTTCAAGCAGGTTGGGCAAGGATTATGTGAAAGCACGCGGGCGGGCGCATCCGGGACTGCCCCGGAGCGCGGCTGTGTCGCGGAGACCAGCCGCAGCAGCTTCGCAAAGAATGACACGTAAACCAAATCCTCAGCCCTCGCGAGATTTGTCCGTGCTGCGGCTGATCGCTGCGACACCGCCGCGCTCCCTCCGATGTAGCGTCGAGGCTGTGCCTCGACATCTCTCTGCAATTTCCCGGAAGTTCCGGCCACAGGCCGGACGCTACAACCGCTGGAACTATTTCGGCGGCGTGGAACCTTCGACGACTTCCGCCTTGTCTTCGTTGATGAGCGAATTGTCGTGGGGATTCTTCAACAGTCTCTTGGCGTGCCGATGCCAAAATAAGTGAAGCATCGGCCAATTCACGCGTAGTGAGTCCTCCCATGACGAAGGAAGCTGACTGAACAACCAACAGGCAAAGGTTGCTCTGAACAAACAGCAGAAACTTACGGAGAAACGAACAATGAAAAAATTACTGATGCTTGCAACCCTACTCGGAGGCGCGGCGGCGCTCAGTGTCGCTGCCGCCGACGTAAAGGATAACTGGGCCAAAACCTGCGTGAAATGCCACGGGGAAGATGGCAAAGGACAGACCAAGATGGGCCAGAAGGTCGGGGTGAAGGATTTCACCGATGCGAAAGTCCAGGAAGTCTTCAAAGACGAGGAGGCCTTCAAGTCAATCAAGGAAGGCAAGAAGGATAAAGAGGACAAGGTGCTGATGAAACCCGCCGAAGGCTTGGCCGATGACGAGATCAAGGCGCTGGTCGAATACGTCCGCGCTTTGAAGAAATAACAACCGCCCGGGCGGGTTGTCGCGACGGCAGCGGCAACCCGCGCGAAGAAAAGAGCACGCCACGTCATGAATTCTCCCTCCCGAACCTCCCTGGTTTTGCTGGTGTCGACGGCGGCTTTCGGCGGAATGGCGCTCTGGTTTGCGGCGGGTTCCTCGGGCCACCCGCCGCGACAGAACATTCCCCTGGTGGACACGAACTTTCTCGACACGTCCACGGTGCGGCGTTCGTATGCCGACCTGGTTCGGGCCAAAGAAGATCTATCCGACTTCGATTGCTACGCGTGTCATGAAAAGGGCAAGGCGCCGCCGATGCGGTTTGACACCAACCAAAACCTGATCATCCCCAAGGAACATCCAGACATCGTCATGGGCCACGGCAGCCACGGGCGCAACAACAACTGCTTCAACTGCCACAACGAAACCAATCTGGTGGTGCTGCAAAGCCGCGACGGCAAGCAGCTGACGTTCTCGGAGAGCCCGCAGTTGTGCGGCAGCTGCCATGGTCCGACGTACCGCGACTGGGAAGCCGGTGCCCACGGGCGCACGAGCGGCTACTGGGACCGCAGCCTTGGCGCGATCAACCGCAAGCAGTGCGTGAACTGCCACAACCCGCACTCACCCGATTTCCCCGGACGCAAACCCGCGCCCGGCCCGCATCTGCTGCATCCCCCCGAACTGGCGGTGGCCGCCGAAACCCAAACGTCCCACTGACATGAACGCGCCCGAACCAAAAAACGGAATGGACCGCCGCAGTTTTCTCCGCACCTCGGCGGTGTTGACCACCGGCCTGGCCGCGCTGGCGGCGAGTTTGAAGCCGCTGATGGAGATGAATGATTTCCCGACCATGGAGCGGTTCATGCAGAAGTATTACAAGGAGATGACGCCCGCGGAGATGGAGCAAGTCCTGCAGCGCATCGAGGGTGAAGTGGAGAAGCAGTACGGCATCCGGCCGCATGTGCGCGACTACAAGCCGATGGATGGAGTGGAATATGTCTATTGCCTGAACCTCACGCGCTGCATCGGCTGCCGCAAATGCGTCCACGCCTGCGTCGCGGAAAACAACCAGTCGCGCAGTCCGGAGATCCAATACATCCGCGTGCTGAAAATGCCGCACGGTTCGCTCGACATTGAGAAGGCGGATCACAATTACGCCCCGGAGTCCGTGCCGGAAAAGGGCTTCTTCTACATGCCGGTGCAATGCCAGCAATGCCGCAACCCGCCCACAGTGAAGGTTTGCCCCGTCCACGCGACGTGGCAGGAAAAAGACGGCATCACGGTGATTGATTATGACTGGTGCATCGGCTGCCGCTATTGCGAGGCCGCGTGCCCGTACTTCGCCCGGCGTTTCAATTTTACGAAACCGGAAATTCCCAAGGAGCGGATCAATCCGGAGATGTCCTACCTCGGCAACCGTCCGCGCCGCCAGGGTGTGATGGAGAAATGCCACTTCTGCATCCAGCGCACGCGCCAGGGCAAGTATCCGGCGTGCCTCGAAGTCTGCCCCGCCGGCGCCCGCAAGTTCGGAAACATTCTGGATCCCAACAGCGAGGTCTCCTACATCCTCAAAACCAAGCGCGTCTTCATCCAGTTGAAAGAGGAGATCGGAACCTCGCCGCGATTCTTTTACTACTTCGACGTATGATTCAGGCGACGAAAAATTATTTCACGTTCCTCAACCGCTGCGCACGCATCGCCTTCGTGGGCGACTGGCGATATTACAGCTGGATGGGTTTTCTCACGGTCATCGCGCTGTTCGGACTGAACGCCTACTGCAAACAGTTTGCCAGCGGACTCATCACCACCGGCATGAGCGACGAGGTTTCGTGGGGCGTCTATATTGCCAACTTCACGTTCCTCGTCGGCATCGCGGCGGCGGCGGTGATGATGGTGATTCCGGTTTACATCTATGATAATGAAGAGTTGCACGACCTGGTGATCTTTGGCGAATTGCTCGCGGTCGCGGCGATTATCATGTGCCTGCTGTTTGTCACGGTGGACCTGGGCCGGCCCGATCGCTTCTGGCATCTCATTCCCGGCATCGGACAATTCAACTTCCCCGCCTCCATGCTGAGTTGGGACGTCATTGTGCTGAACGGTTATCTTGTTTTGAACATTCACATCTGCGGATACCTGCTGTATTGCCGCTACCAAAAGAAGATGCCGGCGAAATGGTTTTATGTTCCGTTTGTGTTCATCGCCATCGTCTGGGCGATTTCAATTCACACGGTGACGGCGTTTCTTTACGTCGGACTTGGCGGGCGACCCTTTTGGAATTCAGCCATCGTCGGCCCCCGCTTTTTGGCCTCCGCGTTCACGGCCGGCCCGGCGCTCATCATCCTCGCGATTCAAGTGGTCCGCCGAGTGACGGCCTTTGCTCCCGAGGCAGGGGAGATGCAGCTTTCCAGCGCCACCGCCTTAAAACCCGCGGCTGCACGCTCCGCCACGCTGGCCGACCTGGACTTGCTGGCGGGGCTGCTTCCGGAATTCAAGGCCGTCCCCGCTGAAACTCGTCGGGAAATTCTGCCGCACTTGACCGTCTTGGAAGTGGCGACAGGCAGCGTGTTGCTGCGCCAGGGCGAAACCGACCGGCATGCATTCTTCGTGTTGAAAGGTCGTGTCATCGTTGAACGCGAGGAGAGTGGCCGGTTGCGCATCACCCGCAATGTGCGGCCCGGCGAACAATTTGGCGAAGTCTCCGCGCTGGCCGGCACCCCGCGCATGGCCACCGCCATTGCCGAGGAGCCGACCCAGGTGCTCCGCCTGTCGGCGGACGCCTTGAAGAAGCTGATGAAAACTCCGGCGATGGACAAGATCGTCCACGCCCGCATGTCGGAGCGGTTGATGATCACCGACCGGGCGCTGATGATCCTGCGCGGCATCGTCCAAGTCTCGATGCTCATCAATGTGTTTTTGCTCGTGAACGAAGTCTTCAAGGAATTTTATTCCGGCAACCTGCACGTGGCCTCGGCGAAATATCTGTTCGTGGGCCTGCATGGCCACCACGCGCTGGTGCCGTGGATCTGGACGGCGATTGCGCTGAACCTCACGGCAATGGTGCTGCTGATACTGCCAGTGAGCCGGAGTCTGAAATGGCTGAATCTCACCTGCGTGCTGTGCATCGTCGGCATCTGGATTGAGAAAGGCATGGGGCTGGTGATTCCCGGATTCATTCCCACGCCGCTCGGCGCGATTGTGGAATACTCGCCCTCGCTCAATGAAACGCTGGTCTGCCTCGGCATTTGGGCGTTTGGGCTTTTATGTTACACGGTTTTCCTGCGCA
Source organism: Verrucomicrobiota bacterium (assembly GCA_031423695.1). Taxonomy (GTDB): domain Bacteria; phylum Verrucomicrobiota; class Verrucomicrobiia; order Limisphaerales; family CAIQOK01; genus CAIQOK01. The sequence goes on from JANPGB010000097.1 coordinate 10,997, forward strand.
TGGCGGTGCCGATCCTGCAAGGCCGGCTCACGAAAGCCAACGAGGGAAACTCTGAAATGGAAACCGTCGCCAATCTGGGCGCAAGTTAACCGGCTCAAAACTGAACTGACGCATGGCCAAACAACTCACAGCCGACGATGCCCGACAATCCTTGAGCGCGCACGTCGCGGCCAAGGGCGGGGAAATCGCCGCCAAATACGGCCCGCAGATTGGCTGGAAAGAATTGCAGTTGATCCTGCAGGATCGGGCTTTTGTGCGGTATCCCTGTGAGGTGGCATTCGACTCCGCGCAATTGCAGCCGGATGAGCTGGCGCATCCGGTGCCGATAGGAGAGAAGCCCGAGGACGGCTTTGTCGTCCATGTTCAACCCATTTTCATGACCCAGCTTCAACGTGTCCCGTGGTTGGTGCTCTACCAACTGGTGGTGGTCAACTACGGCGAGTTCGCTTCGACCAACGAAGCCGAGATTTTCGGTGCCGCCGCGCTCGGGCTGTCGCAGGAGGAATATTATCAGGGTCTTTGCCAAATGGCTGATCAGGTTAGTGGATGCGGCTCCGCATGAACTTCTGAACCGCCATGGCCACAGCGCCGAATTGCAATTGCGACATCCGCGCCAGCTTTGCGACCGCGTTCCGCAATTGGCGGGTCAAAAACATTATTCCCCTCAAGCAGATTGCCGCCGATCTGGATCTCTCCATTGCCACAATCAATTCCTGGGAGACGGGCAAGCGGTTTCCCACCGGCCCGCATTTCGAGTTGCTGACCCACCACACCGGCCTGCCGCCGTGCGGGTTATTTTGCATCCCGGAGAACAGGGGATTATCGCGGAATGAAGACCGGCTTGCGTGTTTTGGCAATCGCCGGGCAACCCGGTTTCGGGCCGGACTGTTGCGCCGGTTTAGTGAAGTGCGGTCAACCTGCAATGTCGGGATGGGCGCAACCAATGTTCAGCCTTCGCCAAATTTGGAAATGCCGCAGTGCCTCAACTCCGCGAAGGTGGCGATGTGAACAACGCGTCGGGGTTGTCAATCCAGTCCGGCACGCGGTTCGCAAAACGGGAATAAAAATTATGAAAAAGCTGACTGTGTTGAGTGTTGCGGCCTTCATCTTGGTAACCATTACGGCCTCAGCCGCCGACGTGAAGGAGACTTGGACGAAATCCTGCGCCAAATGCCACGGGGAAGACGGCAAGGGTCAGACCAAGATGGGCCAGAAGCTTGGCATCAAAGATTACACCGAGGCCAAGGTTCAGGCGGACCTGAAGGACGAAGCGGCCATCAAGGCCATCAAGGATGGCTTGAAGGACAAGGAAGACAAAGTCTTGATGAAGCCGGCGGAAAACCTGTCCGACGACGAGATCAAAGCTTTGGTCGGCCACATGCGCAGTTTCAAGAAGTAGAAAATTGCCGCCTGCGGCGGGTTACCGGAAGGCCGCTCTGCAGAGGGTTCCAAGTGCCGCGTCGGATGTGCCATCGCCAGGCGGACGCATTTTCATTCGCGGTTCCGGCCGCAGGTTTTGGTTGCGACCAGTTTGGCCCGGGCAAGAGGCGGCTGAACTTTGGCAAGATTGTAAATGCGGCGCTTGGGGAACCGCTCATGAGTGGCGAGGCAACCCGCCCCGGTCGGGGTTTGCCGGCGAAAGCGCGTGACCGGAAATCGAAAGTGAGAATCGTTATGAAAAAGATACTGGTTCTGAGTCTTGCCTGCTTCACCGTTGCGGCGTATTCCGCCCGCGCGGAAGACGCCAAGGCGATCTACGAAAAAGACTGCCTCAAGTGTCACGGCGCGGATGGCAAAGGTGACACGAAGATGGGTAAAAAACTCGGCGCGAAGGATTACAGCGATGCGAAAGTCCAAGCGGAGTTGAAGGACGAGAACGCGATCAAAGCCATCAAGGAAGGCCTCAAGGACAAGGAAGGCAAAAGCTTGATGAAGCCCGCCGAGGGTCTGTCCGACGAGGACATCAAAGGCCTCGTGGCGTACATGCGGAAGTTCAAGCAGTAAGCGGCCGGGGCGGCGCAGTGTGAAAATTTATCAACGCGATCGCGGAAGGTGTCGCCTCTCCGCCCGCCGGACGGTGGGCATTTGGCTCTTAACATGACCGTAATCAGAAAACATCTGTGACATGAACACCGAAAATCCAACCCCCCAAGCCGCGCGACCTTCCCTGCTGCGCAACTGGCTCAGCATGACCGGACTGGTCATCAGCACCGGCAGCCTCTTTTCGTTTGTCCTGCTGTTCCTACTGGACACGATGGCGCATTTCTCCAATCCCTACATTGGAATCCTCACCTACATCATCGCGCCAGGTTTTTTTATCCTCGGGATGCTGCTGACGGTGTGGGGCGCTTTGCGCGAACGCAAGAAACTCGGTGAGGCCGGAGGGATTTTGCCGAAGTTCGTGGTGGACCTCTCCCGCCCGCAGGACCGGCGCCGGATGGTGGTCTTCATTGTTTGCAGTGTCCTGTTCCTGTTGCTTTCGGCGGTGGGCAGTTATCAGACCTATCATTTCACCGAGTCGGTGCAGTTTTGCGGCCAGGCGTGTCACACGGTGATGAAGCCGGAACTGGTCACCTATCAGCACGGGTCGCATGCGCGCGTCGCCTGCGTGGAATGTCACATCGGCCCCGGCGCGGAATGGTTCGTGAAGGCGAAGATTTCCGGGACCTACCAACTGTATGCGGTGGCGTTTAACAAATACCCGCGACCCGTGCCGACGCCGATCAAGAACCTCCGTCCCGCCCAGGAAACGTGCGAGCAATGTCACTGGCCGAAAAAATTCGTCGGCAATCTCGACAAAACCTACAACTACTTTCTCGGCGATGAAACCAACACCCCGTTCTCCGTCCGGCTCACGATGAAAGTGGGCGGGGGCGACCCGACCCATGGCCCGGTCGGAGGCATTCACTGGCACATGAACGTCGGCAACAAGGTTCAGTACTTCGCCACTGATCCGGCCCGGCAGAAAATCCCCTATGTGCGCGTGGTGGACGGGCAGGGAGTGGTCACCGAATACCGCACCAAGAATTTCACCAACGAGGTCGCCGCCAGCCAGCTGCGGACAGTGGACTGCATGGACTGCCACAACCGTCCGGCGCACACCTATCAATCGCCCAACGACGCCGTGAATCTGGCGATCTCGCTCAACAAGATTGACCGCGCCCTCCCGTGGATCAAGACCAACGCCGTCTATGCGCTCACCCGGAATTATACCAACGAGACCCAGGCGCTGGAGCGGATTGCCACGCATCTGGCCGGCCGTTATCCGGATGATGCTCGCATCCAGCCGGTCATCGATGTCGTGCAGCAAATTTACCGCGACAACTTCTTCCCGGAGATGAACGCCTCATGGAGCAAGTACCCGAACAACATCGGTCACAAGGACTGGCCGGGTTGCTTCCGCTGCCATGACGGCCAGCATAAATCCACGGACGGCCTGCGCGCCATCAAGGCCAGCGATTGCAATACCTGCCACACCATTCTGACGCAAGGCAGCGGCGCCGATCTGAATTTGCTCTCCCCCAACGGACAGAAATTCAAACATCCCGGCGACGAGGTGGACGGTGCCTGCAACGACTGCCACACCGGAGGGCTGTGATGTGGAAAACATTCAACATCCAGCATTCAACCATCAACGCCCAACACGGAACGGCAGGGGTGCGGGGGTTCGCAGAATTCGGCGTTGGACGTGGAATGTTCAATGTTCGATGTTCCTAACTTTCGCGTTTGTCCTCGGAGTTATTTCCGCTCCCGCCGAGGTTTTCAAAAACTCCGACTGCCTCGACTGCCATCTGGATCCGACCACGACTCGCAAGGTGGACGGAAAGATTGTTGCGCTGCTCTTCCCGACCAACGCCTTCAACCAATCCGTCCACGCCAAACTTAACTGTGTGGATTGCCACGCGGGCATCAAAGACCTCGTGCATGAAAACAAGTTGCCGCCGCCGAATTGCACCAGCTGCCACGAGAAGCAAGCCAGGCAGTACGCCACGAGCATCCACGGCGTGAGCCACCAGCTGGGCGCGTCCGGCGCGGCCAACTGCTGGGATTGCCACGGCTCCCACGCCATGGCACCCGTGAGGCAGCCGGACTCGCCCGTGTTCAAGCTCAAGCTCCCGCAGACCTGTGCGAAATGTCACAGCAACGCCGGCCTGACCCGGGAATATGAAATGAATCATCCCGAGGCCGCTTCGCATTACGCGGAGAGTATCCACGGCCGCGCCCTGCTGAAAATGGGCCTGGTCGTCGCGCCTTCCTGCAACGACTGCCACGGCGTCCATGACATCAAGCGCGGCGTAGATCGGGATGCGCCGATCCATCACGCGAACATCGCGAAGACCTGCGGCAAATGCCACGTCGGCATCGAGGAGACTTACAATAAAAGCGTCCACGGCCAGTTGCTTGCCAAGGGTGACAAGCGCGGGCCGGTCTGCACGGATTGCCACACCGCCCACGATGTCGAGACACCGCAAAACGGACACTTCAAAATGGTCAGCGACGCGCGTTGCGGCAGATGCCACGCCGACCGGCTCGAACATTACCGCGACACCTACCACGGCAAGGCGATGGCGCTCGGCAAAACCACCGTCGCTTCGGAAGTAGCCGCCTGCTACGACTGCCATGGCCATCACGACGTGTTGCCGCCGACCAATCCGGCGTCGCGCCTTTCACAGACCAACATCCTGGCGACGTGCCGGCAATGCCACCCGACCGCGACCGCCGGCTTCACCGAATACAAACCCCACGCCAATCCGTTGGACCGAAAAAATTACCCGCTGCTGCACTTTGTCTTTCTGGCGATGACCGGCCTGCTGATTGGCGTGTTCACCTTCTTCGGCCTGCACACCCTCATCTGGCTGTTCCGAGTGATCTACCTGTTCCTGACCGACACGAAGAAATTTCACGAGGCGAAAGCCAGGACCGAGAATGACACTGAATTTTTCACGCGCTTCGTGCCGTTCGAGCGCTTCCTGCACTTCCTGGTCGTCACGAGCTTTCTCCTGCTCGTCATCACTGGCATGCCGCTGAAATTTTACTACACCGACTGGGCGAAGCTGCTGTTCAGCTTCATTGGCGGCGCGGCCACGGCGCGCGCATTGCATCACTTCGGCGCGATGGTCACCTTCCTCTACTTCGGCCTGCACGTCGCCTCGCTCATCGGCAAATCATGGAAGGGCCGCAAATCCCTGCGCGATCCCGCCGACGGCCGATGGCACTTCAAGCGTTTCTTCACCGTCCTGTTCGGCCCCGACTCCATGCTGCCGACGTGGAAGGACTGGACGGATTTCGTGGCGCACAACAAATGGTTCTTTGGCAAGGGCCCGAAGCCGGAGTTCGACCGCTGGACGTATTGGGAGAAGTTCGATTACTTCGCCGTGTTCTGGGGCGTGGCCATCATCGGTTCCTCGGGGCTGATCCTGTGGTTCCCGGAGTTCTTCACGCGGTTCATGCCCGGCTGGGTGATCAACATCGCCCACATCATCCACTCGGACGAGGCGCTGCTCGCGGCGGGCTTCATCTTCTCGATCCATTTCTTCAACACGCATTTCCGCATCGAGAAATTCCCGATGGACACCGTCATCTTTTCCGGGCGCGTTTCAAAAACGGAAATGCTGCACGACCGCAAACGCTGGTATGACCGCCTGGTCGCCTCCGGCAAGCTGGACCAGCACCGCGTCAAAGACGAATGGCTGCAATGGAAAAACATCGCGCGCTCGTTCGGCTATTTCTTCTTCGGCCTCGGCGTCCTGCTGCTGCTGCTGATCATCTACGCCATGGTCTCCCGGCTGGCGCATTGACACGCTGAGAAACCAGTTTCAGGGCATGGCTGCCGCGGCGGCCGTAGACCCAGCGAGGTTCCCGGCAAAAAACGGGCGGCAATTGGCAAGGTGAGGGGAGTCTTTCCCTCGGACATTCGCGAGGGTAAGACTGCATGAGTGTCCGGGGAAAACAGCTTTTGGTGGCGGCCGCTCTGGGGTTCTGCCTGTTGCCCTCCGCGTCCGCCGGTTTGAAGAACTCTGACTGCCTGGAGTGTCATTCGGACAAAACGCTCACGAAGACCAACGCTTCCGGGAAGGAAATCCTGCTGTTCGTGGATCCCGCGAAGCTGGCCGCCTCGGCGCACCGGACCAACAGCTGCGCCAGCTGCCACACGGACATCACGGAGAAGCATCCGGACGACAACCTGGCGGCGAAGCCGGTCAACTGCCGCGCCTGTCATGAGCGCCAGACCGTGAGCTATGGGGCGAGCGTGCATGGCCGGGCCGTGCGGGGCGGCGATGCCGGCGCCGCGACCTGCCAGGACTGCCACGATTCGCACGAGGTGCTGCCGCCGTCCTCGCCGTTGTCACCCCTGCATGTGTCGAAGCAGGCGCAGACCTGCGGCATGTGTCATGAGCAGGCGGCAAAGGATTTTGCCGCGAGCGTTCATGGCAAGGCGCTGGCCGCCGGGGTTCGTGATGCGCCCACCTGCACCGACTGCCACTCGGAACACCAGATCGAATCGCTGGCCAACGGTTCGTCGCGCCGGATCTCCGAGGAGGTTTGCAGCCGCTGCCATGCGTCCGAGCGGTTGAACACGAAATACAACCTGCCGGCCGACCGCGTGCGGACGTTTTTCGACAGCTACCACGGGCTGGCCTCGCAATATGGATCCACGCTCGCGGCGAATTGCGGGAGCTGCCACGGCCACCACAGAGTGCTGGCGTCCACCGATCCGGACTCGACGATTCATCGGAGTCATCTGGTGGAGACCTGTGGCAAATGTCATCCGGGGGCGACGGCGAAGTTTGCGTTGAGCAAGGTTCATGTGGACATCGCATCGGCACGGAGCGCGCCGGACATTGGTAGCGTCATCAACTGGTGGGTGCGGAAGATTTATCTGCTGCTGATCGTGGGCTTGGTGGGCGGGATGTTCGTCCATAATTTCCTTTTGTTCGTCAAGAAGATGGCGGCGCATCTGCGGTCGGTGGGGCGGCCCGTGCTGCGGATGAATTTGTCGCAGCGCTGGCAGCACGCGATGCTGGGGCTGGCTTTTGTGGCGCTGGCGGTGACGGGATTCGCGTTGAAGTTCCCCGATTCCTTGCTGGCCCGGCTGCTTGGGTCCAGCGAGTCGTTCCGCAGTTGGTCGCACCGGATCGCGGGGGTGCTGCTGCTGCTCGTCGGAGCGTTTCACCTGGTTTATGTGGCGGTCTCGAAGGACGGGCGGAAACTGGTCGTTGATTTTCTGCCGGTGAAAAAAGATCTGGCGGATGTGGTCGGCACGGCGCGGTGGCTGGTGGGCTTGCGGAAAGAGAAGCCGCGGATCGGGCGTTTCGGCTACGCGGAGAAGATGGAGTATTGGGCGGTGGTGTGGGGCTCGATCATCATGGGCGTCACCGGACTCGTGGTCTGGTTCAAGATGGAGGTGACCCAATGGCTGCCGCGCTGGGCGGTGGACGTGGCGCTGACGATCCATTACTACGAAGCAATCCTGGCGTGCCTCGCGATCATCGTCTGGCATTT
>JANPGB010000098.1:0-8949 GCA_031423695.1 Verrucomicrobiota bacterium
TCTTGGCGCGATTGTCCGGAGCTGCGCGGCGTTTGGCGCGCACTTCCTGATTGTGGGCGAGACGTGCGGCAGTCCGTTCCAGCGCCGTGCGGTGGCCGGGTCCATGGGCACGATCTTCGAGCAACCGGTGGCGCGGGTGGACAACTTGGAGAAAACCTTGATGGCTCTGCGCACGCGCGGCGTGCATTGTCTGGCGGCGCATCCCCGGCCCGGCGCGAAGAAATTGTCCGCCGTGGATTTGCGGCGCGACTGCTGCCTGGTGTTTGGGTCGGAAGGGCCGGGTCTCACGCCGGCGGTGCTGGCGGCCTGCGATGATTCGGTGGAAATCCCGATGCCGTCCCACATGAATTCCTTGAACGTGGCCGTCGCCACGGGCGTGTTCCTCTACGAAGCGACGCGGCAACGAGGCTGACGTGCGCCTGGGACGAAGCTGCTGGCCGTGCAGTGCAGGCACGAATGAGCAGTGAGTAACACGGATTCATCCGTCGTTAAAAAGATCCTCTGCGTTCTGCGGTTAGCACTTCGGCATCGTGGCCATGAAGGCTTTGGCGTTGGCGGTGATCTGTTCGAGCGTGAGGTCTTGCTTGTGTGTGGCGATGGACCATTGATGGCCAAACGGGTCTTCCACCACGCCGTAGCGGTCGCCCCAGAACGTGTCGGAGACGGGCATCCGCACCGTGCACCCGGCTTTGACGGCGCGGTCGAAGGCGGCGTCGGCATCCGGGAGGTAGAGGTGCAGGAAGACGCTCGTGCCGCCCCGACTCTTGGGCGAAAGGGAGTGCGGCGGCATTTCACCGCCGATCATGAGCATGGAATTGCCGATCGTCAGTTGGGCGTGCATCACGTTTTTGCCATCGGGCGTCAGGAGCCGCGAATTTTCCCGGGCGGCGAAAGCTTTTTTGTAGAACTCAATCGCCGCCGCGCCGTCAGTCACGACGATATGCGGGGTGAGCGTGTGGAATCCGTCGGGAATGGGTGTGGTCATGCTCTAATTTACATCAAATTCCACAGGCACGGCAATTCACTTTTCCAAATCTCGTTGGAGCGCCTGCCAACCACGAGTCCGTCGGCCGGAGTTGTTCCGGGTGTGATGCCCGGGCCGGACCGGGCACTTTGACCTCAGTGAGATGCCCTGCCGATTTTGGAATTCGTGGATGACTTCTGCTTGAAGAGCTTCGCTGCGAGGGTGGTCAGGACCAACGCGATACCCAGCACACAGACAATTGCCGCACCGATGGGCAGGTCCGCCTTGGCGGTGATAAACAGGCTGACCACACTGGCTAGCGTTGCTATCGCCCAGCCCACGGCAAAGCGCGCGACGACGGAATTGACCAGGTAGGTCGCGCACACAGCCGGCACCACCAAATACGAGAACACCAGCAGCACGCCGCCGATGTGGACAAAGCTCGTGACCACCAGGCCGAACAACATGTAAAACACAAAGTCCCACCAGCGCACGTTGATCCCGCTGCCTGCGGCTCGATCGGGGTCGGCGGAGATGGCGAAGAACTTTTTGCGGAACATGAAGTGGACGATGCCGATCACGACAAACAGCGCAAAGGTCTTCATCACTTCGGTGTGTCGCACCACCAACAGTTCGCCGACGAGTGAGCGCTGCAATTCTTCGCTGCCGCCCGAGCCTTTGCTCAACGCCAGAATGGCCGCCGCCGCCGCGACGACGTAGACGATGCCGATCAATGCCTCCTGCGGTACGCGCTGGTCGCGGCTGCGCGTGAAGGTAAGCACGACCGCACCGGCAAACGTGAAGCCCAGCGAGAAAGCGTAGCTCTGCCAGTCATGCACGTCATAGCCGGCCAGCATGGCCATGCAGGTTCCGAACGCGGCGGTCTGCGCGAGCGCGAGGTCCACGAAGATCACGCCGCGCTGGACGATATGCAGGCCGAGATAAACCAGCAGCCACGGCAGAATGAGGCTTGCCATCAGCGGCCAGAGCATGAAGGAAAGTGCGTCCATAAATTTATTTCGTTCCGGCCAGCGCCTTCGCAATCGAGTTCACGAGGTAATCCAGCAGCGCGAGGTAACCGGCTTCGGTTCCCTTGACGCCGCCGGGGAATTGTGTCACGTCCACGACCGTCGCCCCCGTTTTGGCGGCCACCGTCTCGGCCGTCCGGCGGTTTAGATAGGGATCCACAATGATGACGTGAATTTGGTCCGCCTTCATCTTGGTGATGACTTCCGCGAGGTGCGTTGGCGTCGGCGGCACGCCGGGTTTGGGCTCAAGATACAAATCCATTTTCAGTCCGAACTCTTTGGCGAAATAGGGCCAGGAATCGTGGTAGGCGATCACGCTCTGGCCTTGGAACGGAGCGAGCGCCTGCTGCCAATCCACCAGTTTCGCATCCAGCCCATCAATGAACTTTTTCAAGCCGGCGCGATAAGCGTCGTCCGACTTCGGATCGTTCTGGCAAAAAGCATCCGCGATGTTGCGCGCGACGATCTTCGCGTTCGACGGGCTGATGAGGTAATGCGGATTGCCCGCCGCGTGAATGTCGCCGCGCGAACGGTCAAGCGTGGTGGGCACGTCGAGCATCGGCACGCCTTTGGCACAGGCCACGTGGCCGGGAGCGCCCGCGGCGATTTTGTTATTGCGCGACTGATCCAGCAGCGCGGGCAGCCAGCCGATTTCCAATTCCGCGCCGCCTTCCACCACCACGTCGGCGTGGTTGAGCTTCACGATGAAGCTCGGCTTGGCATCGACGAAGTGCGGATCCTCCGTGGGCTTGGCCAGCGTGGTGAGTTCGATCTTGTCGCCCCCGATCTCGCGGGCGATGGAGCCGAGATCGGCCGTGGTGGCGACGACGTTTAGTTTCGCTTGAACAGCGACCAGCGGCAGCGTGGCCGCCAGCAGTGTGAACAATGTTCGTTTCATGAGTTTGTTTTCAATTCGTGTTTAAGTGGTGAAACCCGCGTCTTAAAATTTATGCGCCCCGTGGGCACCGAGGAGGAATTCCAGTTGGAGCCAGAGGGAATGTTCGCTGCCGAAAAGCGCGCCGTGATCAAAGTTGTATTGCAGCCGCAGCTTGGAAAATTCGCTGGGATAAAACGTCAGCACCGGTGAAAAGCGCGTGCGCTCGCCGCGAAACACCTCATTAAGATCGTCCAGGGCGTGGTTTCCGGTCGCGTATTCGCCGCGCAGACCCGCCACCCAGCGCGGCTTGAAACCCCACAGCACCTGCGAGTAAAAACCCCAGTCGTGCAAGGTCTCGGCAGGCAGGGGCGCGCGCGCCGTCGGATCGGCCCCCGCTTCAAACCGGCGATACAGCAGTTCCGTCTGCCACGACACGAAGGGGAAGCCCGCATCGGCGCGGGATGGTTTCCATTTCCAATATGCATCCACGCCGTAGATTTCCGTGCGCGTGCGCGGGCCGGTGTCGTTCGGGCCGAGCGCCGTCGAGGCGCCGAGCACGAGCGTTTGGTGATCGGAGAGTTCAAACGAGGACGCGAGGCGGGGCGTGAACACCAGGTCTTCCGCACCGTGCAGATTTCGATTCATGGTGGCGCGGCCTTGAAAATGGTTCACCCCCAGGCTGTCCGGCTCGCCTTGATTGCGAAAGCTGAAGGACGTGCCTCCTTGCCCGTCCAGTATGCCGAGGAAAACTTCCGTGTAAAAAGGCGTTGGCACCAGCCACGAAAGTTGGGCGGCGATGCTGCGCAAACCGTCCGGCCCAAACGCGCGACCGAGAATGATCGGCTGGTCCACAAACGCCCAGGTATGCGGGTGCTGCGGATTCTGGCGGCCAAAGTTGGCGTAAAACTGGCCAGCCTTGAGTTGCAGATTGGCGGGCAGCGAGGTGGATTGCAAATAGGCTTCCTCCAGTTCGACGCTCGTCGCGTTGTCATTATCCAGCTTGAGCACGATGTTCGCGAAGCCTTTGAAATACGGGTCCACCGCGCCGTCGAGGGAAATCTCCGCGTTCCGTAGCGAGAAGCCGTTCTTGCCCGGATCGTGATCGCCAAGCTCCAGTTGTTTCGACGGATCCGCAGCCGTCGAACCGCCGACGGCCATCAAGGCATCGAAGCTGATGTTCATGTACGCCGAGCCGGCCCGCGCCACCGTGATCGGCTGGGCGGGTGACCAGGCGGGTTTGGTTTCGGTGGGCGGCGGCACCGCGGTTGGCGCTTTGGAAGACATCTGCGCCGCCAGTTCCTGCTCCAACTTTTTCTGCTCCGCCTCCGCAGTCTGCTGCCCGGCCAACCGATCCACCTTCTTGCTCAGCTCATTGATCACGGCCCGGTCTTCCGCGTGAACTTTTTCAAAATGTTCCTGCATCAACTGCATCTGCCGTTTCAACTCCTGCACTTCATTGGTTTCTTGCGCTGCGACCAGGGGCAGGACAAGGCCCAGGCACAGCACGGTCATAAATTTTTTCATAATTGCACCGACTAAAGTTGTTTTTGCGTCTCTAAGAAATTCCAATTCGCCGAACGAGCGACGGAACCATTTTGGGAACGAACTGCCGGCGGGGGGAAATTAGAAACGAGGCGGGGCGCGGCTGGCGGAGAAGCGGAAATCCAAGCCTGCGCGTGCGGCCGACGAAGGCGGTGGCAGGGAGAAAAACAGGGCGGCGGCGAAGGCGATCCAGAGGGCCGGGAGGACGGGCGCGTTGGCCTGACCCCCCGTCAGCAGGGTGATTGCGCAGTGGTGGTTCGGCGAACCGGCGTCGGGGTGAAAGGATTGATGCAGTGCGCCCGAACTTGCGCACAGCTGCAAGATGAGAAACAGCGCCAGACACACCCCTGCCCCTGACCGGCGGCGAGACCGGGGGTGCAATGCCAGCTGGGTGTTTGCCTGATTCATGTCGCGGGCCGACTTATGGCACCGCGTCCCGATTCACGCAAGGTTTTTTCGGGCCCGCGCGCCCTGCTTTGGCCCAATCCGTTAAGGCCAGATTGCCGCCCACGCCCAGTCCAGCAAACTCCAGACTTTTCAAACCCACGCAAGCCCGCTACTCTCCTGCTCCTTTTGGATTCGCGCCCCTCATTCAGCGGCGTGAATGGATGAGATTTTGTATGGCATTGATTGTTCAAAAATATGGCGGCACGTCGGTCGGCAACACCGACCGCATCAAGAACGTCGCGGCGCGCGTGGCCAAATACCACGCCCAGGGCGACAAGATCGTTGTCGTCGTCTCCGCGATGAGCGACGTCACGGATAATCTGATCAAGCTGGCCAAAAACATCATGCCGCTGCCGAGCGAGCGCGAGATAGACATGCTGCTGGCCACCGGCGAACAGACGACGATTGCCCTGACCGCCATTGCGCTCCACGCGGTTGGCATCCCGGCCGTTTCCATGACCGGCGCGCAGGCGGGCATCGTCACGGACGCGGTTTACACGAAAGCAAAAATCCACAACATCACGCCCAAGCGGGTTCACGACATGCTCAACCAGGGCAAGGTCGTCATCGTGGCCGGTTTTCAAGGCGAGACTGCCGAGGGCCAGATCACGACGCTGGGTCGGGGTGGTTCGGATCTGACGGCGATCGCGCTGGCGGCGGCGTTGAAGGCGGATCTCTGCCAGATCTACACGGACGTGGACGGCGTTTACACCGCCGATCCGCGCATTGTGCCGTCGGCGAAAAAGCTGCCGGAAATTTCCGACGATGAAATGCTCGAACTCGCCAGCCTCGGCGCAAAGGTGATGCAGAGCCGGTCGGTTGAATTTGCGAAAAAATTTGGAGTCGTCTTCGAAGTGCGCTCCAGCCTCAACGAAAACCCAGGAACGATTGTGAAAGAAGAAACCAAAAGCATGGAAGGTGTCGTCGTGCGCGGCGTGGCGCTCGACAAAAATCAGGCCAAGGTCACGCTGGTGGCCGTGCCCGACAAACCCGGCGTGGCGGCGCGCGTCTTCAAGGCGCTCGGTGATGCGACGGTGAACGTGGACATGATCGTCCAGAACATCAGCCACGGTACCGGCACGCCGCAGACGGACATTTCTTTCACTGTGGAAAAGGCGGATTTGCTCAAGGCCCAGAAAGTTATCGAGGCTTTGAAAAAGGAGATCGCGTTCGGCGACGTCATCACCACCGAGAAGATCGGCAAGCTGTCGATCGTGGGCGTGGGCATGAAAAGCCACACCGGCGTGGCGGGCAAAATGTTTGAGACGCTGGCAAACGAAGGCGTGAACATTGACATGATCTCCACGAGCGAAATCAAAATCTCCGTGGTGATTGAGCTGACGAAGGGGGAGGCTGCGATGAAGGCCGTGCATTCAGCGTTCCTGGGGAGCTGAGCCTGGCGTTTCATTCCTCGGGCCGGCGTTGTCGGGAAAGGAGGGTCCAAATCGCCCCGCCCCGGGGACCGATGCAGTGAGGGAGGGGAATCAGGGTAAGGCAGCGCGAGTCGCGCGTGCGCGGGTTCCTGCTTCGGCGGGAAGTGTCGACGCAGGGGGCTTGGCTTTTACTCCCGCCATGCACTAGGCTCACCGCATGTCGCTTCTGCGGAAATCGTCTTTGGCACGGCTGGGCTTTGTCTGCGCGGTGGTGTTGTCGTTGTCGGTTCGAGTTGGAGCGGAGGGCCCTTCTCTGCCGATGCGCCCCGTGGATTCGGCGCAGGGCTCGGAGTTTGCCCGGCGGATTGCAGATTTGGACCTCAACGCGCGGGAACGGGCGGTCGTGGCGGAGGTCGAACGGGGCAATCTTCCGAGGTTCTGGCGCCGCTTTGTGGAAGTCGAAGTCACGGATTCCGCGGACGGATCCACCAACCGGGCGAGGTACTGGGTGGCACCCGATTACCTGGCGATCGGCTCAGATGAGGATTATTTTCTCGCGCCGCTCTCCCCGATGACTGCACAAGCCATTGCGGACCGCCTGCAGTGCGTGCTGCCGACGCGAAAGATGGTGGACGACATCTATCGTGGGGCGGCACCAAAACTCGTGCCGCAACCCATCGCGCCGAGCGCCGCCATGACCACGGTTCCGGTCTTCGCACAGCACAACGAAAGCATTCGGCAACAGAGAGCCGAGACGCTCGCGGCGCACCCGCTTGGAGCGCTGGTGGCTGGGCACAAAAAGGATCTTGTCCTGACGCCTTCGCTGGCTGAAGCGCGAGGCCGGGTGGCAATCTACGGATGGCATCAGGCCGAAGGCCGTCCAATTCAGCCGCTGCACACTGGGCACACGGTGAACTGGGTGGATTACAGTCACGGCGTGCGGTTAGTCGCCCGGTCACTCGAAGTGAACGGAACCAAGACAACAATCGATGCCGTGCTTTCCGATCCCGTGCTGGCTGGCCTGCTCAGCGATGAGGGACCGTTCAAATTGCCCCGCTACGACGCGCCAGCGCCACCGGACCCGAAGCCCGACTCCGGCGAGGAGATGGAGGAGTTCGCGATCGAACCCGGCGTGCGCGTGCTCTTGAACCAGCCGGCGGGCTTCGCCGCCGACCCGAAGAAACCCGTCCGCCTGATCCTCTATGCGCTGCCGAACGGCAACTCCATCGCGCAAACCATGGGACGGCGGGTGAAAGCAGGCGATGACTGGCATTTCGACATCCAGCACATCGCCGCGCAGACGCGGTGGCTGCGGGAACGATTTCCCCAAACGCACCTCGTCGTTGCCTACTTGGAATGTGAAGGGCGCTCGTGGCCGGCCTGGCGAAAAAAGCACGACCCCGACGATCGGCGCGTCGTCGGAATCGTGGACGAGCTTCGGCGGCGGTTTGCCGGCCGGAAAACCGCGTTAGTGCTCACGGGGCACAGCGGCGGAGGCAGCTTCACTTTCGGTTTTCTCAACGGTCTCCAGCGCATCCCCGATGACGTGGAGCGCATTGCCTTTCTGGACAGCAACTACGCCTATAACGCGACCCAAGGCCACTCCGATAAGCTTGTCCGGTGGCTTGAAGGCTCAGAGCAACACCTGCTCTGCGTGCTCGCCTATCACGACAGCGTGGCGCTCCTGAACGCGAAGACCTTCGTCAGTGAGCAAGGCGGCACCTGGGGTCGCAGCCTGGCGATGCAGAAGGATCTCGCGGAGCATTTTGTCTTCGCGAGCGAAGCGGATGCGGACTGGCGGCGCTTCACCGCCGCGGGTGGACGAATCAAGTTTTTGCTGAAGGAAAATCCCACCCAAGCCGTGTTGCACACGCGGCAGGTGGAATGGAACGGCTTCATCCACGCAATGCTCACCGGCACGCCACTCGAAGGTCAGGGTTACACCTACTTTGGCCCCCGGGCTTACGAGTCTTGGATCGGCAATTGAAACCCCGTCCCGGAAGGCGATGCCCTGGTTTGACATGAGTTTGCCGGGGTTTTTAAAAAAGTGTGGTATCTCGAAGAAAAATTGGTTGCGGGGGTAGGATTTGAACATACGACCTTCAGGTTATGAGCCTGAAATGGTTAGCATTATTGGCCATATTTCCTTGATTTAATCCCTGTTTGTGGTATTTGTGTTTGTGGATGTGTTTGTTTTTGGCAGGCCAAATGTTCGAGATGATGCGGGATGTTCGGGAGAATGCACGGCTGCCAATCGAACCCCAAATACGTCCCTGAAAGGTCAATTATGCCACTTGAGTTTCGTCGTCAGCGGGATGGTCGGCTCCGCGATATTTGGTTCGGGGCTTTTGAGATTAACGGGAAGCGTTATGGGATCAACCTGGGCATCAAAATCGCCGGCACCCCGCCCGCTTCGCTTTCACTCAAAGACCAAGGTGACACCGAATATGAGGTGTCGCGCATGGCGGCGCTGGCAAAGTTGGAACACTTCATCGAGGAAGCCCGCAAAAAAAATCACACCGAACATCTGGTGGAAAAACTTTACGAAATCAAGACCGGCGAGACCATCAAGTCGGTAAAACTGGTGGCGCTGGCGGACGAGTGGGCGAAAATCGCGCGGCGGCGGGTGCTGAATGCTTGCTACGCATCGCAGTGTCAATCCACGCTGAACCGGTTTGCAGAGTTCGTGCGGGAGGAGAATCCCAAAGTGCTGGAAAT
>JANPGB010000099.1:0-5417 GCA_031423695.1 Verrucomicrobiota bacterium
TAGTTGATGACCTGCTCCATCACCAGATGTGCTTCTTCGGCGTCCGGGGTTTGTTCGAGGCAGCGGCGAGTCAAGCGAGCACAAGCGGCGGATTCTTTCAAGCCGAGCAGCGAGGTGTCGAAGGTGGCGGCCAGCGAGCAGGTCAATCCCGCCACGGGGGAAGCCGGTTCCTGCAAGAGTTGAATGCGATGCGCCTTGCTGAAAATGGATTTGCCGGCGAAGGCATCGTAGGGATCTATCACCCAATGCTTGTCGAAGGAATAAACCAAGAAATTATGCGCGAACGGAATCAAGCCAAGGTTGCTGCTCAAGGTGTTTTGTTTCAGGTAATCGTTCAGTGACAGATTCACCACGCTGTAAGCCTTGCCCTGGTAGCCGAAGCGAATGACGCTGGCCGGCAGTTCGGGCGTGGAAACCGGTTCAACTCCGAGTTGAAACAAATCATTTTTAATCTGCGCAAAATTTTCAGAATCCACCACGAGATTGACGTACGGCAGATCCTGTTTCTGGATTTTTCCGATGACGCAGCCGCCCAGCAAGTACGCGCCTTTGGAATGAGTTTGCAACACCGCCAGCACCTTTTGCTCGCTGGCGGAGGTGGCGAGTTCGAGCGGCCGGCGGGTCCGGTCGGGGGCGGGCAGGGTTTTGGAATTTGAGCGGACGCCGATTTGTTTGATCAGGAACGGCGCGCCGAGGGCGGAGGCTCCTGCCAAGGCGATGAATTTTCTTCGATTCATATATTCAGAAGGTCCAAGACCCGTAATAATCGTCGGAATAGTTCGTGAGTTCGCGCTGAACGGGGCCATTGGGCTTGGAGAAAATGCCCTTCACGAGATACACCGCGCCGTATTTCTGGCTCTTCAGATACGCGAGCACTTTCTTAACGACTTCTTCCGGCTTCTGGTTTTTGTTTTTGCTGAAATGCGCCGACAAGGCCACGAGCTGGTTGAAAATCGGCACGGCGGGTTCGAGCAGCATTTTGCTCGGAATCAACAGGCGGTAATTCAGTCCGCACGGTTCCAGCATGGATTGCAGGTGCGGCTCCATCCCCGCTGACTCGGCTTGCGAAAAAAACATGAACACCATTGCCATTTCGCCCTTCGGCGTCAGCGCTTTCCCGGCGATGTCCAGACATTCCTTCACCCAGCGCCAGCCGTTCGTCCCGCCGGAAACATAATTTGGCAGCGGAATGCCCGGCACGGAAATGCAGGACGGCGGCGAAGCCAGGATCAAATCGAACGCGCTTTTGCAGGCCTTGGCCTTGGTGATGAACTCATGTTTCTTTCCGACCGTGCCCATTTCCAGGTTGGCCTCCAGCAGCGGACGGTTGCGCTCGCCTTGCAGGAATGCCACTTCAACTTCCGGCTGCGAAACCAGCGGCAGCACTTCCGCCCCGGTGGTCGGATAAAGGCACAGGCAGCGTCCTTTTTCGAACTTGGGCAACATGCTGATCAACGCCCGCGTCTCGTCGCTGAACAAGGTGCGCCCCTGCGATCCCATGTCGGCAAAAAACAAATGATCGCGAAACGACATCAGGCAGGCGCTGCCCAGCGTGACCTGTCCATTCTCGGATTGGGAAAGCTTGTGGCGGGCCAGAAAGCCAAGGGCTTCTTTTCCCATCAGCTGAAGCGCGTCGGCCTCGGGAATTTTTTCACCCAGCAGCAGGAACCGCCAGAGCACGCGCGCGTCGCCTTGCAGTCGGGGAGACATTTTCTCCCAGTCCCAGCGGCGCATGTTCCCCTCACCCAGCAGGACGTAGTGATCCACCACCCCGTGGCGGCGGACTTGCTCAATCAAAGGTATGGCACCATCGGTCATACGGCCAAGGCCTTCTCCGGCTGCCCCACGGCCATGCGATGCATTTCGCGAAGGGCTTTGTTCGTATTACTGATTCCCTGCGAGACAATCGCGTGCTGATGTTCCGCGTTGGGCGTCGGCACCATGAGGGATTGATAATATTGCTCCAGGATCAGCTGCATGTTGGGCGGCGGGTTCTCACTGACAAGTTTTTTGATTTTCTCGTGGTTGTACATGTAGCGGCAAACGTCGCAGATGTGCGCCATGTCCCGCGGCCGTTCAATGGTGGGATCGAGTTTCTGCGCGTAGCGGATCACGGCGTCCGGGCCGTACAAATGAATCCAGATTTTGATGAAATCATCCGGCAGGCGGCCCACGATCTGTCCAATGGTCTCGTCCTTCAGTGAACCGAGATGCACCTCGGGAATATAGTCCATCGTCAATCCGCAACACGCGATCAAATCTTCCTCCGCCGTGATCGCCAGAACCTTCAGCGCCGTGCTGCAAGCGCCGCCGGCGACCCGGTCGTCCCGCATTACGTTCATGTAAGTGTCGGTCTGGTCCAGCTTGCGCGCACCTTCAAACTTCATCCAGGGAGACAGCCGCAGGATGATTTTCCCCGAATCCACGAGGCCTGAAAATTCCGGGTCGGCCAGGAATTCATTCAGGTCAAACTTGCTCCCTTTGAAGACTTCACAGGCGATCACCGACGTGATGCCGAGATCAACTGCCGCCATCGCGCCATTGCGGACGTAGGCGGGATTCACATATTCCGAGTGGCAGTCGCCCGTCGAAAAATTCGCCTCCTTCAGCCCGGCGTCCTTGAGTTTCTGCAAACGCCGGACGGCGGTTATCCGGCTGGACGCCCAATAGCCATTGGAAACAAAGCGGGTGATGAAACCAAAACCGTTGGCCCACTTCACCAGGCCATCCAGGTCTTTGCCCAATAGAAAACATTCACCGCCGGTGAACACGACCACGCGCATGGTTGGAAAAATCGTCGCCTGCTCGATGTATTTGTAAAGGTTCGGAATGGGAATGGACTCGGTGCGATGCGGGTTGCACGTAAAGCAGCAATGGTCGCAGGCAGCAGTGCATCGCTTCGTGACCAGCAGCGATAAAGTGTGAGGGGTGACAAGCATAGGTTTGGTTGTGTAAGTTAACTGACTATGGGACAAATGGCTGCCACCAGGCATACCCACGCGTAAAGGAAAACGGCCCAGGCCGCCGCCACCACCGCCGCCAGCCACAGGAGGACAGCGACCTGTTGATACGCGGCGACGTTGGCGTTCCAGACGACGTTCGTGTCCGTATAAACGCGCGCGTTCGTGTACCACCACGGCGAACTGCATTGGGCGAGAATGATTTTGTAATCCGTCGTGAACCGGTAATCGCCGCGGAACGACGCCTTGTTCCGCTGCGCCAGCGCGTTGTATTGCATCAGAAAATGCACCGCCTCGGGATAGAGCGCCTGCAAACCCTGTCCCATGGATTGAACCTCCATCAGCGCTTCATTGATTTTGCCTTGATCGAGCGAACCCGGATCCTTGCCGGTGAATTGTTTCACGATCTTCTCGTTCCACGCTTTGAGCCGGCTGTCTTCGGCCATCATCGCCAGTTCCACCGCGCCTCGCGGCAGGCAGTGGCTCTTCTCGTACGCTTCCCGCAACTGCGCGGAATAGCCCACGGTCGAGACGATCTGCCTGCGCTTCTCTGGCGTCTGAATGCCACGAAGATAATCGTCTATGGCAAACGTATTGAACCGTCCCGGCTCCACTGGAATCTCAAATCGCTTGTTCATATTTTAATCCGGGTGCCTTTTTCTTTCATTTTGATGATCTCTTCTTGCAAGGCGAGATTGAACGCCTTGCCCGTGATGACCGGCTTGTTGGCGGGAATTTGCGGCGCGCCGCGTTCCACCTCGTCCTGCTGAAACCCCAGATACTTGATCCGCATGATGCGGTGCTCGTTCATCTCCGTCTGCTCGACGGTTTGCAGCGCGCCTTTTTCATCAATCCGCAGCGTCGTGAAAGCATCCGCTGAAGCCGCCGCCGGTAAATTCAGGGTTTCGGGTTTGAAAGCAAAGGTCAGCGCGCGGTGAGTGGCATTGGTCTCCACGAAAGCGATGCGCAGCAGATTCAAGAACGACATCGTGTCGGGATTTTGCAGATCCAATCCGTACTGGGCGGAAATTTCCTTCCGGGCGTCCACTTTCACCAATTGATCCGTCTCCGGAAGATAAGCTATCAGTTGATCGCCTTCTTCCTCGACGAGAAAATTGACGGGATTCGGATACCGCAGCTTCACGGCTATGCGCGTCACTAGATTGGTGCCGTCCTGGCTCTTGAACCGGAACACTTCCGTGTCGGCATAGACCTTGCCACCCAGGCCCTCGGTGGCGATGGTCAGATGACAGACCGGATTGGCCGCCGACCATTCCTTCATAGAATTCAACACGCCGAGCACGCCGGCCCAGCGCGGATCGGAGGCGAACAACGCCGCCGTGTTCGTCAACAGAACCGGATGCAAGGCTGCGAGGTTGGCCGGTTCGTTTTTGGAAATTGCCTCGCTTGTCTTTTGATTGCCCCGGTGAAAAATCGCCCGAACGCCCAAGAGAATCAGAATTCCGACAACAAAAAGCCACACCAATGATTTTCGCCAAATTGGCGACGAACCTTTTTTGCTGGCGCTTGGTTCGACCACAAGGTCTGTTCTAGGAAATTAATTCGGAGAATGCAAGAAAAATAAATTCACCACGAGATTTCAACTTTCGCGCCTGCAACCCGATGTCACCGGTTTGCTCCAGTCAAAACGCTGTGTGCGCCATGGGCTGCATGCGTGAAGGGACAAACCCAGAAACCGTTCGGGCGAATTTCCGTCCCGTTCATCGCATTGGTGGTCCATCGGGCCGCGCTCAGCAAAACGCTTTTCGGAGGACGAAGCGGCGGCTCCAGCTTCTCCAAAACTTCCGCCAGATGTCCGGTCACCAGGAAGCTCATCTGAAACGGCGTCATCGGTGCGCTGTCGTCGTTGATGGCGGCGCACCACGACCGGCTCCAACTGCCGTCCTCGCGTTGCCTGCGGATGATTTCTCCCACCGTCGACTTGAAATGGGAATTCAATTGCGCCCGCGTCTCCTCATCCAGCAAGGGGTTTTTCCGGTCAGCTTTTCCAATTAAAATCAAGGCCTCGAAGACATGAATCCCCGCGCACTTCTGGGCGTTCAAATCCGTGCGCAAAAGTTTCTGGACCAGCTCCGAAAAATTCATCCGCGCGCCGACGCGGTTCGTCCATTCCGTTTGAGGTGGAACATATCTGGCAAACGCCATTGCGGACCAGGCGATCTCGCGTTGGTCAAAATTAAAACCGCCCAATGATTCCGAAAGCAAATCCGCGAGCGAATACGCGCCCGACTTCAGACGAACCGGAGTGCTCAAAGGCAGATCCAGCGCGGCAAACATCGCCAGGCATTGATCGCGATGTGCTTCGCCGATGTCCGTGTCGAAAGCGGAGTCGTCGAACAGCGAGTAGCGCAACCCATTTCCAGTTTTTACAAAGGGACTTTTTCCAAACGTCCGAATCGCCACCGGCTCATCGGTCAACGCCCTGAGCACCAGTTC
>JANPGB010000100.1:0-30859 GCA_031423695.1 Verrucomicrobiota bacterium
CGATGACGCGCTGCTCACCACCGGCGGCATTTCCACCGACAAAAGCGCGCGGCTGGCCCGCAGTTATTTTCATCCCGAATCCCGCAAGACCTTCATCGGCGAGCCGTACGAACGCGTGATGGCGTATTATTATCGCGGCATCCTCTACTGGATGGACGGCGAGCCGGACAACGCACGCGCCTGTTTCCGCAGCGCTGCCATCCAGGACGCCGACGCCGAGCATCACGAATACTCCGCCGACTACGTGCTGCTCGATTACCTCGACGGCCTCGCCAGCGCGAAACTTGCCGGTGACGGCTCCGATGCCTTCAAACGCGCGGACGCGGAAGCTCGCCTTGCCAAACCGCCGCCTTTCAACACGCGGGCCAACGTCCTCTTCTTCGTGGAATCCGCCACCGGGCCTTACAAATACGGCACGGGCGAATACGGCGAGGAATTGCGCTTCAACATCCAGCCTTCGCCCGCTTACGCCGCCGAGATCGCCGTGGACGGACAAAAAATCCGGGCCGAGCCGTACGACGATTTGTTTTTTCAGGCGACGACCCGGGGCGGCCGCGTGATGGATCACATCCTCGGCAACAAGGCCGCGTTCAAGGCCACGACGGACGCCCTCGGCACCACGGCCATCATCGGCGGAGTGATTGCCGCCAGCCAGCGCAACCGCACCTCGCAGGAGGTTGGCCTCGGTTTGATCGCCGCCGGGGTGGTCAGCGAACTGTTTTCCGCCGCCACCACGCCCGCCGCCGACATCCGCGCGTGGTCGAACCTGCCGCGTTACCTGAGCTTCGCGAGCCTGTCGCTGCCGCCCGGCCCGCACACGGCCACGATTGAATTTCTGGACGAGTCCGGCCGCGCATTGCCAAACCTGACCAAGACCATCACCTTCAATGTTTCAGCCGAGCGCAAGGACAAGGTGATTTTCGTCAGCGACAAGTCTCCCGGCTCGCAAACACTCTGAGGGGCACCGCGAAACTTGCGGGGAATGGGTTGCAAAACCCGCACCGGTTCTTTTACTTGTCGCGTGCTGTTCGATTTTATTCTCAAGCCAGCCCCCTCCGGCCCGGATGAAAATTTTCTGGAGGTGAAGGGCCGCCGCATTCCGCTGGCGATCGTTCACCATGCCCGGGCGCGTCGCTACCTGCTCCGGCTGCGGCCCGATGGTTCAGCGCGGTTGACCATTCCCCGTCGCGGTTCGGTCAGCGAAGGGCGGCGGTTCGCAGAACGCCACACGGACTGGCTCGCGCAGCAGTTGGAGCGGCTCGCGGCGCAACCGCTCAAACCCCGAGCATGGCTGATCGGCGCCGAGATTCTGCTTCGCGGCGAACGGGTTAAACTGGAGGCCGGAATGGCTGAAACAGCGGATGTCGTCCGGCTGGGTGGGGAGCTCGTCAAGGTGCCGGATGCCGATGGCGATCTGCGGCCCTGGATTGTGAAGCACCTGTGGAAACTTGCGGCCACGGAACTGCCGCCGCGTGTGTTCGAATTCGCCGCCGCGCAGCAACTGAACGTGCAGCGCGTCACAGTGCGCGATCAGCGCTCCCGCTGGGGTTCGTGCTCGCGGCGCGGCACGATTTCATTGAACTGGCGGTTGATTCAAACGCCGCCGCTCGTCTGCGACTACATCCTCCTTCACGAGCTCATGCACCTGCGGCAGATGAATCATTCGGCACGGTTCTGGCGGGAAGTGGAGCGGGTTTGCCCGGACTATGAAACTGCGGAGCGCTGGCTGAAACAGCACGCCGCACTGCTCAAATGAGGTGGGGCGGGGCGATTGCAAAATGGTGCATCCGGAGGGACTCGAACCCCCAGCCATCTGATCCGAAGTCAGAAGCTCTATCCAATTGAGCTACGGATGCGCGAGAAGTTTGAAAGAGGTGGGGTGGCCAACGGGACTCGAACCCGCAACAACAAGCTCCACAAGCTTGGACTCTACCATTGAGCTATGACCACCGACCGGCAGCGAGCATAGGTTTTCCGCCCCGCCGCGTCAAGTTTTCCGATGCGCGACAGCCGTTGCGTTGCCTTATTATTTGGCTGGCCACTGAATTTCAACATGAACATTGTTGAAATCGGGATCTTCCAGACTGCCGGCATGATGACAAACGAGCCCGCCCGGAAGTGAGGCTATTCGGATTTCCTGTCCATCGGTAATCTTTCCGCCCAATTGCTGCAATTGGATGAAACGATTGCATAAATCAATCACAGCATTCGAATAGTCGCCAGGTACCCCGCGCACACTGAGGTCTGGTCGGGCGAATTTCCGCAAACCACGCGTGTGATACCATCGTCCGTCGGCTTCGTCGGAATAGAGAATCTTCACAAGTTTCAGAAGATTCGTTGCACCCCCGTCGAAAATAGTCCGCTGCCATCGCTCGCGGTTATAAAGCTCCAGTTGTTGCGGGTCACAAACGGCAAAGCCGCCGTGGTCGAGAAGAAAGCTCACGATCCCAACGGAATCGCGCAAATAGTTCAGATTCTCCGGATCAGGAATGTCGCCATAGAACTGCATGCATTCTGGCGCGTGACCGATGCGCTCGAACAATTCCTTATCCGTCACGCCCTTGCCAAACGCTCCGTCGGTGAACGGCAAAGAATCTTGCTGCTTCCGATCCAGCTTGCTCAACTTAAACCCGGTCGGCAAACCGGCGCTGCGATATTTCGACCGCGAAATTGTCACGTCATTGGTGAACTCGCCATACACCACGTAATAAATCAGGGCGCGGCCTTCACCGCGTTGATAGTGGTCTCGCTTCCAGTCGGGCAAATCTTCGTTCATGGGCTTTGGTTCGGATTTCCTGCATCCGATGCTGGCAGTTGCCAGACAAAGAAGGAGGCACAGAAAAAATTTTGCATGGGTTTGCATCCGTCACATTAGATACGGTCAATTGCTCGCGCCAAATTTGTTCAATCCCTTTGCCATTGCAATTAAACTTTTCTAAAGTCCCCGCATGGTCACTCTAGAATCCTGCGCCTTGTTCCGGCAGCTCAGCCCGCCGGAGCTGGCCGCGCTGTGTCGGATCACGCAGGAAAAATCCTTTCCGGCGGGCCGGGAGATTTTCAAGGAGGGCGACCACGGCGACGGCGTCTATCTGGTGAAGGACGGGCGCGTGGAAATCTCCGCCGCCGTCACGCAGAATTCCCGCAGCATCCTGTCCCAGGTGGAACCCGGTGAAGCCTTCGGCGAGATGGCCGTGCTCGAAACCAAGCCGCGCTCCGCCACCGCCACGGCCCTCACGGCGAGCTCGGTCTATTTCATCCCGCGCGAACCGCTGCTGGAACTGCTCGACCGCTCCCCCGGCTTCGCACTCGAGCTGCTGCGCGACAGCAGCCGCCGGCTCCGCGAATTTGACCTGCGCCACGTCCAGGAAATTCTCCAGGCCGAGCGGCTCGCCATCATTGGCCGGTTTGCCAGCGCGATTGTCCACGACCTGAAAAATCCGCTGAACATCATCGGCCTGACAGCGGAGCTGGCCGCCCTGGAAACGGCCACGCCGGCCACGCGC
This sequence comes from Verrucomicrobiota bacterium, assembly GCA_031423695.1. Lineage (GTDB taxonomy): Bacteria > Verrucomicrobiota > Verrucomicrobiia > Limisphaerales > CAIQOK01 > CAIQOK01. The sequence continues at coordinate 3,504 of JANPGB010000100.1, forward strand.
CAAAAATCCGTCACCACCATCCGCGCGCAGGTGGAGCGCATCACCGAAATGGTGGGCGACATCCTTGATTTCACCCAGGGCGCGCGGGCGGAAACCATTTTTGGCAATCTGGACTACGGCGTCTTTGTCCGGCAGATCCTTGAAGAAATCCGCCCCGAAGCGGAGCTGCGCGGCGCGCAGATCGAGATAATTGGAACGCCGCCCCCGCTGAAACTGCCGCTGGATCCGAAACGCCTGCGCCGCGTGTTTTACAATCTCCTCCATAACGCCACCGACGCCATGCCCGCCGGCGGCAAAGTCTTCTTGCGCTTCGAGCAAACCCCGCACGAACTCATCACGGAAATCGAGGACACCGGACCGGGCATCGCACCGGAAATCGCCGGGAAACTGTTCCAAGCCTTCGCCACCTTTGGCAAGGCGTACGGCACCGGCCTCGGCTTGTCCATCTGCAAAAAGATTGTCGAGGACCATCACGGCCGCATCTGGGCGCGCAACGAGCCGGGCAAGGGCGCGGTGTTTGCATTTGCACTGCCGTTGACACAATGAACCGCATCCACCTGCTCCCCGACCACGTCGCCAACCAGATCGCCGCCGGCGAAGTCGTGGAACGCCCCGCCAGCGTGGTGAAGGAACTCGTGGAGAATTCCCTCGACGCCCAGGCCACGCGGGTCACGGTGGAAATCCAGGCCGGCGGCCGCAGCCTGATCCGCGTGACCGACGACGGCTTCGGCATGAGCCGCGACGACGCTCTGCTCTGCCTCGAACGCCACGCCACCAGCAAGATCAAGCAGGCGGAGGATTTGAGCGCGATTGCCACGATGGGTTTTCGCGGTGAGGCGTTGCCGAGCATTGCCAGCGTCAGCCGCTTCACGCTCACCACGCGCGAACGCGACAGCGAATCGCCGGAAGGCACGCAGATAATCTTCGCCGCCGGGAAAATCAACGAGGTCAAAGCCGCCGGCAGCGCGCCGGGCACGAGCATTGAAGTGCGCCAGTTGTTTTTCAACCTGCCCGCGCGCCGGAAATTTTTGCGCACCGAGGAAACCGAAGCCGCGCACATCCAGCATTACCTCACGCTGGCCGCGCTGGCGTATCCCGAAGTCGCGTTCACGTTTCAGAAAGACGGCCGCACGATCTGGCAACTGCCCGCCCACAAGTCCGGCCCGGAAATTCCCACCCGACTGCCCGCCCTCCAAGAACGCCTCCGCGCCCTCATGGGCGACACGAAACTGATCCCGGTCAATTTCTCCGTGCCGTATGCCGTTGAAACTGCAACGGACGAAACCCCCTCTTTCGAAACCGCCCTGCCCGCCGGTGAAGTCGCCCCGACTCTCGACCCCCAGCTTTCAACTCTCCACCTATGGGGTTTCATGGGTTCGCCCGGTGTCTCGCGCGGCACGCGGGAGGATCAACATGTCTTCGTGAACCGTCGTCCGGTGGAAAACCGCGGGCTGAATTTCGCCCTGATGGAGGGCTACCATACCGCGCTGATGAAGGGGCGCTACCCGGTGTGCTGCCTGTTCCTGGAAATCGATCCCGCCGCCGTGTACGTGAACATCCATCCCTCAAAACGCGAGGTGAAGTTTCATCGTGAAGGCGAAGTGCGGCGACTCGTGGCGCAGGCGGTCCGGGAAACCTTGCTGGCTTTTCACACCGCAGAGACGAAGTTCCATGCTCCAAGTTCCAAATTCCAAGGCGGGGTGGGAAGTTCGTTGCCCCGCGAAATGCCGACGCAGATTGATGCGGTCGGAAAAACTTTTGAAGTCAAACCCACGCCGGAATTCTCCACACCTTCCTGGCCTGCGTTCCCGCTGCCGACCAAACCGATTCCCGAATGGCCCACACATCCAGTCGAGCAGCCGCCGCTCAAGATGGGGTTTGGAACCGGAAGTCAGAAGTCAGAGGTTGGAGATCAGCGATCAACCGCAGTGGCAGCTCAGTTTCCGACCTCTGATCTCAGGCCTCCGACCTCTGCCCCGATCCCGCTCCTGGGCGTCCCGCTGCGGCTTGTTGGCGTCGTGGGAAAACTCTACGTCGTGCTGGAATCCGATCGCGGGCTGGTGCTGCTGGATCAACACGCGGCGCACGAGCGGATTTTGTTTGAGCAGATGCTCAACCGCCTGGAGCAAAAGCTGCAGGCGGATTCGCAGAAATTGCTGCTGCCGGAAACCGTGGAGCTGTCCGCGCGCGATGCCAATTTTTTGCGCGGACAACTGGCCGTGCTCACGCGGCTGGGCGTGGGCTTGAGCGAATTTGGCGAGCGCACTTTTCTCCTGGATGCCCTGCCCCCCTTCGTGAAGGCGGGCGATCCGCGCCGGTTTGTGCTGGAACTGGTGGACGAACTCAAGGCCGTCGGGGAGGAGGTGAACTCCCTGCGGCTCGGCGAACAGGTGGTGGCCAAAACCGTCTGCCGCCACGCGGTGAAGGCCAACGATCCGCTCGCCGGCCGCGAACTGGAAAACCTGGTGGAAGATCTGCGCCGCTGCGCGATGCCCTACACCTGTCCGCACGGACGCCCGACGCTCATCGAGATGAACTACCGCGAATTGGAGAAGAAGTTTGGGAGGACGCAGTAAAGCTCGCCGCATTTGTCGGCCGATGCTCAAGCTTCAGTTCGAACGAATAAAGAGGCTGGACAGGAACTGACGTCGGAAATACTTTTCAACCATGAAAAAGGATAGGCTTCAAAACACGCCGTCAACTCGCAGTTGGGCGTTCCCCGCTAGTTCCGCTACGCGGTTCACGGTTTCACCTCCGGCGTGAGATCTTTCATCGTTAGGCTCCAGTTTGGGGAGGCGCACCATGAGAATATTTCTTTCGCATCACAGTCGAGACAAAGCGTTGGTTCGTGAGTTCAAGGAGACGCTTCCCAGCTTTCTCAATACTTGGCTTGACGAGGAAAGCCTTTCTTGGGGGGAGTCTTTCCCGGCGGAATTAAAGTCGACTATTCAGTCGGGCATCGATTTTCTGATCATTTTCTTGGACAAGGATGCGCTCAACTCGAAGTGGGTTATGCAGGAACTCGATTGGGCAATGCAGCGCGAGCGGGAGCTTAAAAGAACGTTTGTACTCCCTATACTACTTGACGTAGTTGCTTCTGAAAATCTGCCGTTGGGGTTGTCCGAGCGGCTATTCCTTCGCTTAAGCGATTTTAATCGTTCATCAGTTGAAGACTTGGCAAAAAGAGCCACGACGAAGCTCTTCCAATTGGTAGTTGAGAGTTACTCATCTCTGCAGTTGGAAGTGCCGAGCCGTACGTCTCTCCTGTCGCTTCGCGACGAACTCACCGCTGGGCAGGCCAAACTGTTGGGCTATCTGGTCGAGAAGGGAAAGAATGGAAGCGAGATCGCGCAACGACAGATTGAACAGGGTACGGGGTACTCCCAAGCATCTGCCGAGATGTATTACCGACTAGAGTCGTTAATCCAGCAGGGTTTCGTTCGCAAACGGCGGACAGCCACCGATGGCCAATTTTCGTATGCACTAACCGAGGAGTTTCGCGGGCAGATGGATGAAGCCTAAGCTGATCGGCCGCAAAATACTTTCCCGCCCGGCGCTTGCCCCTTATTCCACTTCGTATTTCGTCAACCCGGTAAGCTGCCAGAAAATTTTCCACGCAAAAACCGGATTGTTCTTGAGGTAACGCTTCCACAAACGCCGTGGCTCGCAGCCCAGCCGGAAGAGCCATTCCAGTCCGCTGCGCTGCATCCAGCGCGGCGCCTGCCGCACCCGCCCGGCGTGAAAATCAAACGCCGCCCCCACGCCAAACATCAGCGTGGTCGCCAGCTTCGGCCCGTATTGCGCCATGAACCGCTCCTGCTTGGGCGTGCTCAAACCCACCCAGATCATGTCCGGCTTCAATTCGCCGACCGTGCGGATCAGCTCCGCCGCCTCGGCCGTATTCAGCGCGCGGAACGGCGGCGTGTAGATGCCCACGATTTTCAGTCCGGGAAATTTCTCCTCCAGCCGGCGCTTGAGTTCCGGGGCCACGCCGTCCGCGCCGCCGTACAAAAAATGCGTGTAGTTTTTCTGCCGCGACCAGTCGCAGACCAGATGCATCAGGTCCGGCCCATAGACGCGGTCCATGTCGCAAAAACCGCGCAGCTTCCCAGCCCAGACCATCGGCATGCCGTCGGGCGTGTTGAGAAAGGCGCGATTCAAAATACCGCGCAGCGCCGGGTCGCTTTGGGATTCCATCACGCCATGCACACCGGTGACGCAGACGTAGCCCCGTTTTTTTTCCGCGAGCGCCGCGCTGATGGCCGCGAGCGCGGAGTCGAGGTTGAGGGCGCTGAGGCCGACACCGAGGACGTTCACGCGCGGGATGGGGCGGGAAGATTCGCTCATGGGTGAATCGGCAGGGGGCACGGGTGGCGGTGGATGGAATTCATTGCTCGTTTCTACTAAACGGCGGGGGCGGTTTGTTCAAGCGGAAACGGCGCTCCCGAGTCCACGGCACGATTGACTTTCGGCACCGGAAATGTTGAGCTTGGTGCGCAGCAGAAATTCAAGAATCCGCCGGAAGACCGTCATTAAATGTCCGCACCGCCCCATCAGCCCGCGATGAAAGTGCTCGTCTTCGCGCACGTACCGCCGCCGCACCACGGGCAAAGCTACATGGTGCTGCTGATGTTGCAGGGCTTCGGCGGCGACCGCCGGAAAAATCCCGCCGCCGGCGCGTCGCCCCACTTGATCGAGTGCTACCATGTGGACGCCCGCGTCTCCAAAAACCTGGAGGATATCGGCGATCTGCGGTTCGGGAAGATCTTCCTCCTGCTCGGCTATTGCGCGCAGGCGATCTGGTGCCGTTATCGCTACGGGGTGGAGAATTTTTATTTCATCCCCGCGCCCGGCAAGCGTTCGGCGCTGTATCGCGACTGGCTGGTGATGTTCCTCTGCCGGCCGTTCTTCAAGCGCATCATCCTGCACTGGCACGCCGCCGGGCTGGCGAAATGGCTGGAAACCTCCGTGCAAATCCGCTGGCGCGCGATCACCTACCGCGCACTCAAGGCGGCCGACTTGTGCATCGTGCTGTCCAATTACAACCGCGCCGACGCGGAAAAAGTCCTCCCGCAGCGCATCCGGATCGTCGGCAACGGCATCCTCGACCCCTGCCCCGGCTTTGACCTTGAGCTGCAGCCGCGCCGCCAGCTGCGCCGCGAGCTGCGCGCGAAACTGCTGGCGGGGCAGCCGACGACGGCCGAAGACCGCGCCCGAGCCGGGGGCGACCCGGAGGTTTTCCACGTGCTCTATCTGGCGCATTGCATGAAGGAAAAGGGGTTGTTTGACACGGTCGCCGGCGTGGGGCTGGCCAACCAGAAGCTCGCGGCGCAGGCTTCGCCCCTCCGGATCCAGTTGAACATCGCGGGCAATTTCGCCACCACCGAGGACACGGCGGCCTTCGACCGGATTTTGCAGCAGCCGGAAACCGCCCGCCACCTGCATTACCTCGGGTTCGTGGGCGGCGACAAGAAAACCCAGCAACTGCGCAACGCCGACCTGTTCTGCTTCCCGACTTTTTACCAGAACGAAAACCAGCCGGTGAACCTGATCGAGGCGATGGCCTTCGGCCTGCCCATCGTCACCACGCGCTGGCGCTCGCTGCCGGAAATGTTCCCGCCCGATTATCCGGGACTGGTGGACATCCGCTCGCCCGAAAAAATTGCCGACGCCCTGCTCGGCCTGATGACCAGCGACGCCGGGGAAAAGTTGCGCAAGATTTTTGAGCGGGATTTCGCGATGGAGAGCCACCTCGCCGGACTCGCGGCAGCGTTTCGCACCGTCGAACAGCCGCTCGCCAATGCTCCGGTCCTGCCGGCGCTCCAGCCGCAATCGTCGTCCTAACCCATGAAAGTTTCGATCATCACCCCCAGCTTCCGCAATTCCAACTGGCTGAAGCTCTGCATCGCCTCCATCGCCGACCAGCAGGGCGTCGAGCTGGAGCACATCGTCCAGGATTCCTGCTCCGACGACGGCACGCAGGACTGGCTGCCCAAGGATCCGCGCGTCAAGGCCTTCATCGAAAAAGATTCCGGCATGTACGACGCCGTGAATCGCGGCATGAAACGCGCCACCGGCGAAATCATCGCCTACCTGAACTGCGATGAACAATACCTGCCCGGCGCGCTGAAGGCCGTCGCGGACGCGTTTGAAAAAAATCCCGAGGCCGACATCGTGCTGGCCGACACGATCATCGTGGATGCCGAGGGACAGTTCATCTGCTGCCGCAAATCGCTCGTGCCCTGGCAACTGCACGCGTGGACGTACACGCCCACGCTGACCAGCTCGATTTTTTTCCGCCGCCGCGTGCGCGACGAGTTCAACCTGTACTTCGACACCCGCTGGCGGGACATCGGCGATGCGATGTGGATGAAGGACGCGATGGATCTGCGCCTGAAAATGACCGTGCTGCGGCGCTACACGTCGGTCTTCACGGAAACCGGCGACAACATGAATCTCAAACCCAACTCGATCCGCGAGAAACGGCGCAGCGCGCGGATGACGCCGGCGTGGGCGCGGTGGTTCCGCTGGCCCTTGCTGCAAATGCACCGAGTCCGCGCGGCGGGCAACGGGCTGTATTGGGAGAAGCCATTCACTTATTCACTCTACACTTTGACCAGCCTGGACAAGCGCGTGGATGTTTTCGTGCCCAAGCCCACCGGCATCTGGTGGCAGCGCCATGCCGATGCGAAGCCGCAGAAGCCGCTTTAAGAGCGGGCGGAGGTTTTAATTTCGTCCGCGGCGTGGGGACAAAGCGCCCAGCACGTTGCCGCTGGACGCTCCACGCCGCCGGCGATAATATGAGGGCCATCACATCATGTTTCACCTTGCTTATGTCAGCTCAGCGGTGAAGAGGTTTACAAAACCCCAGTTGGAGGATTTGCTTCAGCGCAGCCGGGAAAACAATCAGCGATTGGACATCACGGGCCTGTTGCTGTATCGGGACGGCAATTTCATGCAGGTGCTGGAGGGCGCGGAACCCGTGGTCCGGGAGCTCTATCTCAAGGTCTGCCAGGATCCCCGGCATAAAGACATTTTCACCCTGTTTGAGGAACCCCTCCGCGAACGGGAATTTCCCAATTGGTCCATGGCCTTTCACGATTTGGAGGTTGAAGATGGCAGCGGGATTCCGGGTTCCAGCGATTTCCTGCGCTCCTCGTGGACTCCGGGTGAGGGCTGGGCTGGTGGCGGCAAAGCGCGCAAGCTGCTGGCGGGTTTTAAAGAGCGGCTGCGTTGAGGGGCTCTCCGCCCCCGCGAAGACTCGAACGGTTCAGGGAATCTGCCTGATGAGCAGATCTTCCGAGCGATAAACCACCGCCCAGGCATCCGTTGCCGGAGAAAGGCTGGCCGGATAATAAAAGCGTTTCCGCTGGCTGCCGGGATTCACGGCTTCGATGGCGGTTCGCACCGGGGATTCACTCATCAACACGAGCTTGCTGTAACCGAGGGATTTCAGGCGTCGCAGGTTGGTCTCGTTGCTGAGCAGTTCGAGCAGTCCATTTTTCGTCGGGCCGTCCGCCGAGCTTTCCAACGTCGCGACATAAAGTCCTTTCCGCCCCGCCCGGAACAGCACCTCTCCCGGCCATTCTGGATCGCATTTGAAAACGAGCAATTTATCCTCCGCCCGGGTGTGCTGGCGGATCAGGGCGGCCATTTCTTTGGGAAAATAATCGTAGTCAATGGCGAGCTTCATGGCGATGACGCCTTCCACCGCCGAACCCACGAGCAACACCGTCACGAGCAGATACTGGAACCAGGGATGGAAGCTTTCATTTTCCCAAACGCTTTCCCAGTGCGCAAGGGTGGACCCGCACAGCAGCGCCACCGGCGGAGCGCACATGAGGTAGTAGTGCCAGTGAATCAGGACCAGGTGGGTGAACACCAGCGTCGTCAGCAACGTGGCCAGCAACCAGAGTTTCGGCAGGCGATTTCCCCGTCGGCACAGCGCCGCGAGGAGCAGCACCAGCAGCGGCAGGCTGCCCAGCGTGGAATGCAGGAACCGCCATCCGCCCTTGATCCAGCCCACCGGACTCAGGCGCAGGTGCAGGTCGCCAAAGTACCAGTGGAACGCAAACGCGCTGCGGGAGATTCTCATCTCCATGTAGGGATACTCGGCCTGCCCCGCGAGGAAATCGCAGTAGTGGGTCCACGCCGCAAAAACACCCGCCGCCGCCACGCCCGCGCCAATCAACATCAGCCAGGGCCGCCAGGTTCGGACTTGATTCACAACCAGCATGGCCGCACTGGCAAGCCCGGCCACCATGAAGAACGGAAGTTTCGAAACCGCCCCCAGGCAGGCAAAGAAGACCGTCGGGAGCCACCAACGCCATTGGCCTCTGCGAATCATTTTGTCCGCACACAGGAGAAACCAGAGTGTGACCGCCAGACAGAATCCGTCCGTGGCGGCTTTCCCAGCCATGACCACGACCAAAGGCTGCGCTAGAAAAAAGGCGAGGCTCCACCAGGCCGCACGCACGCCGACATATTGCCGCGCCAGTTGAAACAACGGCCAAAGCCCCGTGGTGAAAAGCAGCAACGACACCAGATTGGCCCAGCCATACCAGGTTGAACCGGCCGCTTTGAACGCCAGGGCCGCCGCCGCCTGCCAGAGGGGCAGTTCCTGCGCCGTGGGAGTTTCAGTCGCATTAAATCCCACAATCACCGGCTGGAGCAGGTTGATCCGGCCCTTCGCGTACTCCAGCGCCGTGCCCAAATGGGAGGCCCTGATCAGCGACTTCCCCAGGAAGGCGTTTCCCAAATGAAAGACCACGATCAGCCCGAAAAGAAAGGCGATCAATGGTGCCAGGTTCAAGGGTTTGGGGCCGTGGGTTTGCATGGTGGCGCGGCCGTCTTAAACTGGTTTTCGCGCGAGCACGAGGAATTGTTTCCCAAACAGTTTCCAGGCCGGCGGCAGCTTCAAATAGAGTTTCAAGAACAGCAGGGGATATCTTGGTCCGTGCGCCATCGTATAGGGCAGGAATCGGTCCACGCAACGGACGAGCTCGAAACCATGCGTTTGCAAGCCCTCGCTCAAGGAGGCTTCCGTCAGCGGCAAATGATGATCCCAGAAATCCCAATACGCACCCGGCAGGAATTTGATGTTGGGCCCCATCGCGATCAGACATCCGCCGGGCTTCAGGCAGCGGCGCGCCTGGTCCAGCGTGGCCGCGAGGGTGCGCTTGTCCGGGAGATGCTCGAAAAAGTTGCTCGTGAAAATCACGTCCAGCGTGTCGTCCGCCAGCGGCCAGCGGGCGGAGCAATCCTGCTGGAGGAACTGCACCTCCGGAGCCAGCAGCCGGGCGGTGTCGGGATTCAAATCCATCCCGTACTTTTTCCGGCAGCTGATGTTATTGATGAATTCGCCGTAGCCACAGCCCAGATCGAGCACCGTGCCGGCCGCAGGAATCCATCGGCCGAAAAAATCCCGGATCAGCAGCTGCCAGACCCGGTTGCGGTAGTCCTGCGCGCCTTGGAAACGGCGGCTGTAAATGGCGGCCAGTTCTTGGGAGTCGTGGGTCATGTTCGTTTGCGATAGTCGCCGCGGCTGAAGTATTTCTCCAGCCAGACGTACAGACAGATGAACAGGTAGCGGCTGCCCATTTCCTTGAGTTTCAACTTGGCCTGGCCAAAACGCCGGTTGCGCCAGGTGATAGGCATGACCGTCCAGGAATAGCCGCGCACGATGGCCTTGAGCGGCAGCTCCACCGTCAGATTGAAATGTGGAGAGATGAGCGGCTCACAGCCTTGAATCACCGTCCGGCGATAGGCCTTGAACGCGTTGGTGGTGTCGTTCAGCGGAATCCGGAAGATCAGGCGGATGAAATAATTTGCGCCCCGGTTGATCCACAATTTCACTCTGGGATAATCCGTCACGCCGCCGCCCTTGATGAAGCGGCTGCCAAACACGCAATCCCAACCCTCGTTGAGGAGCTTCCAGTAGCGCACCACGTCGCGCGCGTCGTCCGACTCGTCGGCCATCATGATGACGACGGCATCGCCCTGCACATTGTGCAAACCCCACACAACAGCCCTCCCAAAACCGTGCTCGCCGGGATTGCGGACCGGACGCAGCGCGGGAATCTGCTTCTGCAACTGCAATAAAACCTCCCAGGTCCCGTCCTTGCTGCCGTCGTCCACCACCACGATTTCATGCGGCACCGAGTTGCCCGCCAGTTCCGCGTGCAGATGTTCGAGGGTGAGCGGCAAGGCCTCTTCCTCGTCCTGTGCGGGGATCACCACGGAAAGCAGTTTCAGCGACGGACTCATGATGCAGCGAGTCGTGCGCACTTGAACAAGATTGAAATTTTTCCGATCATGATCCCGCCCATCCGCCGATGTCCTGACCCGCTCCCGAAATTCCGTTCTGAAATCGCCGGGGCCGCGCGCAATCCTACCGAACCGCCGGATGCGTGTAAATACACGGGCCGAGACCTTTGCAAAAGCCCCGAATTGGCCGGAGCGCGCAGGATTGCTCCACCAGCACCGCCAATGATTCAAGCGGAGCGATGCTCCGCGTTCCAGACGCGACCCGCTGTGGCGGGAGTCTGGGGCCTTGAAGCTCACCGGCGCCACAGCTCCCGCGAGGAAAGCAAAACATCCGCAACCGCGTTCAGCGTTGCCAACGCCCGCGCCGCCGCTTAGAGTTTTCCCCGTCCCGCCAGGTCCGACCGGGCGGAAGTCATGGCTGAATACAAAGTCAAATTCGAGGTCTTTGAAGGCCCGCTCGATCTGCTCCTTTATCTGATCAAGAAGGAGGAGGTGGACATTTACGAGGTCAACCTCACCGCGCTCGCCACCCAGTTCATCCAGCACATCGACACGATGCGGCTGCTGGACCTGGAAATCGCCGGCGAATTCCTCGTGATGGCCGCCACGCTGATGTACATCAAGAGCCGCGAACTGCTGCCCGTCGACCAACAGGTGGAGACCGAGGGCGAGGACGACGGCGAAGATCCGCGCTGGGAACTCATCCGCCAGCTCGTGGAATACAAAAAGTTCAAGGACGCCGCCGCCCAGTTGCAGGCGCTCGAAGCGCGGCAGGAAAATGTCTTCCCGCGCCTGCCCGGCAAGCCGGAATTTGAAACCGCCGCCACGCCGGCCAAGTCCGACGTTTCCATCTTTGACCTGCTCAACGCCGTCAACGCCGTCCTCCAGCGCATCGGCAAGAAAGAGGCGAGTTCGCGGGAGATTTTCGAGGACAAGTGGACCGTCAGCGAAAAGATCGAGCACGTCATGAAGCTGATTGCCGAGCGGCCGCGCCTGAAATTTTCCGAGCTGTTCGCCGACACCATGAGCCGCACGGAAGTGGTCGTCACGTTTCTCGCCATGCTCGAACTGATCCGTCTCAAACAAATCATCTGCGTGCAGCCGGAGACTTTCGGCGAAATTGAAATCAGCCCGAAGCCCGCGCCCGCCGCCCCGGCGCCGCCTGCCGCCACTCTCGCAACCACGCCCGGCGCCGAGCCGTGGCAGGTGGCCCAACCCGACACCCTGACCGCGTAACATGGAATTGAAATTCATTTTGGAGTCGCTGCTGTTCTCCGCGCAAAAACCGCTCAGCCTGAAAGAAATTCGCGACGTGCTGGCCGGCGCGGTTGAACACGCCGAAGGCAACGAGGGGGTCGCCGCGTTGAAAAAAACCAAGGAGGCCGATCTCATCACCGCGCTCGAACAGCTCGCGCAAGACCACGAGACCGCCGGGCGCAGCTACCGGCTGGTGTGCATCGCGGGCGCATGGCAGTTCGTCACCCAGCCCGACTACGCCCCGTGGCTCAAGGCGCTGGTTGGCGTGAAGGCCCGGCCGCCGCGCCTCTCGCAGCCCGCGCTGGAAACGCTCGCCATCATCGCCTATCGCCAGCCGCTGACGCGCGCGGAGATGGAGCAGATCCGCGGCGTGGCCGTGGACGGCGTGATGCAGACGCTGGTGGAGCGCGGCCTCGTCGAGCAGGTGGGCCGTGCGGAAGTGGTCGGGCGTCCGATGACCTACGGCACCACGGCGGGGTTTCTGGAATATTTTGGCCTGCGCAGTCTGGAGGATTTGCCGGCGGCGGACGAGCTGCGGAAAATTGTGATTGAGAAGCCGCCCGCCCCGCTGACCGCCGATGCCGGACTGGCCACGGTGCCGCCGGAACAACTGGCCCTGGAGAATACCGCTGCCGCCGCGACCCCGGCCGCCACGACGGGGACCGAGACCGGCACGGAAGTCTGACCGGCCGCCGCGCCGCGAAATTTTTTCGCGGCATGAGCTTTGGGAGCGGTCAGGCGTGGCTTGATTCCTCCACCGGCCTTCGCCATTCTGCGCGCGCCGGGATTTTTCCAAGTATCAACAGCGTGAAACCGAAGCTGCTAGTCGTGGAGTTATGGGGCATGGGTGATCTCGTGATCGCCACGCCGTTCCTGCGTGCCGCCAGCGAGCGCTACGACGTCACGCTGGTGTGCCGGCCGGCCTGGCAGGATTTGCAGGCGCGGTTTTGGCCGCAGGTGCACGTCATTCCCTTCCTTGCGCCGTGGACGGCGTTCACCGGAAAATATCAACTGCACCACTGGCCTTGGCGCAGCTTTATCCGGCTGCGCCGGGAACTGATCCGCAGCCGTTTTGACGTCGGCCTGTCCGCCCGGTGGGATCCCCGCGATCATCTGCTGCTCACGCTGGCCCGGGCCAGGGAGCGCCTTGGCTTTCCGCGGATGATGAGCAAGATGTTCCTGACCCGTCCGCTGGTTCGCCCCGAGCCGACCGCCCACCGTTATGAATACTGGCGGGTGCTGGGCCGGGCACTGGACCTGGACCTGCCACCGCGTGAAAACCTTTCGCTGGATGGCCACCCGGCGGAGCGCAGGGAGGTTCTCCTGCACAGCGGGGCCAAGCAGTCGGTGCGCGTCTGGCCGCTGGAACGCTACCGCAGTCTGACGGCGCGGCTGCGCAAACAAAATTACCGCGTCCGGATCGCCTGCGACCCCGACCAGCGCAGCTGGTGGCGGGCGGCGGGGGAAAAAAACGTCGCCGTGCCGCGCACGACCACCGAGTTGCTGGCGTTGCTGGATTGCGCCACCGCTTTCATTGGCAACGATTCCGGGCCGGGCCATCTTGCCGCCCTGGCCGGCGTGCCCACGTTCACCATCTTCGGTCCGCAACTGCCGGAATGGTTCGCCCCGCTGCATCCAGCCGCCGAGTGGATGGAGGGCAAACCGTGTCCTTACAAGCCCTGTTCGGATTATTGCTTTTTCCCGTCCCCGCATTGTTTGCAGACGATCACTGAGGAGGAGGTCTGGCGGCGGGTCGAACCCTTCGTGGCGCGCGAGTTTGCGCGGCAATCTATGCGCCTGACGATGGCGATTGCTTAAACCGTTTGGGAAAACCCCGGGCGACTCTTGGTCGGCCACTACTTGAACAGGCCGATGAAGAACCCCGCCATGAAAATCACCACGCTCAAAATCGCCACCGTGATTTGCGTCACGGTGCAGCGGGCAAGGATTTCACGACCGCGCACCTCGCCCTGGTGCCGGTTGTATTCAAACAACGTGTCACCCGCGTTCTTGACGCGCTTGTGCTCCGGCATCATGGCTTCGGTGTAGAGCTTAAGCGCCTCGGATTTCTTGCCGGCGATGGCCAGTTCCAACACCTGCTCACGAATTCCAAAGTAGGCCTTGCGTTCTTTGATGAGCGTTTCGTAGTTGGCCCGGTCTTCCGCCGAATCAAGCTGGCTTCCATACTGGTCCAGATACTTGGTCGTCCGCGCGCTGAGCGTGGTGATTTCATCGCGGATGGCGCGCTGTTGAACGGGATCCTCCGTCACGACCACCAGCAGCGTCCGCGTGGCATCGGCCAGATAAGCGTTCGCCTCGCCGGCAAACGAAAGCCCTGGCAGGGTGTCCTCGACGATCAGTTGGGCGTTGTGCCTGAGCTTGCTCAAACTGAGGTAGCCAAACGCGCCGGCGAGGGTCAGCACCACCAAGCTGGTGCAAAAAATCTTAAGCCAGATTCTAAATGTCATAGTGGTTGTTCATCCCGCTGGTGTGTGTCGTCATACTATTGCCTCGCGAGTTTTGCCCGCAAGCCGCTTTTCCCGGACCGTCTCCCGGTAAAATTCATCCATCCGTCTCCCTTTGTGTTCCCAATCGTAATGGCGTTCCACGCTTTGCCGCGCCGCCTGGCCGTCTTTCAACAGCCGCTCGCGATCCACGTCATAACTTCGCAGCGCCTGCGCCAGTCCGGCCACGACCTCCGCGCGGGAGCCGAGCGGCACGGCGATGCCGCCACCTTCCTGCAACGCCGTCTCCGGCCCGCCCACCGCGAGGCAGATGGTCGGCATCGCGTTGCACATCGCTTCTATGACGGCATACCCGCCGGTGTCGTGAAGACTCGGAAACAGGCACACGTCAAAATCCTTATACGCCGCCAGCGTCTCCTCGCGCGGCAGCCGCCCGCGAAATTCCACGCGCTGCGTCAGCCCCAGCTTGACCACCATCGCCTCCAGGGTTTTTCGAAACGGCCCGCTGCCGATCAGCGTGAGCCGGGCTTCCGTGCGGGAAGCCTTCAACGCCTGCAATGCGAAGTCGAGGCCCTTGAGTGGAATCAAATTCCCGACATACAACAGCCGCAGCGGCCTGCGCGCGACCGTGCGCGGCGGCACGGGGAAATTTCCCGTCTGCAAACCAATCGTCGGCATCAGGCGCGTGCGGATGCCCAGCTCCGCAAACGTCCCCTGCATCTGGCGCGTGGAGACCAGCACGAGGTCCGACTGTTTCGCCCGCCGGCGCAGCACGCCCGCCGTGGCGGTCTGGAGCAGGTTGTCGCCGTTGCGAATGACTTCAGAAAACAGCGCGCCGGGATGACGCCACGGCAGCAGCGCGGCGGGAATGGATTCCACGCCGCCCACCGGTCCCCAGAGGCACGGCACGCCGTGGCCCCAGATCGCCGTGGGATAACGGAAGGTGGCGAACGTGACGTGATGCAGGAGGTCAAATTTTTTCTCCCGTACGAGTTCGGCAACCAATCTGTTTGCGGCGCGCTGCCACAGGACGTAATAGCCGCGATGCAGCCGCAGCCGCTGCTTCAGCTTCAACCACCAGGGATCGAGATCGAAGTAAATGAACTGCGGCTTCGGCCCGGTGGATCGTGAAATCTCCGCCTTAATGGCCGGACGATTGTTCGCGCGCGTCAGCACGGTCACGTCGTGAAAGCGCGCCATCTGCAGGGCCCATTGCCAGCCGACTTCCGGCTCGCTGCCCTTGCCCGGTTCGCAGGCGTAGGCGGAGATCAGGACTTTGAGTCGTTGGTCCATGAGTCAGTCAGTTGTTCCAGCAGCGCGCGGATTTCCGCGCGGCCCTCGCTGGGTTTCAGCACTTCCACGTTGTAAAGCAGGTAAGCCAAAGCCAGTTCCTGTTCGTCGCCCGCAATGCCGCAACGGCTCGCATACTCAGCAAACTTTTCGGAACACAGGAGCGCCTCGAGTTCCTCCCGCAACGCCGGGCCGGAAAGTTTTTTCACCAGCACGGCGGACTGGATGACAAAATGAAACCAGTCCCAGCCCGGAACGCCCGCCAACTGGCCGCGCTCCCAGTCGAGCGCCACGGCGCCCCCGGTGCGACGATCCAGTTTCAAATTCCACGGCGTAAAATCCCCGTGCCAGATGACGCGGCGCACCGTCCGGCTGCCCAACAGGGCAAGCGGCTGCCAGCGCGGTGCGGCGGCGATCACGGATTCCAGCTCCCGCCACGGCGCCGTGGCTGCAAGGGTTTGTCCCTCGCCTTCCACGACCCAGGCATTCATCAAATTAGGCACCCGATCTGTATCGGCGGCGGCCGGAAATTCTCCATCCAAAAATTCCTGGGCCAGGGCGCTGAGATTTTCCTCGCAAAAAGTGCCGGAGAGTTTGGGAATGCCCTTCACGGAGGCGGGCGGTGACTCGAGAAACTTTGTTTCGCGTGCGATCAGGTTCATCGCGGTTCTGCCCATGCCCGCCTTTACGACCCGCACCGGCGTGCCTTGTTCCCCGAAAAGCAACAGGATGAACCGGCGGCCCGCGGTGCACGGGTTGCCGCACAGGATGCCGCTGCCGGGGAAAGTTTTCACCCCGGCCTGCGCCGCCAGAAATTTCGCAAACGGCGAGGCTGCATCCACGCTGATCTCCGCCCGCTCCAGCGGCAACGGCAGATTTAATTTCAAAGCTGCGCGCAAGACTTTTCGCACCAGCCGCGCCTTCACCGTCTGCGCCGGATAAAGTGTCAGTGTCCTCGCGGCGGCGCGGCCGGACTCGGGAACCACGAGCAGCGGTTCGCCGCGCCGCCGCAGCACGCGCCAGCGCACGACGATTCCCGCGCGAGAATCCGTGTGAAACAAATCCTGCCAGCCGGGTTGCGTTGAGATTGCCGATTCCATTTTCAGTTCAGCGAAAGCGCCGATCCCTTTTGGTTTTTGCCTGGAGGTGCGTCAAAACCATCGCTGCAATTTCATCCGCGATCTCATTCACCGTCCGGCTGCAATCCACGGCGCGAATTCGGCCGCCCCGCTTCGCCGCCGCGCCGTAGCGCTGCAACAATTCACGCAAGGTTTCCAGCGGCACCTCGCCTTTGCGCTGGTGAATGGTTACCGCGTCGGCCAGCAGCACAAAGGTCAGCTCCGGCTGCGGCACGAGGTGGCAGAAAAATTTCATCAGACCCGCCGGCAGCTTGAGCCGGTAACGCCGGGGATCACAAACCATGTCCTGCGCGTAGCGGTCAAAAATCACGAGATGGTTCTTCGCGCGGAATTTCCAGACGCGCAGCGGATAGCCCACCCAGTAGTCCAGCCAGTAATAAAAAAAACGCAGCGCCGACACCGCCGTTGAATGGGGTGCGCGGCCATGCGGATCGGAAACCGGCCCGGAAGTTTTCTCCCGTTTGCCCAGAAGCACGCCGAGATCGCGCAGGAAGTGCGGCCGCCAGTGGCGGTCCTCCACCTCGCCGAAATAATATTCGATGCGTTCCTTCACCGCCTGGATCACGGTGGATTTCCCCGAGCCATCCGGCCCGAGAAACGCGAGGCAGATTCCCGGCGGTGCGACCACGGTGCCGAGTTCCGCCAGCCAGTAACGGCAGAGTCGGAAGGCGGTGCTGAAAGGACGATGCAGCAGCGATCGCAACTTGAAGGCTCGGCGCAGGTGACGAGCGTAAGGCCGCATCCCTTCAGGCGCAGGTTCCAGTCCGCCGATCAAATCCACCGGCGGACGGCTCCCCGCCGCGAACTCACGTTCCAGCACCCGGAAAAATTCCCTGGCCTCCGCCGGCACCTGCAACAGCGCAGCGATGCGAGGCGCGTAGCGGACTTTGTAAAATCCGCCCCAGAGCACGCTGGTCAGAAAAAGATTCAACGCTTCGTGCGCCGGGCGCGCCGCTTGGAAATTCCCGCAAGGCCGCCGACCAGCCACCAGCTCATCCTCGCTGACATAGGGCAGGCTGTGCCAGGTGTAGGCGCCGTGATAAAAATCCAGGTGGATGGCCAGCGGTTCGCCCGGAGCGGCGCGGAACCAGACGGCGAGGACGTAGTCGCGTTCGTGAAGATGCAGCACCGTGCCGCCCGATCCCCGCAGCACCGCCTGGAAAATTTCAACGGCCTTGCCCACATCGCCACGCCGGAAAAAAACATCCAGGTCATGCCCCATGCTCGCGGGAAAGGTTTCGTAGTTCCGCAGCAGCAGCGTCACGATGCCCGCCGCGTCGAGCCGCGCGAAGAAATCCTCGAACAACCGGCGTTCGGTGCTGGAAAGCGGGCGTTCCCAGGAGCTCATGGTTTGAAGATTTGCAGAATCAGCCGGCGGCTGACGTAGAGGGGCTGCAGGCAAAAGGCCTTGACCAGGCTGCCCAAGGTGCGCGCTTCGCGGCGTTCGCCGAAGGAAAAACCGGCTTCGCGGTAGGCGATTTTAGCCTCGCTCTTCCGCCAGCGGTTAAGCCGGGTGAGCCACGGCAGCTGGCGGCTGGCCGCAAGGAATTCTTCCCGCGTTGGTTCGGGCAACCCGCGTCGGCGCGCCCGCAGACAGGCTCTCACCCACTCATATTGCAGGCGCGTGTGCCGGACGTTCGAGGAGACCGCCGAGCTGTGGTGAACACGATAGGCGGTCAGCATTTCCGGCTGCGCGAGAATCTGCCAGCCGGCTTCGGCAATCCGGTTCCACAGATCGATGTCGCTGGCCGGCCAGAACTGGTTGCGAAAACGCAACGTGCGGTTTTGGATCACTTCGGTCCGCAACATGACCGCCGGACAGTAGAGCCCGATGGCTTCCTCGCTTTTCAGGTACCGTTGAAAATCCCGCTCGTTCAACAGGTCCAAAACCCCGTGGGCGATTTTCACGCCGTGGGTGTTGATGTAATGGACAAAGCTGCTGCTGCACCCGACGCGCGGATGCGCCTCCATGAATTCCACCTGCCGCTCGAAACGTGTGGGCAGCGCCACGTCGTCCGAATCGAGGATGGCCACGTACTTCGCCGTGACCAGCTCGAGCGCGCGGTCAACCGAAGGTCCGCGGCCCAGATTCGTTTCATTCCGCACGAGCCGGATTTGTCCGGCCTTGGAGTACTCGTCCAGGATCAGCGAGGAACCGTCGGTGGAGGCGTCATCCACCACGATGATCTGTTCGGGCGGGCGGGTTTGATTCCGGCAACTGTCCACGGCCTGGCGGATGTAGGCGACCGTATTGTGGCAGGCGATGACCACTGCGACCGGCGCTGGTCGACCCTGCTGCGCCGGAGTCACACGCTCAATTTGGGCAACGAAGTTTTGGCCAACCCTCTCCCGGCGCATCAACTGGCCCGCCAGTCGCCCGATGGCGTAGCGGGGCTGGAGCAGGGCCGAAAACACGAAGAGCATCCCGCCCCTGACTTTCTTGTCGGTGATGAAGTTTTCCCCGCCCAGCCGATAGTACATTTTGGCGAGCGTTTTGCGGTGGCGGTTCAGCCGTTTAAAAATTCCAACACTGCGCCAGCCCTTCAAAAATGTTTCCCAGTCCGGCTCGGCCTGGCCGGCTCGCCGCGCCAGCATGCACACGCGCACCCACTCGTACTTGAGCCGCGAGTCAAGGAATTTCCCTGAGCTGATCGCCGCGGAATGGATGCGATACTCCATCAGATACTCCGATTGCGTCAGAATCAAGTGGCTGCGCTCGCTGATGCGGTTCCACAAATCAATGTCGTTCGCGCCGCCGAAAGCCTCGCGATAACCGCCCAGCTCCGTCACCACGTCGCGGCGCATGAACACGCACGGATGCGTCAGGCCGATGGCTTCGTTGCGCGCCAGGTAGTCGCGGAATTTTTCCTCGGTGGTGAGGTCAAGAAACGTCCGGCCCTTGCGCCGGCCTTTTTCATTGATGTAGTAGGCGAGGCAGCAGGTCACCGCGACTTTGGGACGGGCCTGCACAAACGCCAGTTGCCGTTCCAGCCGCCGGGGCAGCGCGACGTCGTCCGCGTCAATGCGCGCGATCCATTCGCCCCGGCACGACGCCAGCCCGCGGTTCAACCCGCCGCTGTGGCCGAGGTCGCGTTCGTTGAAGAACAGTTTGATGCGCGGGTCGGTCTTGGCAATCTCCCGGAGATAATCCCGCGTGCCGTCCGTGCTGCAGTTGTCCACGATGACAAATTCAAAATCGGCATAGGTCTGAGCGAGGATGCTGGGCACGGTCGTCTTGACATAGGGCAACCCGTTGCGCACCGACATCAGGACGGAAATGGG
The DNA here is from genome assembly GCA_031423695.1 of Verrucomicrobiota bacterium. Classification (GTDB taxonomy): domain Bacteria; phylum Verrucomicrobiota; class Verrucomicrobiia; order Limisphaerales; family CAIQOK01; genus CAIQOK01. The sequence goes on from JANPGB010000100.1 coordinate 23,203, forward strand.
GGGCGACGTTTCCATCACGGACTCGTTTCCAGCGTCGCCACCAGATGCGTGCTCCGCAAGGGCGGCAGCCGGCGGATGATGGACGCCGACGGCTTGAGCGCTGTGCCTTCGACGCGATAAACCTCGGCCACCCGCAGACCCGCCGCGCGGGCCGTCTTGAAAAATTCACCGGGCGTCCGCCAGTAGCCCCAGAAAATCTGCCGCCCGTTCTGGTAGCGGCCGAGGGCGCGCTTGACGAACTCCACCGTCATCTGGCGGAACGAAAGCGTGCTGGCACAGTAGAGAATGATCTGCCCGCCCGGCTCCAGCCAGCGGGCGGCGCGAGCGAGGAAGGCCACGAACTCGCGGCGGTTCATCACGTAGTCAATCGTGATCAGCGTGACGAGGTCGTATTTTTTATCCGCCTCCAGTTTAAAAATATCGCCGATCAAAAATTTTGCCGCCGGACAAAGCCGGCGCGTCTCCACCAGTGATGCCTCCTGGCACTCGTGGAACGTCACCGCGTGACCGCGCTCGTGCCAGACGCGTTCGACCGGCGCGCTGCCAGAGCCGAGGGCGAGGAGGCGCGGCGACCGGCCCTGCTTCCGCTGCCAGGGCGCGATGAGATCGCGCTCGATGGCTTCGCCAAGCTGGCGCTTATTTTCCAGCCATTGCGGATCAATGCGCCCGCGCCCGGCCGCCAGGGCTTCGTAAAACTGCGCGTAAAATTCCGCCGCCGCCGGTTGATCCACGGCGGACGCAGCGGCCGGCAGGCTGGTCAAATCAATGCCATGCCAGGTGCGTTGATACATGCGCATTTCCATCGGTCAAAAAGCTATCCGCCAAGGCACCGCCCGACAACTTCCACCACGCGGTCCTGTTCGGCATCAGTCAGTTCGTAGTGCAGCGGCAGCGTCAGCATTTGGGCATAAAGTTCCTCGGCCACGGGCAGCGAAATTTTGCCGCCTCCGAACAGCGTGAGCAGATGATTCGGCTTGTAGTGAATGCCGGACTCGATGTTCTCCGCCTTCAAGGCTTCGCGCACGGCATCGCGTCTGCCCCCGGCGATGAAGGCGGGGAAAATGTGCGGCACGATCGGGCCGTAATCCAAATTCAAATGCCGCAACCCCGGCACGCCAGCAAGCAACTCGGCATAGCGTCTGCCCAATTGCGCGCGGCGCGGGCCGAACTGGGTATCCAAACGACGCAACTGCGAGCGCCCCAGCGCGGCGTTCAGGTTGCTCATGTGGCCGCGCCAGCCTTGCGTCTGCACGTCGAAGTCCCAACTGCGCTGGCCGGAAAATCTTTTCTCGGTGTCCTTTTCCACGCCGAGCAGGCGGGCGTCGCGGACTTTTTCCGCCACCGCCGCGTCGCCGGTCACCACCGCCCCGCCCTCGGCGGAGGTGATGTTCTTGATGCCGTCGAAGCTGAAGCACAGCACGTCACCGACAGCGCCAACGCGTGTGCCGTTGAACCGGCAGCCGAAGGCGTGCGCGGCGTCCTCGATCACGCGGAGATTATTGTTTTTCGCGAGCGTGTAAATTTTGTCGAGCGGCGCCGGACCGCTGGCGTAATGCACGGGCATGATGGCCTTGGTGCGGGGTGTGATTCTCCGCGCGGCGTCTTCGGGATCAAGACAGCCGCTTTCCCGCAGCACCTCGCAGGCGACCGGCGTCGCGCCCGTGGCGGCGACGGCTTGAAACGACGCGACGAATGTGAGTGTCGGCACGAGAACTTCATCACCCGACCCAATGCCGCAGGCTTGCAAGGCGAGGTGCAACGCGGTGGTGCCGGTGTTCACACACATGACGTGGCGGTTGCCGCCCAGGTATTGCGCGAGCTCCTTTTCAAACGCGTCCACCTCCGGGCCCATGCCGAGAAAGGCCTTGCGCAACGCGGCAGACACGGCTTCGACATCGGCCTCGTTGACGCTGGAGCGCGAGAGGCGAACCAGGGGTTTGGTGGCAGGTGAGGAACTCATAAGTCCATCCGCAAAAACCCAACGCTCGCTACGGGTGAATCCCAAAGGGATTCCGGCGCAAATCTCAAGGTTGCGAGGCACGAGCTACCTTGGGAAATTTCGCCCGCAGCCCCCAACCCCAACGGGGTTGCGTCCGGGCGGTGCAAGAGCGACGTAACATTGTTGGGGTTGAAATCTTTTTGGGCGCTGAACCCAGGGTAGCTCGTGCCTCGCAACCCTGGGCTGGAAGACACAATCCTTTTGGGATTGGCGGGAGTTGCTCCGTGAAATTTTGACGCGCCTGCCCAATGCGCGAAGCGTCTGGACTGCGGTGACTTCAGCACCGCTTTTTCATAGGCATGCATTGCGAAGCGGTTCATGAAATTCACTTCCATCGGTAAGCAATCCCCGGATCATCCGCTGCTTTGCGTTCCACTTCGTTCGGATCGTGCGGCAAGGAAGCGCAGTTGGCGAGCAGCGCGGGTTGCGGTGAAACTCCGATGAAGCCCGTCCACAAACCCGGCGGCACGGTCACGAGGCTGTAATTATTTTCCGGGCCGAGCACCATTTCCTGAAACTTTCCGCTCTGGTCGTCGTGAATTACCAGACGCGCCGAACCTTGGATGACCGCGAGGTTCAAGGTCATTTGCAGATGCTTCTTCCACGCCTTGATCGCGCCGGGATTGACGACGGAAAAATATATTTCGCCAAAGCCGCCGAAGTGAGGGTCGGTGCGCTTGAGCATGTGCATGACCTTTCCGCGCTCGTCGGGAATCTGCTTCAGCGGGGTGATGATGACGCCGGGAATCACGGCTGGAGAATTTTCTGCGCGGCTTTTTCGTAGGCGCGGATCTGGCCGGTGGTGAGCTTCCAGGCGTCCGCGCCCTTGAGCCAGTCGCGATACCACAGAATCGTCTGCTCCACGCCGTCGGCGAAATGCCACGTCGGCGACCAGCCGAGTTCCTGATGGGCCTTGTCGCAGTTGAGATGCAAAAATTTCGCCTCGTGCAAGGCGTTGGGATTGACCTCGCCGAAGACGGCCTTGCCCTTGCCCCAGACCTTCAAGGTTTTCTCCACCAGTTCGCGGACGGTGCGGTTGGATTCCTTGGTCGGGCCGAAATTCCACGCGCCGCGATAAAGTTCGCCATTCTTGGAGCCGAGGCGTTGCGCGAGTTGCAGATAACCGCTCAACGGTTCCAGGACATGCTGCCACGGACGCGTTGCGATAGGATTGCGAACCATGATCGGCGCGCGTTTTTCCAAAGCGCGGATGCAATCCGGCACGATGCGGTCGAGCGCCCAGTCGCTGCCGCCGATGACATTGCCGGCGCGGGCGGTGGCGGCGGCAAAACCGGCGCGTTTGAAAAAATAAGATTCCTGGTAGGAGCTGAACACCAGTTCCGCCGCCGCCTTCGACGCGCTGTAAGAATCCGGGCCACCGAGTTCGTCGGTCTCGCGGTAGCCCCAGGCCCATTCCTTGTTGCGATAGCATTTGTCCGAGGTGATGAAGACGAGGACGCGCACGGACGGACAGTTGCGGATGGCTTCGAGCAGATTCACCGCGCCGCCGACGTTGGTGTCGAAGGTCAGCTTGGGTTCGGCGTAGGAGAGCCGGACAAGCGGTTGCGCCGCCAGGTGGAAGATGATTTCCGGCGATGCCTTTTGGAGCGCGCGGTTGAACTGCTCGTAGTCGCGCAGGTCGCCTTCGACGTGGTCAACCCGTTTGGCAAGATTCAGCGCAACGAAATGGTCGCGCTCGGTTTTCGGCGGCAATGCAAAGCCGGTGACGTGCGCGCCCATCTGCGTGAGCCAGACGGCGAGCCAGGAGCCTTTGAAGCCGGTGTGGCCGGTGACCAGCACCTTTTTGCCTTTGAAATAATTATTAAACATCAGCTCCAGACTTTCCACGGCGGCTGTTGGGCTTGCCAGAGTTCTTCAAGCAGGTTTTTGTCGCGGATGGTGTCCATGCACTGCCAGAAACCCTCGTGCTTGAAGGCCATGAGTTGGCCCTGTCCCGCTAGGTTCTCAAGCGGCTTCTGCTCGAGCACGGTTTTGTCGCCGGAAAGAAAGTCAAAAATGCCCGGCTCGAAAACGAAGAAGCCGCCGTTGATCCAGCCGCCTTCGGTCTGGGGCTTTTCCTTGAACTCGGCGACGCGGTCGCCATCGAAAACCATCGTGCCGAAGCGCGCGGGCGGACGCACGGCGGTCATGGTCGCAAGTTTGCCGTGCGCCTTGTGAAACGCGAGCAGCTTGCGGATGTCCACGTTGCAGACGCCATCGCCGTAAGTCAGCATGAACGTGCCGTGCGGACGGAGCAGCGTTTCGAGGCGATGAAGGCGTCCGCCGGTGAGCGTGTCCTTGCCGGTGTTGACGAGTTGGAGCTTCCAGTTTTCCGGCGGTTCACCGGAAGACTCCACTTTGCCGCTGGCCAGATCGATCGCAAGATTGGAACTGAGCATCCGGTAGCGGAGAAAGTAATCCTTGATGAACTCACCCTTGTAGCCCAGGGCGATGGCAAAGTCATTGAAGCCCTGATGGGCGTAGCCTTTGAGGATGTGCCAAAGAATCGGGTAACCGCCGATCTCGACCATGGGTTTGGGCCGGAGCGTGGTTTCTTCGGACAATCGCGAGCCGAGGCCCCCGGCCAGAATGACAACTTTCACGCGGGGGAATAAACGCAACTGGCGGCGTCTTTTCAAGGTTAAACTGGTTCGATCGGCGATTCACCCGACGCGCGGGCCGGTAAAAATTCGCGGTGGACAATCCCGGTGGAATCGGTAGAGTCTCGCGCACTTATGAAAAGCGATCCCTTGACTGGAACCTTGGTGGGCGTGCTGGCCGTCAGCGTGCTGCTCTCGGGTTATTATTTTTATTCGTATGTCAGCAAGACCCGCGAGATCCGCCAGTCCCAGGTCATGTTGATGAATATCAATGCCCGCCGCCAGGCCATGAACGCGCTGGTGCAGGACGTGATGGAATACAGCAAGACGCATCCGGCCATCGAACCTTTGCTCGAAGCCACCAACCTCAAACCGAAACCCGGCGCCGCCGCGCCCGCGCCCGCCGCCAAACCCGCAACCAAATAACCGGCTTATGGAAGAATCCAATCCCGCTCCCGACGTGACCGAGTTGCAGGCGCAGTGCCAGTGGCTCCGCAAACAAGTGCAGATCATCTTGATCCTCCTGATCATGGTCAGCGGCGTGCTCACGCTGTTCCTGCAACGCCAGAACAAATACGCCGGCATGGATCTGAGCGGCGTCCGGCCGATGATCGAGGAATACACCAAGACCCAGGGGCCGATGATGGATGATTTCGTCAAACGCCTGATGGATTATGGCAAGGGCCATCCCGATTTCACGGCCATCTACAAGAAGTACGGCCTGGACCAGTTGAGCGTCAACCCCTCGAACGCCGCCCCGAAAAAGTAGCTTTCACCGCGCGGCTGGTTTCCCTTCCGGAACCAGCCGCGCCCCGCAGTCCGCACAAAATTTGGCGGGCGGCGGACAGGAACTCCCACACTCCGGACAATCCGCATGCGCCTCCGCGTGCCGGCGCTGGATGACCAGGTTGCGGATGTAAGGGATCCAGTTGAACAGATTGGCGAAGATGAACACAGAGTCGTGACGATATAGCGCGTACGACAACAGCAGCCACGAACCCGCCAGGCTCAGCCACCAGAACGCCGACGGCACGACGACCTGCCCCTTTTTTTCCGTCGCATACCATTGGACGATGAAACGGCTGGTGAACGCCACATTGCCGAGCCAGCCGACGGCCTTCCAGAAATGCCACTCGATGCCGAGAAAATGTCCGTGGTACCAGATCAGGTCGGTCAAGAATTGCATAGCGGCGGTAAAATACCGGAAACCGTGACCGGATGAAATCTTGAAACCCAGAGAGGTTGCACGGCGGGCGCAACGGGATGTTTTCTCCCTCTCCTCCCCCGAGGTAGGTGAGGGCCGGGGTGAGGAGGCAACATTGTTCCCAGCTCAAATCCCCTCACCCTAACCCCGCTCGGGCGGGGAGAGGGAGCCGGTAGCAGCGTCAAAAAACGCCCATGTGCTGCGGAACTCATTTCACCTCCGCCCTTCCGGACGACAATGGTTTCACATAAAGCGTCTGCGTCGGGAAGGCAAACTCGAGGCCTTCGGCGTCAAACCGCTCCTTGATCTTCAGGTTCAACTCCTGCATTCCCGCAAAATAAACCTTCTGATCGGTTCCCTTCCACCAGTGAATCACCTGCACGTTCAGGGTGGAGTCGGAAAACTTGTTGAAGCTCACGATCAAATCCTCCGTCTGCGGGTGCGCCCGGTAGATTTCCTCCAGCAGCGCGATCGCCTGTTTCAACTTCGCAGACGTCGTCTCGTAGGTCAGGCCGATGTTCATTTCGGTTTTGATGTGCGGCCGTTGCGTGATGTTGGTGATGATCGCATTGCCCATGATCTTGTTCGGGATCGCCACCAGATGACTGTCCACGCTCCGCACCCGCGTGCTCCGCAGGCCGATGGTTTCCACCGTGCCATCCACCCCCTCCAGCTTGATGCGATCGCCGATCCGGAACGGCTTGTCCACAAACACCGCCACCGCGCCGAACAAGTTCGCCAGCGTGTCCTGCGCCGCCAGGCCCACCGCCAGCCCGCCGATGGACAGCGACGCGATGGCCGCCGTGATGTTGATGCCCAGGTTGTCGAGCGTCACCAGCGCGCCGACCACGATGACGAATACTTTCAGGCTTTTGCGGACGATGGGAAACAACTGCTGGTCAAATTCGCGATCCGCATCGGACCGGGGGCGCTGCCGCCAGTAATTCATCAGCAGGTCAATGAACTTCAGCACCGCGTAAAGCAGCGAAACCGCCACGATGACGGTGAAGCATTTGTTCATCACCAGCTGCACCTTGTCCGGCCATTGAAACACATCCAGCCCGATGCGCAGGAAAATCACGAACGCCACCACCCGCACCGGGCCGTTGAGCAGTTCGAGCAGGAGGTCGTCAAACTTGGTCTCCGTTCGCTCGGCCCATTTCTTCAGCCAGACCCGGGTGAGAAAATCCAGGAACTTGGAAATGTAAAACGCGAGGAAGATGTAGATCAGCGAGAACAGATACTTCCACAACTCGTTGCCCCACCAGACCTGTTTGAGAAAGGGAAAATTCACCGCGAGCTGCTCCACCCACGCCGGCGTTTCCAGCTTCTTGATCAGTGTGGCGACGGCGCCCGCCGGGTGATTGGTCAAGCCGCCCGCGGCCACGACGACCGCTGCGGCCGCCACGTCATTCGAGTTCTGCGCCGCCGACCGCCAGACCGACCAGACCAGCAGGACGCACAGCGAAACCATCACACCGTAATAAAGCCATTGAAACTTTCTTTGCATAACCGGGGAAATTAGAACCGAGAAAAGCCTGCGCGACAAGTCCTGCATTGGAGCGCCGATTTCCAAATCGGCACGAAACAAAATGGCAGGAGCCGACGTAAGGAGTCTCTAATCAAACCGGCGGCGGCATTTAATCAGAGCCTCCTCACGTCGACTCCTACGCATCAACCACCCGCCACAATCTTCACAATCTCCAGCCGGTCACCCGCGTGAAGCTGCCGCCGGGAAAACTCCGACGGCGCGACCGCCTCGCCGTTGTGCTCCACGACCACGCTGCGCGGCAAAAGTTTTTGCGCGACGAGAAATGCCTCAATCGTGCAAGGCAGTTCCGCGCGAATTTTCTC
>JANPGB010000101.1:0-2951 GCA_031423695.1 Verrucomicrobiota bacterium
CTCCCGGCGTCAGGCCAGAGGTCACCAAGCCGACGGCGCCGTAGGCTCCATTAAACTTCGTGTCGAAGGGACTGGTAGCCAGCACCACGTTGGTGACCAACACACCACCGGAGATGGTGTAGTTCGCCGGATTGGTGACCGTATCTGGATTCATCCGTTCCGAGAACGTGGCTTCCACCAGGAACAAATTCGCGGAGGTGGAATTGAAACCAGCATTGAACCCGATTTCATCGAGCACGGGTGCGGAAACCACCACGCCGCGCGCCGATACGCTGGTGGCCAGCGGCGCCGTGGTGTCGGGTGTGATGGTGATCGTGGCCACGGCCGAGTTGGTCTGGCCCGCCGGAACGTTATTGGTGTTGATCGGATTGTAAACCCGCAGCCAATAGTTGCCGGAGTCGCTCGGATGGAGCTGGCTGATTACCAGCTTCTGGCTGAACGGTCCCTGTTGATCACCGGCGACGGTGCTGATGATCGGGTAATGAGGCGTTCCGTCCAAGTTAAAGACTTGGGACAGTTCCACGCCGTCTTTCACCCACACATAGGTGTTCGGAATACCAATGGCCTTCGCGGTCAACGTGATCGTGCCGGTGAAGGATTCAGCAGTCGTCGTAGCGGCCGGGGTGGGCTGTTGCGTAAACTGCGCGGGGGCGTAGATCTGCGACAGATGGTTCGTGATGTCCACATAGGTCAGCGGGTAGTCATACACCGCCACCTGGCTCAAGGCCCCATTCATGGGCAGGGTCGGGAGTGAACCGCGATTCCGGTTACCCATGACAAACGGTGCGAGGTTGTTCGCGTTAAACGCGAAGCCCGCATTCGGATCGGTCGAATAACCGGTGCCGTCGGAATCTTCAACAACGCCGTTCATGTAGAGGAAGGCTCGGTCGCCGGCGCTGGTGGCATCCACCACGAGGCAGACGTGGCACCACTGACCGATGGGCGGAGGTGTGGGACCACCTGAGCCATTTTGGTTCACGCCCTGGTTGGTGTTATTGAACCGGCCAATGCGCATGGTCCAATATCTGAAGGTCGTCTGGTTCTCACCGTCATTACCAGTGTAGCCCAGGTAGATCGCGGCGCCCGCGCGACTGCCGTTGAACGCGGTGAACTGCGATGAGAGCACGCAAACGGCGTTGCTGCTGTCGGGGCGATACCAGAATTCATAGCTGTAACGGCCGTCAAAAGCCGTGAGCGGGAAGGTTCCGTCCGGATCAAGGTTGGGCCGGTAGGAATTGAGTTCACCGTAGAAGGGAACGACGATTTGGGAGAAGTTGATACCCAGACCGTTGGTTCCCCACATCTTGACGGATCCGGTGCCGGCCACCGGTCCCACGCCGCCCAGTTGGTAAGCGCCGCCGATGACGCCGTCATGAGTGCCGGCCCAATCCAGAATGTCCGTGCCGCTGGTTTCATCCAGGGGCCAGAAGGCGCGCGGACCGCCGCCGGAGCTGGCGAACACTTTGGCCGCGTAACCGGAGGGAGCCACCACGGTCAACACGACCGGAGAGCTGGTCACCGCGAAGGGAGCCACGCTGTTCGTGATCACGACGGTGTAGTTATAGCTGCCGAGCGCGAGGGTGTTGACGTTCAGCGAGGTGTTCGTCTGACCGGCGAGCGCGACGCCATTGGAGCGCCATTGATAACCGAAGGGAGGCGTACCCGCCGCCGTGACATTCAGGGTTTGGACCTGGAATCCAGCGTAAAGATTCTTGGAAAGCGAAATCTTCGTCACACTGGGGCCGGTGAGAGCCGTACCATTGTTAAGAGTGAAGCTGTGGGAAGCGATGGTTCCCGCACTTAGAGTCGAGCCGTAGAAGGCCAACTCGTCAATAGATCCGCGCCAAACGTTGCGCGACCAGCCGGAGGTATCGGTGTTTTCACCCCCGCGGCGTCCCACCGTCCAAGGCTGCGAGGAGCTCGGCACACCGGTGCCGAAGCCGCCTTGCTTTTTGGTGCCCAAGTTCACGCCATTGGCGTAGCAGGTGATATTGGTGCCGCCTTGGAAAGTAACTGCCACATGAGTGCGCTTGCCGAGCAGCCCACCCGGCACAGCCCAAATCAGCACGCCAGCACTGTTGCCGGTGACGCCATTGCGGTAATAAATGTAGCCATTGTAGTCCGCCAGCAATTCCGCGTAGTCCGTGCCCGCGGGACCATTGGCTCCGATCGTGGTGCAAGAGAGCCAGCAGAGCAATTCCGTGGAGAGAACGTTGATGGCCGAAGGTTCCATGTAGAGCACCGCTTCGATGGTGCCATTGCCGGAACTGGTGTTGAAATCAAGCCCGGGAGTGTCGCCGGGGATTTCCACATAGCCAAACTTATCTTTGGGAATAGTAAGCGCCGGCGAATTGGGCAACAGGCCGCCGTTGTAGGCCTGGTTTGGCGTGTTGAGCGACAACGATTGATTCATGCCAGCCAGGTTGGTGCCGCCGTTGCGGAACGCATAGGGCGTATTGAAGATAGTGCCGTTGTAGGAGGTATTCTTGACGTTGACCAAGTTTGTGCCAGATGAGGTGCCATCCACCGGAAAGTAGGCTTTGAGGGAGGCTTGCGACATCACGGCGTTCGAGTAGCCGGTCAGGATGGTGGGGTTATTGTTCACAACGGTGACGGTGGCCACGGCGCTGGTCGCGGTCAGCCCATTGCTAGGCTTGGTGAGAACGCAGCGGAACTGCGCGCCGCTGTCGGCGAGTTGCGCATTTTCCAGCACATAGTTCACATTGGTTGCACCACTGATGGCGCCCCAACTGCCGCTGAAGCGCTGCCACTGATAGGTCAGTGTCGTATCGGTGCCGGGGAACAGGGTGAACGGAGCTGCGCCACCTGTCCAAACGGTGATGTTGTCGGGATTCTTCGAAACGACCGGGCCGTACCACACCGTGGAACTACCGGCAGCGGCGCGCCGGGTGAGCAGGTTGGTCGTGGAGAATTGACCCGGGCTGAAATAG
>JANPGB010000102.1:0-2105 GCA_031423695.1 Verrucomicrobiota bacterium
TCACCCCGGGCTGCCCGGGCATAAAGGTCCCGCATTACCGCTGCCATCGCATCTTGAACGGCGATCGTTTGGCCAGGTGTTCGGGTTGGGTTGGCGCGCGCCTGCTCCATTTGCCCAATCGCGTCGGAATAATTTCCCGCCTTGAATGAATTCATCGCCTGCTCCACCTGTTGTGTCACTGGTGGAACTGTGGTGCCATTCTGGCCTGGCTGCGCAGTGGCTGGCTGGACGGAAACAGGTTGCTCCAGCACTTTCACCGCGCTCTTCAGTTCGGACGTGGCATCGGTTTTTTTCTGGCAGCCAACCAGACCTGCAGCCGAACCAAACACCAGTAACAAGGCGACGAGCCAGTTGAGGTTTTGCGTCTTGGGCGGGAGACATCGTGCTTTCATGTTTAAGAATTTCCTTCGTAGGGCGGTTAGCGGCCATCAACAGTGGTAGGCCGGCAGAAGAGAGCGTTTTTCTTTGGGTCCGCCGCGATCGCTGCAAAATCCAACGTCTTAATGCGTTGAACGTGGCCGTCCACGCCGCCCACGGCCGTGCCCGCCCCGTGCAGTTTAGTGATGCCTTCGGTGGGCCAGCTCGAACCGTCATTGAAATCACCGGGATTATCGTCGCGTGCCTGCCAAAACACGATGGCATCCTGGCGGAACTGGTAGGTTTTGAAGGGATCCCCGCCATTATTCCCGGCCACACCGTTAAACAAATAGCTGCTCATTTGTTGGTCCCGCTGTTGGATTAATAGGGGATCCCGGTCGGCGGGACACATGTAGAGGGACATGCTGGTGTTGTAGTCCCAAAGCAGTCCGCCTTTGTAGGCCAGTTGGGGAGTCTGCAAATAGGGGCGTGAACGCATCGGGGGAGGGGATCCCAGCGACGCGTCGTAAAGCCAGCCCCGCCTGATCCAGGGTGAATTCCAATTCGGGTCGGGCAGGTAGTCTTTGAAATCCAGGCAATACAGGTGCATGGAAAGCGTGAGCTGCTTGATGTTGTTCAGACACTGCGTGCGTATGGCTTGGGACTTGGCCTTCGACAGCGCCGGCAAAAGCATCGCCGCCAGAATGGCGATGATGGCAATGACAACCAGCAGCTCGATCAAAGTGAAGGCGGACTTTTTGTCGACACACGGTCGTGCGGTAGGCGGTATTTCCATGGAGTCACGGCTGTTAGTCATCGGCACAGGATTTTTCATTGCAGCAAAATTAAGCTGGGATTGGAATTTCCATTCATGAGGCCATGGCGATCAAAGGAGGGCAATACCTCAAAAGAGGTATGTCCCCTAGTCAGGGAACGACGATCTGGCGTAACGGGCCGGCTCATCGTTGCTGGATGAAAATGTTCAGGCCCTTCTTGTTCGAAGAGATGATGTCCGGTCTGCCATCGCCGTTCACATCGCCAACCGTTATCTGCGTGCCGACGCCGGAGTCGTTGTCCACGAGGTGCGGGATGAATTCTGCGGTCTTGCCGGTGCGTTTGAGTTCAAACCAATAAAGCACCGCCGGGGCTTCCGGATCGACATCGCCTTTCGGGCCGTGCGCCCAGAAGCGTTTGCCGGTGACGAAGTCCATCAAGCCGTCGCCGTTGATGTCGGCGAGGGCGAAGGCGTGTGGCTGGGTGAACTGAACGCCATACTTGTTGTCCTCCGGCTTGGTGTTCACGAGGACGTGATCCTTGAAGGTAATTGCGTTTCCGTTTCGCACCTGTTCATACCATGCGATGCCGTAGGTGTGTGCGTTCCAACTGGTGATGACGTCCGCCAAGCCGTCGCCGTTGACGTCATAAACGAGCATCTGCGCGCCGCCCATCGAGCCTTCGGGCGCGAAAGGAACTTTGTGAAATTTCCATTGCTCGCCCGTGTGGTAATCCTTGGGTTGTTCCCACCAGCCGTTCTTTTCCAGGATGTCGGTGCGGCCGTCGCCGTTGATGTCGCCAAAGCCGTAGCCGTGGGTGTAGCGTTGGATGGCAGTTTTGTCCTCGGGCGAAATGGCGATGAACTTCCACGGCTGATCCGGATGCGCCCAATCGGCTTCAAAGAAACCAAAGCGTCCGCCGGTGTGGCAGATCAGTTCCGGTTTGCCGTCGCCGTTCATGTCGCCGATTTGCGG
>JANPGB010000103.1:0-5689 GCA_031423695.1 Verrucomicrobiota bacterium
GCTGGCGAGCGTGGACTTGAGGAGGAACGGAGGCAGCCAGGTGGGGTTGGTCGCGCTGCGACCAACTCGGCTGCGCGGCGCAGGCGACTCGGGAATCCTTTCCACACGCGCGAGTCATCCCCAATGTTGCGCCACTGAACGCGGCGCTTACTCCTCGCGGCGCGAGGAGTTCTACCAGCAGGCCCTCCCCACTAGGGAGTTCCGTCAAAAAATTTCGCCGGGATGATCTGCCAGCCATTTAGTCAGGCCGGGCAATGGAAACGAAAGCAGCCTTTGCACGTTCGTGCAGTTCAGCGTGGTGTCTGGTGAACGGGGCGCGCCGTGATAATCCCGCAACGAGCCCGCCACCAGTTTCGGCTGCAACTGCGGCCAGCGCGCGGCGATGAGCCGGCCCATTTCCCAGCGCGACATTTTTTCGCGGCCAGCGATGTGGTACAAACCGGGCTGGTTTTGGCGAACGAGTTCCCACGTTGCCCGCGCCGTGACAGCGGCGTGAATCGGATTGCGGAATTCATCCGTGAACAGATTCAACGTCGCGCCGTCCGCGAACGCGGCGCGCAACTGCTCGTTGAAGCCGCGCCCGCCCGTCGGCGAGGTGCCGCCGTTGAGCGAGGTCCGGATGATGGTGTGTCGGGGATTGGCCAGGACGACCTGTTCAGCCGCCACTTTGGTTTCCGCGTAGATGCTCAGCGGATTCACGGCGGCAGACTCGTCGTAATTTCCTGCGCGGCCATCAAACACGAGGTCAGTGGAAAAGAAAACAAACGGAATCTCCGACGCCAGTTCAGCGAGCAGCGCGGTGACTTCAACGTTGAGCCGGCGGGCGAGTCCGGGATTTTTCTGGCACGCCGGCGACTGGCTCAAGGCCGCGCAGTGAATGACGAGTTGCGGAGAGTCTTGATGAAAACGATTGCGGACAGCGGCAAAATCCAGCAGCTCCAAATCCGCCCGGGCCAGTCCCCGCACCCGCCACTCTGGCGCGGATTGTTTCGCCGTCTCAACGAGATAATTTCCAATCAACCCGCCTGCGCCGGTGATCCAGACGGCTTTTTTAATTTCCACAATCATGCTCGCGGTCAATGAAAGCCAGATTGGTCGCAAGTTGCAAGCTGTCCCCTTGGACTCGATGGCTTCAAGGGTCCGTGATCCGCGGGCATCTCAAACCAGCGACTTGATCTCCGCCTCCGCCGCTTCGATCTCCGCACGCAGATCCAGATCCAAGCCGCGGCAGTTGAACCACTGGTTGAGATATTTCCACTCCGGCAGCTCTTCAAAGGGATGCAGCAGCGGCTTTTCGCCGCCGATATTCACATCGCCGAGGTTGGCGAGGACATCGGCCACGGTGATGCACGCGGCCAGGAATCCGCCATCGCCGTCGGGATTGCCCGTGTGCGCCGGATGCAGCGCGTCGTGGTGGAAGCGCACCGCCTGCAAAATGTGCGGGTGGGTCTTGAGACATTCGCACATGGCGGCCCCGATCTGGGAGTGGTCCAGCCCGAGCAGGTCCATTTCCATCCTGGCGTGGCCGCTCTGGCGCTCCATCGAACGCAGGATGATGGTCTCAAATTCACGTGGAAAATAATGTTCGAGGATCAGCTTGCCGATGTCGTGCAGCAGTCCGGCGAGATATTCCATGCCCGTCACGTCGCGAAAGGCGCCCGCGATTTTTTCGGTCAGGCGCGCCACCAGCACGCTGTGCAGCCAGAAGCGGTTCCAATCGATCTTGACGCGCAGATGCGAGAGCGTGTCCATCACGCCGACCGTCAGCGCGATGCGGCGGACTTCGCCCATGCCAATCATGAGCAAGGCCTCGTTGATGGTGCTGATGTTGCGGCCGCGATAGGCCAGGCTGCCGGCCACGCGGACGCAGCGCGACGCCAGGCCGGGGTCGAGCGAAATGACCTGTCCCAGATCGTCCAGGGTCAGGGTGTCGTCCTGCACCATCGTGGTCAGTTTCATCGCCGCCTTGGAAAACGACGGCACCACCGCTTCCGAGTTCAGCAGCTCGACAATCCGGTCGCGCACCCATTTTTTGGCTGGGTGTGAACAGATAAAATAGCGGTCGTAAGCAATTCTTTCGGCGATCACAAAATGGCGGCTGGCCGTCTTCGCGGCAAATCTATCCCCGCTGTCTGGATCATCGGCGATTTTGCCCCGCTCCTTGAGCAAAGTCGGATGGGCGCACTGCTATTCCATGAGATTCTTCAACGCGGGGCGCAGGTCAGGATATTGAAAATGAAATCCCTTCGCCAGCAGTCGTCCCGGCAGGACTCGCTGGCTCCCCAGTGCCAGGGCGGCATCTGTGCCGAGCAACGGGGCGAGCCGGCGCACCATCGGTGCCGGGGCCGGCGGCGACCAGGGCCGGCCCAGCGCATGGCGGAGTTCGCGCATGAATTCCGCGTTCGTGACGGGATTCGGCGCGGTGCAGTTGAACACGCCACGCCAGTCGCCGCGTTCCAGCGCCGTCATCACGATGGAGATAACATCTTCCAGGTGAATCCAGCTGATGAACTGCCGGCCATCCCCTGCCGCACCGCCTAGAAACCAGCGGGTCAGCCGCGCGAGCACCGCCAGCGCGCCGCCCCCCTGCCCCAGCACCACACCCAGGCGCAACGTCACGCAGCGGGTCGCCGGCAATGCCGCCGCCTCCTGTGCCGCCTCCCACGCGCGACAGGCTTCGGCGAGAAATCCCGTGCCGGCGGGACTGGTTTCATCTGCGGGCACCGCCCGCGTGTCGCCGTAAAAGCCGATCGCGCTGGCTTGAATCAAAACTCCCGGCGGGCGGGCCGCGCGCTGCACCGCCGCCGCAAGGACCCGGACGGACGCGACCCGCGATTCAATGATCAGCCGTCGGTTCTCCGGGGTGAGCGGACAGTTGATGTTCTTTCCAGTCAGATTGATGACGGCATCCGCGCCGTCCAAACACTGTGCCCACTCACCCAGCGACTTCCCATCCCACGCGACCTCCGTGATGTGATCCGCGCGTGGCTTCGGCGAACGCGTCAGCACGATGACGCGATCGCCGCGGGCGTCGAACGAGCTAGCCAGCGCGGTTCCGAGAAACCCGCTGCCTCCGGCCAGGATGATGCGTCGGCTCATGGGTGGTTTTCCGAAAGTTGTTTCACATGGTTCAGCACGCGCAGATGAATCGTGTGGATGATCTGATCCGACCAAAGCTGCCAGTAATGCGCCGGCCAGAGGTGATGCTGATACCACGTCGTGCCCTCGAGCAGCGTGCGCCCGCCGGCGAGCGGCACGAGGCGGAACTGCCCGGCCTGCGATTCAAGGTAGCCGTCCAGATGTGCGGGGTGGACTTCGCGGTAAGGCGTCCACTCCTGCATCGGCTCGGGATTTTGGGTGACGGAAAATTTAAGCAGGTTCGGCTGGTCCCAGACAGTGATCGGCTCGACGAACGGGCCGGTGGAGAAATTGCAATGCCGCACCGCGCCAACGCCGCAGCCGCTGATTTCGGCACGGATCGGGTAGGCGAAGCCGAGTTTGAAAATCATTTCCGTGGGCGGCGGCAGCTGCGAAAACGAGACGACATGGCGCCAGACTTTTTCCGGCGGGGCGTTGATGATGACGGACGACTTCACCTCCAGCAGCGGCAGCAAGGGCGGCACGGCCTGTTCCGCCCCCATCCCCAGCGGCACGAGCAGGACAACCGAGCAGAAGATCCCGGGCGACGAGTCGCGCCACCAGAATGTTTTTTGCACCGCGTAACCGAGCGCGCCGCCGATGATCGCAATCGGAAAAGCTAGCGGCGCGGCCATGAGCAGACAGATCGCGCCCTCCATGGCGAACAGCAGGAAACCCACGCCGACCAGCAGCACGGTGAGACTGGCCACCAGCAGGCAGCGCCCCAGACTTCGCTCCGCGCGAAAACTATGGAGAAGCGCCGAAAGAAATCCCATGCAAAACGGCAGGCCGATGAAAATCGACCAGCCGTAATTGAGGAAGACCCCCGTGCCCAGCCTGGCCGCGCCCAGCGCCAGGGCCGCCGTGACAAGCACCGCCACGACGGCGCTGCCAAGGGTGCCGTGCGGAAGCAGCCTGCCCAGCACCCGGTCCCAAAACCCGTTGATGACCGGCGGTGTCCGCCCCTCGTCGCGCGACTGGAGCAGGCACAGCACGGCGAAGAAAACGAATTTCGCCACCGGCACAAAAAACAGCAGCACCCAGAACGGCCGCCAGCCCAGCGACCGCAGGCGTCGCAACGTCAGCACCGTGCCCGCCCACAAGAATGGAATCGAGACGGCCAGCAGCGTGAGGAAGTACGGCTTCTCGGCAGCTTGGAGGGGTGATTGCCAGAGATACAACCTCACCGTCTCCGGATCAAAGACCGTCCAGCCCCGGCCGAACCAGACCGCCGCGATGATCCGGTCCAGATTGAATTTCAAGGCGGCCAGGATTACGCCCCAGAAAAGGTACGGGCCCCGTTCCAATGGGCCGGTCCAGCGCCAGAGATCAGAGATTCTTGGTTTCATGGCAGCTCAAAAAAGGCCGCGTGGCGATGCGATGAGGCGGGAGCGTCCGCGGCTCCAGCGGCGCCGGGAAGGCCCACCCGGCGACAGCCAAGGAAACGACCGGTGCCTGGGCGCAGCTGCTTAAACGGGCGCAACCAGGCCCAACCCCGCGTGACAGGGGTTTTGCGGTGGATTGTCTGCGCGTTCATGGCTTTTCTGGTGTCAACAGCGGCGTCCTGCGCTTCAGGCTCCGAGACCGAGGACTTTCATGACTTTGTCGCCAAGCTTCACAAACTTCACCATCGCTGCAGTCGGCCACTTGCGGACTTGGAGATACCACGCTGTCGTGGTCTCGAAAAACTTGTGCAGTTCGCGCAGACGTTCCTCCGTGTATTCGTCGGTCGCCTTGTCGTTCTCCGCTTCGGCGATGCAGTCGGCCAGCATCCGCATGGTCGGGTCAATCTCGCGTTTCTTCCGCTCGTCCAGCACCACGCGGAACATTTCCCAAACGTCCTTCATGCTCTCGAAATGGTCGCGCTTGTCCCCGAGGACATGGACCATTTTCACAATCCCCCACCCTTGCAGCTCCTTGAGGCTGGTGCTGACGTTGGAGCGGGCGACGGCCAGCGTCTCGACCAGGTCGTCGGCGTTGAGGGGTTTGGGGGACAGGTAAAGCAGCGCGTGGACCTGGGCGACGGTGCGGTTGATGCCCCAGCGCGTGCCCATCTCGCCCCAGTGGAGGATGAACTTCTGCTGGACGGGTGAAAGTTTGCTCATACTTCGATTGTTTCTGTTGTTACAGAAATAGCAGATAACCGTGAAATTGTCAACCGCCCGGCCGCCGGGCGCATATCAAAAAATAAGGAATGATCCCGCGCTGGAAAACCCTAGGATTGACAGCCTTTTCATTAACACCCCGCTTCAGCGGGGTGCCTGGGGGTCGTGCGGGCAGAACCGCTTCAGCGGTTTGTCCGGGCGCCCAAACCGCTGAAGCGGTTGATGGCACGGGGTTGCGCGCCACACCCCGCTGAAGCGGGGTGATAATGAGACCGTTCGGCAAGAGATGCATTTTTTGATATGCGCCCCGGCCGCCGGGTGTGATTAAAGTCGGGTGAGGGGCTGGCGGCTTGTCGCGGAGCGCGGACGGTCCCCCGTCCGCAGCACGCCGCCACTGCCACACGCAGGGGCTTCTTTCATAACCCTTTCACTGTCCACGCGCTGCG
>JANPGB010000104.1:0-2944 GCA_031423695.1 Verrucomicrobiota bacterium
CCCTTGGCCTTACAGCCACGGGGAAAATAATCGGCCTGATAGATGGCGCTGGAATTGACTACGCGGAGCGCCAGCCTTGCAACATCAGATACAAAATGAAGGCGTAAATCATCGGCGTTCAAGTCCTGTCGTGGGCACCACTCCTCGAAATTCAATTCTTGAATTATTGAACAGCCCGGAAGGATATCCCGTCAGACCTTTTCATGACTGACAGCCAGCTTGAAATGCCAATCCCGGTGGCGGTATGCGCCTGGTGCAAGCCAAAGGAACTCGGCACAGGCGTGGGGGACGTGTCGCACGGCATCTGTCCACGGCATTTGCGCAACATCAGGTTGAAGATGTACGGCCATCCGCTCAAACGCCTGCGGCGGGTCACCCCGAAATCGTTCAAATCGGAATCCCTCTTGTTCTGATCCCGGTCCGCTTCGCGGCTCACCACTTGACCGGCACGGTCATTTTTTTTCCGAAGCGATTCGCGTAGTGAAGCTGCTTGTGCTGGGTGCCGTATTCGTGGACGAGCTTGGTGATTTTCACGTCGTAACAGCAATACTCCGCGATCTCCGCCAGCTTGCCCTGCTTGAACCATTCGATGGCCTGCAACCCTTCCGCCGTTTTCTCCACGCCAAAGGTGGCAGTGGCGATGGAATCCAGCGACAAGCGGTGGTTCAGCGTGTTCTGCAGTTCAACGAGCATGTCCAGCGTGGGCAACTGCCGCAGATCCAGCGTCGTGTAATAGTGCAGCACCTCGTAATCAAAGCGCAGATTGTTGAAGCCCACCACGAGATCGGCGCGTTGCAGTTCGTTCAGCAGGTCATCCACCTGTTTCTCGCCGTAAATTTTATAGCCGCCGGTCGCCGTGCTGTACGTCACGCCGATGCTCATTCGCATGGCGCTGATCTTGTCCCAGCCGCCAACTTCCTCGGCGGACTGCTGCGTTTCGAGATCGAAATAGACAATGTTTTTCATCGGGTTTGACCGCCAAAATTCTAACGCGGAAAAAGCCCGGCAAAAGAAAAATCATTTCTGCCCCCCAGCAGTGGGCTCGCGCCGCGGAGAAAGGCGCTCAGGCGGACAGCGCCCGCTTCACCTTGACGAGCAGGTCCTGCGAAGAGAAGGGTTTTTGCAGATAGGTCGTGTCTTCTTCGGTGTTGCCGGAGCGGACAAAACCGCTGATGCGCAGCACCCGCGCGCCCGGGGCGAGTCGGTTCACGTGATCCGCCAGTTCCCGACCGGTCATGGAGGGCATGACCAGGTCGGTGATGATCAGATCCACCGGGGTGTCCCCGCGCGCGAGAATCTCCAGCGCCTTCTGGCCGCTGTTCGCCGTCAGGACACGGTAGCCAAAACTGGCCAGCACGGTCTTCCCCATCGTGAGCATCAACTCTTCGTCGTCCACCATTAAAATGGTCTGCGTGCCGTTGAGTTCCTTGACGGAGGGGTTTGCGGCGCGGGCGATTTTCGTTTCCGCCGGGAGGTAAATGCGCACGGAAGTGCCGGCCGCCGGCTGGCTGGACACCGCCACGCCGCCGCCGTGGTTTGTCACAATGCCATAGACCAGCGCCAGGCCCAGGCCGCGGTGCTGGCCGTCTTTTTTCGTGGTGAAAAACGGCTCGAATATCCGGGGCAAATGTTCCGGCGCGATGCCACAGCCGTTGTCGCTGATCTCGGCGCAGACGTAATTGCCGGGGGCCAGCCGGAGGTCGCGGTCCTGGGCGGCTTCGGCCAGTTCGATGTTCCGCGTCTGCACCGTGACCCGGCCGTTGGTTCCGACCGATTCGACGGCGTTCTCCAGGATCCTGACAAAGGCCTGGAGCATTTTCGCCTCGTCAAATTTCGCGGCGAACAGGTTGCGCCCGGCCTCCACGAACCACTCGACTTTTTCCGCACGGGAGCCTTGCAGCACCTCCACGCTGCGTTGGACCAGCGAGGTGAGGTTGCCCGCGGTCTGGCCGCGCGCCACCTTTTCCTGCCGGCTGAAGGCTCCGAGATCGTTGGCGATCTCGGCCGCGCGGAGCGCCGCCTTTTCCACCTCCGCCAGCGAAGGCCGCCACGGATGGTCGGGCGGCGTCTGGCCGAGCAGGAGCGACGTGTGGCCCAGAATCCCGGTGAGCACATTGTTAAAATCGTGCGACACCGTGCGCGCCAGTTGCAGCGCGCAATCGAGCTTCTGCTTGTGCGCGGAAATGAATTCCGTCTGGCCGCCGCTGCCCGCCGGGGCGGTTTCCGGCAACAGTTGGAAGACGAAATATTTCTGATCGTCCTGCGTGAAGCTGCAGATCGCCGCCGAAAACAGGGTCGTCCCGCCTCCTTTCACCAGGAACTTCAGGGGCGTGGAGTCAACCGGCGAACGTTCCCAGTGCGCGAGAAACTGTTCCGCGGGCGGACCGAAGCCTTGCATCCAGATGGCCGCCAGCAGGGGCTTTTCCCCCTCCACCACCGGGCCGAAGGTTTTGACCGCGCTCGGGTTGGCGCGCAGAATCACGCCGCCCGCATCCACGAGCAGCGCCGGCCAGCCGGCATGCTCCAGTGCAAATACAACTTCGGCCTTCATCGCCAGTAACAAAATTTCAGCATCCCAAAATGTTCATGCTGCCTGGCCCGGCACGTCCAGAAACGCGGCGGGCAGCAGTTCTTTCACCGAGAATTCCCGGATCACGCCCGGTTTCGCGCTGTCCGCGACCAGCACGATCGCGTCCGGTGCGTACTCCGCCAGCAGTTGCCGGCACGCGCCGCAGGGCGCCGGACCGCCGGGCAGCCGCGCCACGACGGCGATGGCCGTGAAATCTTTCTTTCCACTGGTCAAGGCATTGAACAGCGCCACGCGCTCGGCGCAGCAGGTCAATCCGTAGCTCGCGCTCTCCACGTTGGCGCCGGGGATGATGCGCCCGGAAACGGTCAAGAGAGCGGCGCCCACCGGGAACGCCGAATACGGCGCCACCGCGGT
>JANPGB010000105.1:0-1730 GCA_031423695.1 Verrucomicrobiota bacterium
CCAGCCCGCACAGGCCGCGCCGCACTCCGCCTGTAGCTGGTCTTGTTCTCGTTAATCACAACCCCCTGAGTTTCCGCTGCGTCACCGTCCTTGATTTAGTCGCCACGAGATACCGCAGCGCATCCGCTGCATCATCGCCGCCCACGCCCTCCTCGTCGGCGTCAACCTTGAGCACGTCCTCGGGCCGGTTCGGATCATGTTGCAGCGCCGGCAGCGTCTCAATCAGCCGCCCGCACCGTTTGTGAATGAATAACGTCGGCCTGACGCCATTTTCGGGATCACCGAAGCCCTGCATCAGCTCAGCCCACCCGTTCAGCCGGTCCATGCTGGCCGGTTTGAGCCGGATTCCATGCCGCTCATACTGCTGCGCGACGGTCGAGCCGTCGCCCTGCCGTGAAAACACATCCGCGCCAGCAGAGAACCGCCGCAGATCGCCCAGCTCCAGCTTGCGGTCGCCAAGCTTGTGTCTGGCCAGCATCGCCTTGATCGCCGCCGCGTGCCGTTGCGGCAGCCACAACCGTTCGGCGTGTTCGTCCACGATGAACGTGTTTCCATCCCCGTCGCGGCAGCCCAGCAGCACCACGGTGTAATGCGCAAACCCGTAATCCAGTGCGGCGAACCATTCCACGGCGCGGGTATCATCGAAATCCTCGACGACGTGGACCTCGCGGCGAAACGTGGTGAAATACTGCCCGGCGGCAATGTCCCACGACCCATCCAGCCAGGCGCGCTTCTGCCAGCCCGTCAGGTTTTCCAAAACCTTGCGGTATTCTGGGTTGTTAAACGAGTTGTCCGCCACGCGGGCGGGTATGAAGCGCGTTTCGGTTTCGCGCTTCTCCAGATACGGCAGGACGAACCGCGTCCGATACCAAGCATGGCCAACGCCGCCGGGATTCGTGGTCGAGTAAATGCGCGGTCGCCAGTTCGGTTTGGAAGTCCGGCAGCACGTCGTGATGTCCTGGTATTTTCTGGCGGTGAGCGTGGTGGCTTCCTCCACTGCGACCAGATCAAATTCAATGCCCAAAAAATTATCAATTTCGGCTTCGGTTTTGTAGTGGCCGGTGACGATGCGCGATCCGTTGGCAAACGTGAGTATGCCACGGAAGGCCGAAAACTCATGCGGCAGCCGGTTGAACAACCGCCGCCGAAAGTCCTCGAAATTCTCAATGTTGGCCTTGGCCATTTTGCGCAGCAACAGGCATTTCAGCCCCGGCACGCGCTGGCAATCGTCCGCGCCCATCTGCGCCAGCATCCAATGCGACTTCCCGCCACCCCGCGCGCCGCCATAGCCAACCGCCGTCGGACCGTCCGGCGCATCACACAGCCGGGCGGCGGCACTGGCGGCGAGTTGGCGTGGCTGCAATACCACCTCGGCGCGGATGAAACGGTCCATCTGCTCCTCCGGACAACCCGCCTGGCGAGCCGCTGCGATATACTCCTCGATTTCCGTGACTTCTTGCGCGTCTTTGCTCATTTGACGTTTGTGTGCTATCTTGGTTCGGCTGACGTGGACGAGAGTGTTAGTTGACAGTGTCAGTGGCCCGTTAGGCAGTGATGGTGTTCAGTTAGTAGATTCGCCCACGCCAGCCATTTCCTTTTTCCTTTCCAATGGCCTGGCCTCCACGTCCACAATTTCCCCGTTGCCCTGGCCGTAAATCTTCTTCAACGCCAGCGCGAACTCCACCTTGATCGGCCCGCCGCCTTCGCCGATGAGCGCCACCCGCTCCGTG
>JANPGB010000106.1:0-7578 GCA_031423695.1 Verrucomicrobiota bacterium
CCTGCCCGGCCGAAAACTTGCCGCCAAGCAAATCGCCGCTTTGCGCCGGGCCATTCGAACGATCCTGCGCGAAGCGATCCGCTGCGGTAGCACCATCCCGTTGAATTTCAACGACGAAAAAACGGGCGACGGTCTGTTTTATTTTGGCCGGGCAGCGGGGGTGGTGGATTACTACGAGGAGCGCTTGCAGGTTTACGACCGGGCCGGGCGACCTTGCCTGCGTTGTCATTCACCCATCAAGCGGATCGTTCAGGCGGCTCGCAGCACATTCTTCTGTCCGAAATGTCAGCCCAAGTGAAGTTGCCGGGGAAAATTATTGACGGTGACGGGTGTGGTTTGTAGAGTTCGCGCCCTTACGGACAGCGTTCCAGAGTAGCTCAATGGTAGAGTCCCGACCGGTCGGGATTAACCGCGATGTTGCAGATGGGAGTCCGTGAAAGATTTTGAGCCGAAAGCGGCTCAATGGTAAAGTTCCGACTCGTCGGGATTAACCGCCGGTTGCAGGTTTGAGTGCCGCAACCAGATATTTTTTGTTCCAGAGTAGCTCAATGGTAGAGCGCGCGGCTGTTAACCGCGATGTTGAAGGTTCGAGCCCTTCCTCTGGAGCCATTTCATAAGCCGCTGATTGACAGCGGCGGACTTCGGAGAAAGCGCCTCAAAACCCCCGACTGTCAGAAGAAGTGTCAGAAGATTTGGTTCTCTTCAACCAGAGGCCATTATCCCGGCACAATCCGGCTGAAGTCGGTCAGTAGGCATTAACGCCTCATTCCACCCCCGTTTTAGAATGATGCGTTATGCAAAAACAGCGGTATTATCTGTTCCGGCGGGGTCGGGTTTTTTATTTTCAAGACGCCGAAACCGGCGCCCAAAAAAGTCTCCACACCCAGGACGCCAAATCGGCGGAGGCGCTTTTCCAGGCGAAAATCAAGGCGGTCGAACAGCCGCTGTTGAACCTGGCGTTGGCGAAAGTTCATCTCGCGGCGATTGACCCACAATTGTCCGCTCGCTGCTGGTCTGACCTGATGCAGGAAGTGGTCGGCCGGTGCGCCAAGGAATCCACGCAGAAGCGCTACCAGCGCGCGATTCGGAGCAAGCCGTTCAACCTGATCCGCGAACGGAAAATCGTGGAAACCCGAGCGGAGGATTTGCGGGCCGTGATGGCGGCAGGCGGCGTGTTCACCAATGAGTTTCTGAAATGTTTACACAATCTGGCTCAGGGATTGGGCTGGCTTCCCTGGCCGATCATTCCGTCGAAAATGTGGCCGCAGGTTAAATCCAAATCCAAGCGTGCGGTGACGGAGGAGGAGCACCACCGAATTATCGAAGTGGAAAAGTGTCAGGAGCGAAAAATTTATTATGAAGTGCTGTGGGAGACCGGAGCTGCGCAAAGCGACGGGGCTGAATTAAAAGCCGAGAACATTGACTGGAAAAATAAGACCCTCAGTTTTCAGAGAAAAAAGACGGGAGAATGGTGCCATCTCACAATCGGGCCGCGCTTGGAGTCCCTTTTACAACAACTCCCAAATCAAGGACCGATATTTTGCCGGATTTCACAATTGCCAGACCGGTGGCGTTCTGCAGAGTTCAGCCGCCGATGCCGGATGTTGAACATCAGTGGAATTTCACTGCATTCCTACCGCTATGCCTGGGCTGAACGAGCTTATGCCAGAGGAATTCCAGAACGTTTTGCGCAGGCAGCGTTGGGTCATTCGAGTAAGGCAGTTCATTACGCCTATGCCAAACATGCGGTTGTGATTTGTCCGTCTTTGGATATTGACGAGGATAAAACAATTCCGTTGCTCAAATATCCTCAACCTGAAAATCCTATTGAAATCTCTCAAGCCAGTAGTCGGGATTGAACCAAGAGTTCAATCGGGCTTCCATTTGGTAACTGCACCTAATGAAGAAGTTGCGAATCAAACGCGCACTTCATTGACAAGTGATAGTATGACTGAATCTGCGAACTATTCAAGAGTATCCTGGCACTATTTTTCCTAATCCGCTCGAATCCGGTTGGTGTCCATTTTGGTGTCCGCAAATTCTGCTCAGGTCGGGTTTCGAGGTCGAAATCGGTCATTTTTGCGCCCATTTCGCGCACAAGAATAGCCATCTTTCTTAAGTAATCAACTAGAATCCGCCAATATGTCGGGCACTATCCGTCAGCATCCTTTTAGGCACAATTTTGAACACATCTCAAAGAGTGTTGGTTGAATTTGCGGGGGCTTTGCCCTGTTCATCTCTCGGGCACGAAACTCTGTTCGTCCAGCGACGAGAAGAATACCGTGGTAATTTTTTGCAGCCTCTTTCGCATGAGGCCGGCTGCCGGTGATGCGCCGCAAAAGGAGACAGGGCGCAACGCAAAATGGTAGTTGTCCGGCATCCTTCGGCTGCGATAGGATTACTTCTTGATGGCAACTCTGAATTCACAAACCATTTTCACTTCACGAACCGGTGGCAGTCATTCTCCGCCGCTTTGTGACCGTCGGAAGATGACTGGCTTCGGCAAGCGCATCGGCTGGATGGCGGTGTTGGCTGGCACGCTCTCTGGTGCGGTTTCTTTGAACGGGGAAAATCTGCATCCGCTGGCTGGCGCGGATGAAAAGACGCCTTCGCGCAGCCATTATTTTTCGTGGATTGATAATACGAATGAAGGCTCAACCGAGCGGCAGACATTGGCCAATCTGGAGTTCTTCAAGTGGCTGCATGACGAATATGGACTGGACCTGGACATCTACGCGCTCGACGCCGGGGCCATTGATACGCCGGGAGAAGCAGGCGACGTTTATCAACATGCTCAAGGAATGCCGGAAATACAGCCCCGACCTGATCGTGCTGAATCACCGCTTGAATCTCGGCGACGGCCTCCCTTATGATCGGCAAAAAAATTGACGCCGTCGTGATGCAGTTTGAATCAGAGTGCAAGCCAAAGATTCCCTTCGGCGAATTCAAATCCGAAGTTTGGATCGCAGCTTATCCCATTCCCTACGTCGCCAAACAGCTCGTCTTGGAATAATCATGAGCCAATCGAGCCGGAACAATGAAGTTGCAAAAATGGGTGGCACGGGCCACTGGCCCGCCGGAAGTGAGGGGAGGCAACCCACTATTTGGTGTGTTCGATTTGCTTCGATGCTGGGCGTGATCGTGGGCGTGTTCATCATGGGCACGGTCAACAACGCGATGAATTTGAAAAACGTGGACGCCTTCTGGCAATACGTCGTCAGCGGCGGGATACTGCTGGCGCCGGTGCTGTTCGACCGGCTGAAACAAAAGGTGCGGCGGTGAATTGTTTCCGCCCACTCACGCTGACTCTTTTACGATGAAAACCTTGCCCGGCGTCGCGCTGCTGATTGAAAGTTCCCGCACCTACGGGCGCGGCATCGCCCGCTACAATCACGAGCGCGGGCCGTGGTCGGTGTTTTTGCAAGGCGGCGAAATACACCGGGGCATCCCCGCCTGGTTGAAATCCTGGCAGGGCGGTGGCGTGAAGCGCGGTTGCATTTACGGCAGCAGCGATGACTTCGCGTATCACGCCGCGGAGAATCCCGTTCAGGTTCACGATTTGCAGGCCACGCTGATGCACTTGTGCGGCATCAACCACGAGCGGTTCACTTACAAACACCAGGGCCGCGATTTCCGGCTGACGGATGTTCATGGCAAGGTGGTGAACGGCGTGCTGGCGGTTTAAAAAATACGGGCGCAATCTGCCACATCCGCAGGACGCCCAGCCATTCCTGACAACAATGAAGCAGATCAAATCAATTCGGTTCAAACGGACATCCATGATGTTCGGCGGCTGGCTCGTGGTCGCGTTGTGCGCCGGGGCGGGCGACGGGCGCGAGCCGGGGTTCAACCGCGAGATCCGCCCGATTCTCTCCGACAATTGTTTTCGGTGCCACGGGCCGGAGTTGAAAAGCCGCAAGGCCAAGCTGCGGCTGGATGTGCGCGAAGTCGCGTTGGAAAAGGAGGCGTTCGTTCCGGGCAAGCCGGATGAAAGTGAAATGATCCGGCGGCTGGAGACGGACATCGCCGACGATCACATGCCGCCAGCGGAGACGCACAAGATTGTGACACCGGCGCAGATTGACGTGCTGCGGCGCTGGATTGCGGCGGGCGCGACGTATGAACCGCACTGGTCTTACGCGCCGGTGAAGCGGCCGTCGTTGCCGAAAGTTGCTGATTCAAAGTGGACGCAAGGCGCCATTGACACGTTTGTTCTCGCGCGGTTGGAGGAAAATAAGATCACGCCCGCACCGACGGCGGACCGGCGCACGTTGTTGCGCCGGCTCGCGCTGGATTTGACCGGCCTGCCGCCGACTGCGGCGGAGGTGGAGGCATTCGTCAAAGATCGTTCACCCAAAGCTTACGCGAAGCAGGTCGAGCGGCTGCTCGCGTCGCGGCACTTCGGCGAACGCATGGCCGTGCCGTGGCTGGATGCGGTGCGGTTTGCGGACACGGTGGGCTATCACGGCGATCAGGATCAGAATATTTTTCCGTATCGCGATTACGTCATCGAGTCGTTCAACCGGAACAAGCGGTTTGACCAGTTCACCATCGAGCAGATTGCGGGCGACCTGCTGCCGAACGCCACCGTCGAGCAGAAGATTGCCACGGGCTTCAACCGTCTCAACATGGTGACGCGCGAGGGCGGCGCGCAGCCGAAGGAATATCTCGCCAAGTATCGCGCCGACCGCGTGCGCACCGTCTCGACGGCGTGGCTGGGTTCGACGATGGCGTGCTGCGAGTGTCACGATCACAAGTTCGATCCGTTCAGCACGAAAGATTTTTATTCGCTCGGCGCGTTCTTCGATGACGTGAAGCAGTGGGGTGTTTATCAGGACTACGAATACACGCCAAATCCCGACCTGGTCGGCTGGAGCAACGATCATCCGTTCCCGCCGGAACTGTTTGTCACGAATCAATTCCTCGTGCAGCGCGAGCCGAAGTTGCGAACGGCGGTGAAGCAGGTCGTTTCTGATGCGGCGGCAAAACTTCACGGCGACGCGAAACTGCATTTTCTCGGCTGGGAAAAAAATCTCCGTGCGACGTGGGAAGCATCGCCTGACGGTTGGAACATCGCGAGACAACCGCAAGTGCGGGTGGTGAAAACAAATTCCCCGACGCAGATCAGCATTCAGCCGGACGGCACGGTGATCGCCACGGGCAAACCGGCGAAGCCCGAAGTGTTTGAAGTTCGCGTCACGCCGCCGGCGGGCTGGCTGGCGGCGATCCGGCTGGAACTGCCGCCCACGGCGACAAATAAAAACTCATCGCTGCGCGGGACGAACGACTCGCCGGAAATAGAACTCTCGGCGGAACTCCAGACGACGAATCGCAAGACGGCCAGCATTGCATTTCTACGATCCGCCGCCACGACGCGGCTGCCTACGTATTTCAATGGCCACGATATTCTCGGTGTGCATCCCATCTGGAAACTTGATTTTCGCGCCGGGACAAATTTGCAGAGCGCGGTTTATCTGCTCGATCCGCCGGTGTTCCTTGGCGCGGGGCAGTCGCTCAAGCTGAAGATCGAGTCCGATGATCTGGGCAGTTTTCGGATTGCGACCACGGCGCTGGCGGCGGCTGACCCGTTGCAGGCGGGCGCGAGCGAGGAATTGCGCCGCGCGGTCAAAGGTTCTGCAACCAGGTCTAAAAATGAAACGCTCGTCGGCGCGTGGATTCGCAGCACGACAAATAATCCGGCGGCGTATGCGCGGTTAAAAGATTTGGAGGCGGAAATTCTTCAAGCCCAGCACGGTGTTGTGCCGACGCTGGTGACGGTGGCGCTGACAAACCGTTTCGTCTCCCGGGTGCTGGCGCGCGGCAACTGGCAGGATGAGTCCGGCGAAATCGTCGCGCCCGCCGTGCCGCATTTTCTGCCGCAGCCCGCGCACAACGGCACAAATACTCTCACGCGGCTCGATCTTGCGCGCTGGCTGGTGTCGCCGGAAAATCCGCTGACATCGCGCGCGTTCGTGAACCGGCTGTGGAAGCAACTTTTCGGCAACGGCCTCTCGAACCAGCCGGAGGAACTCGGCGCGCAGGGCGAATCGCCGACGCATCCGGAACTGATGGACTGGCTCGCGGCGGAATTCATGGCGAGCGGCTGGGACGTGAAACATGTCGTGCGGCTGATGGTCAGCTCTGCCGCGTATCAGCAGGACGCAAAAATTCGTCCGGAGTTGAACGACCTTGATCCGAAAAACCGTCTGCTCGCGCGGCAGAATCCGCGCCGGCTCGAAGCGGAGTTCGTGCGCGACAACGCGCTGGCCATCGCGGGACTGCTCAATCCGGACATCGGCGGGCCGAGCGCGTTTCCGTATCAGCCGGCGGATTATTACGCGAACCTTCAGTTTCCCGACCGTGGCTACGACGCCAGCCCGGACGAGCGGCAGTATCGGCGCGGGATTTATTCGCACTGGCAGCGCGCCTTTCTGCATCCCATGCTCGCGAACTTTGACGCGCCGTCGCGCGAAGAATGCACGGTGGACCGGCCCAATTCCACGACGCCGCAGCAGGCGCTCACGCTGCTGAACGATCCGTCGTTCGTCGAGGCGGCGCGGGTGTTTGCGGAAAAACTTCTGACCGCGCCGCAGATGAAGAGCGATGCGGCACGGGTGAATCTGGCGATTGAAACCGCGTTGCTGCGACCCGCGAAAACGACGGAGCAGGAGGCGCTGCTGAAATTTTTGGGCGAGCAGCGGAGTTATTACGCGGCCAATCCGGGCGATGCGGAAAAGCTGTTGCATGTCGGGAAGCAGCCGCCGTCCGCGAATCTGAAGCCCGCCGAGCACGCCGCGTGGACAAGCCTCGCGCGCGTGGTGCTGAATTTGCACGAGACGATTACGCGCTACTGAATCAAAGCCATGCGAACGATTTTTAACGCAAAGACGCAAAGGCGCAAAGGCGCAAGCCGGGGAGCGTGGGCTTCAGCCCGCTTCAACGGACGATTGCTCGGGGCGTGTCAATTTTCCTGCCCGCCTGCGCTGGCCACGTTGAAGCGGCGTGAACGCCGCGCTCTGCTCGCGCTGACGCGCTCGCGTTGGGCAGGCGAGACGCCTGCCCTACTTTCCTTGCGTCTTTGCGTTGAATTCAGGCGACTAAAACCATGAGCCACATTTTTCCATTCAACGAACAGGCGTTCCAGCAGAGCATCAACCGCCGCAGCTTTCTCACGCGCTCGGCTTACGGGCTGGGCGGACTCGCGCTCGCATCGTTGTTCAATCCGAAATTGCTCGCGGCAGAAGCGGCGGCGCGGCGCGGAATTCCCGGCGCGATTCAGCCACTGCATTTTCCCGCGAAGGCGAAACGCGTGATTCATCTGTGCATGGCGGGCGGGCCGTCGCACCTGGAATCGTTCGACTGGAAACCGAAGTTGAAGGAGCTGGATGGCAAACCGTTTCCCGATTCACTGACGAAAGGGCAACAGCTCGCGCAGTTGCAGAACACGCCGTTGAAGGCGCGCGGGTCGTTCGTGGACTTCGCCAAATACGGCAAGTCGGGGCAGGAGATTTCGAGTTTGTTTCCGCACATCGCGAAGATTGCCGACGACATCTGCATCGTGCGTTCGATGCACACGGA
>JANPGB010000107.1:0-19000 GCA_031423695.1 Verrucomicrobiota bacterium
GTTCAGGAATATTCTTGGCCACAGGCGATAACCTTACAAGAGCAGCATCGCCAGCGCAATGCTGGTCGGCGGCCAGACGGCTGAGACACTCGCGTTCACAACGGCCAGCGACAGGCCGAATTTGCCGGCGCAAAAATATACTGCTGTGAGGGCCACCAGGACGGTCGCTGTGTGCAAACGAGGTGTCAGCTTAAGCAGGGGTTGGTTGCTCCATTCGCTTGATCACGGTGTTCTTGGCAGGCCGTCGTGGCTGAGTCAAGGCGATGATTCTCCGCAGGCACTGAGCCCAAAGAAAATGCCGGCCTCCTTCTAGAAACCCGCGCGGTAACCTTCCCCCTCCATGGCAACGAGCCGGTGTCGTCGTCGCCTCCTCCATCCCCAGGTCTTCCCTCGGCAAGGCCGGCTCACAACTGATCGTTCGGGTTACACCCCATGGCACGCGAATCCTTTTCAAACATAGTGTTGACGCTGTCATGAAATGCAGTGAAATCAACCTCGCTGAAAAGCCGGCGTTCTCCCCCGCCCGCGCCCTGCAGAATTCACCCCCGCGCATTCTCGTGGTCGATGATGACCGTGACACCCGCCAACTCAGCTGCGATGTGCTGGCCGGCTCTGGTTATGACGTTGCCGCCGTCCAAGATGGCGCCGCCGGCTGGGACACGCTTCAGGCCGGCCACTACGACCTCGTCATCACCGACAACAAAATGCCCCGGATGACCGGCATTGAGATGATCGAAAAATTGCGGGCCGCCCGCATGGCAGTCCCGGTCCTCATGGCCACCGGCTATCTGCCGGCGCATGAATTCGAGCGCCAACCCTGGCTCAAACCCGACGCCTTGCTGCAGCGGCCCTTTTCCAATGATGATTTGCTGGAGGCGGTAAAAAAAATCCTGCGCCCGGACGCGGGCAATGTTGCTCGCGAGGTAGCGCCGTTCTTGCCTGACCCCGAAACACGGAGCGAGCCGGCGATCCGCGCCTCCGAACTGAGCTATCGCCGGCTGTTCGAGGCGGCGCTGGACGGCATCCTGATTCTCGACGTGGACACGGGGATCATTGACGATGTGAATCCTTTCCTGGTCGGCCTGCTGGGGTTCTCCCACAACGAACTGGTCGGGTCGTTCATCTGGGATCTGGGCCCGTCCAAAGACCTCGAGGCCAACAAGGCCAAGTTCGAGCAGTTGCAACAACAAGGGTGCGTCCGTTACGAAAACCTGCCGCTGGAGGCCAAGAGCGGCCGGCTCATTTCCGTGGAGTTTGTCAGCAACGTGTATCAGGCCGGGGATCGCAATGTGATCCAATGCAACGTCCGCGACATCACCAAACGCAAGCTCGCCGAGGAGGCGCTGCACGCCTCCGAACTGAGCTATCGCCGGCTGTTCGAAGCGGCGAAGGACGGCATCCTGATTCTGGACGTGGACACGGGACGCATCACCGATGTGAACCCTTTCCTGGTTGAGCTCCTCGGCTTTTCCCACCGTGAAATGGTCGGCAAAACCGTCGGCGAACTGAGCCCGTTCAAGGACATCGAGTCGAACCAGATCATGCTGCAGCGGCTGCAAAAAACCGGGTATGTCCGCTATGAAGATCTGCCCCTGGAAACGCGCGACGGCCGGAAAATTGCCGTGGAGTTTGTCAGCAACGTGTATCAGGCCGGCGACATAAAAGTGATCCAGTGCAACGTCCGCGACATCACCGAGCGCAAAGCGGCGGAAATAACTGTGGTCCGGCTGGCGGCGATTGTCGAATCTTCGGACGACGCCATCATCGGCAAAGACCCGAACGGCATCATCACCAGTTGGAACAAAGGTGCGGAAAAGATTTTCGGTTATGCGGCCAGCGAGATGGCGGGGGCATCACTCCTGCGGTTGATTCCAGCCGACCGGCATGATGAGGAGAATCAAATTCTGGGGAAGATCCGACGGGGCGAAAGCGTGCAGCACTTTGAGACCCTGCGACAAACCAAGGATGGACGGTTGATTGATGTGTCGGTCACGGCCTCCCCGATCAAGGATGCCGCCGGCAAGGTGATCGGCGTGTCGAAAGTGGTGCGGGACATTACCGAACGCAGAGCGGCGGCGGAGAAAATCCGCCAACTGAATATCGAACTGGAGCAGCGCGTTCTCGAACGCACGGCGGAACTGCAGGCCGCCAACGAGGAACTGCAGGCCTTCAGCTATTCCGTCTCCCACGATTTGCGCGCGCCGCTGCGCCACGTCGTCGGCTTCGTGGACCTGCTGCAGAAAGACGCCGGCCCGGCGCTTTCCGAAAAAAGCCTCCATCATCTGACGACGATTGCCGAGGCGGCCAAACGGATGGGGCATCTGATAGACGACCTGCTGGCGTTCTCGCACGTCGGCCGTTCCGAAATGCAGAAGGCGGAGGTCAATCTTGATCAGTTGGTGCTGGAGACGGTGAATGATTTTCAAGAAGAGACCCGGCGGCGAACCATTGCCTGGGAAATCCACCCGCTGCCGGCGGTGCGGGCCGACCGCGCCCTGCTGCGCCTGGTGCTGGTCAATCTGATCTCCAATGCGGTGAAGTTCACCGGTGCCCGGGCCGCCGCCAAGATCGAAATCGGCTGCCTGACCGAAAAGCAGAAAGCAGAAATTGCAAAAACAGAAAGCGGAGTTCCTTCCCGGCTTTCTGCCTTGCCGCGGGACGAAACGGTGATCTTCATCCGGGACAACGGCGCGGGTTTCGATCCGCGCTATGCCCACAAACTGTTCGGCGTGTTCCAACGCCTGCACAGCCGCGACGAGTTCGAGGGCACGGGCATCGGCCTGGCCAACGTCCAGCGCATCATTCAACGGCACGGCGGCCGGGTCTGGGCGGAAGGCGTGGTGGACGGCGGCGCGACGTTTTATTTTTCGGTTCCAAAACAAAACCAAGGCTCGCATGGGAGTTGAAATTAGAAACATCAAGAACATCCTGCTGGTCGAGGACGATCCCCAGGACGCGGAACTGACTCTGTCGGCGCTGGGGAAACAGCGGCTGGCCAACCAGGTCGTGGTCGTCCGCGACGGCGCGGAGGCGCTGGATTATTTATACCGCCGGGGCACATTCAAAATCCGGACTGGCGGCAATCCCATCCTGGTGATGCTGGATCTGAAGATGCCCAAGGTCAACGGACTGGAAGTGTTGAAGTGCATCAAGGCCGACGAGGATTTGAAGAGCATCCCCGTGGTCGTGTTTTCGTCCTCGCGGGAAACGCCGGACCTGGTCGAGTGTTACCAGCAAGGGGTCAACGCCTACGTGGTGAAGCCCGTGGATTTCACCGCCTTCATGACGGCCGTCAAGCAGCTCGACATTTTCTGGGCGACCCTCAATGAGCCACCGCCCGCCACCGCGAACGGAAAAAATGGTTTTGCCCATGACCCGGGAGTTGTTCCCGGAAAGGAATACGTTGAGCATGAAATCCCCGCTCCACATCCTGCATCTTGAGGATGATCCCAACGATGCCGCGCTCGTTCAGTCCATCCTGGCGGCCGAGGGCATCACGAGTGCGACCACCTGCGTGCAGACCCGCGCGGATTTTGTGGCGGCGCTCGAACGCGGCGGCATTGGTCTGATCCTGTCGGACTTCTCGATGCCCGCGTTTGACGGGCTGTCCGCGCTCGCCGTTGCCCACGCCCGGTTTCCTGACATTCCTTTTATTCTCGTCTCGGGAACGCTGGGCGAGGAACGGGCCATTGACTCGCTCCAGCGGGGCGCCACGGACTATGTCCTCAAGCAACGGCTCACCCGGCTGGTGCCGGCGGTCCACCGCGCCCTGCAGGAAGTCAAGGAGCGCGCGGAACGCAGGCAGGCGGAGCAGGCGCTGCAGGAGAGCGAGGCGCGACTTCAGACGATTGTCGAAAACCTCGCCGAGGGGCTGGCGGTTTCTGATCTCAATGGCCAGTTGCTCTATTTCAACCGGGCGGCGCTGAACCTGCACGGCTTTGCCAGCCTGAACGAGTGCCGTCTGCACCTGGCCCAGTTCGCGGACACGTTCGAACTCTCGGACATGGAAGGGAACGTCTGGCCCGTGGATCAATGGCCGCTCGCCCGCATCCTGCGCGGCGAGAAATTGCGCAACTTCGAGGCGCGCATCCGGCGCGTCGGAACCGGCTGGCAGCGGATCTTCAATTACGGCGGCACGCTGGTCCACGACACGGGCGGCCAGTTGATGATGGCGGTCGTCACCATCAGCGACATCACGGAGCGCAAACAGGCGGAGGCGGCGTTGCGTGAGAACCAGGTGCGAATGCATCTGGCCACCGAGGCGACGGCAGTGGGTATTTGGGAATGGAATGTCATCAGCGACAAGATTCGGTGGGATGCCCAGATGTTCCGGATCTACGGCCTCGCGCCCACGGCGGATGGATTCGTGGCATACGCCGACTGGAGCGGAGCCCTCCTGCCCGAGGAACTGCGCCAGCAGGAAGCGTTGTTGCAGGACACGGTGCGCCGGCGCGGGCACGGCTCCCGCGAGTTCCGCATTCAGCGGCGTGCCGACGGGAAATACCGCACCATCCAGGCCGTGGAAACGGTCCGCACGAATGCGCAGGGGAATGTCGAATGGGTGGTGGGGACAAATCTGGACATCACCGAGCGCGAGCAGGCCGAGACCAGACGCCAGGAATACAGCCGCAAACTCCAGGGGCTGTCCCGCCGGCTCGTCACGGCGCAGGAGACCGAACGCCGGAACCTCGCGCGCGAACTCCACGACGAAATCGGCCAGGCGCTCACCGTCCTCCAATTGAACCTGCAGTCGATGCTGCAATCGCCCGGCACCGACGCGCTTAAGCCGCGCTTGAACGAGAGCCTCAACGTGGTCGAGCGCGTGCTGGATCAGGTGCGGGACATCTCGCTGAACTTGCGCCCGTCCATCCTCGATGATTTGGGATTGGAACCGGCCGTGCGTTGGTACACCAACCGGCAGGCGGCCTTGGTCGATTTGAAAGTCGAGTTCCACGCCGACCCGCTCGAGCAGCGTCTGGATCCGGTGATTGAAACCGAATGCTTCCGCATCGCGCAGGAGGCCCTGACCAACGTGGTGCGTCACGCCCACGCTAAAACGGTGACCGTGGAACTGCGCCTCGAAAACGGGCAGCTCCACCTGAGGGTTCGCGACGATGGGGGCGGATTTGATGTGGCCGCCATCCGGGAAAAAGCCGTACGCGGCGCAAGTCTTGGGTTGTTGAGCATGGAGGAGCGGGCGGCGCTGGCCGGAGGCGGACTGGAATTCAC
This sequence comes from Verrucomicrobiota bacterium, assembly GCA_031423695.1. Lineage (GTDB taxonomy): Bacteria > Verrucomicrobiota > Verrucomicrobiia > Limisphaerales > CAIQOK01 > CAIQOK01. The sequence continues at coordinate 5,230 of JANPGB010000107.1, forward strand.
GTCCCCGCCCGGGCAGGGCACCGAAGTCCACGCGTGGTTCCCGCTGAAATGGAAAACCCCGACGACCGAAGCTGAAGCGCCATGACCAAGCCCTGCAAACCCCTGCGCGTACTCCTGGCCGACGACCATAAGCTGGTGCGGGCGGGCATCCGCGCCTTGCTGGAAAAATTGCCCGACGTGGAAGTGGTGGGCGAAGCCGACGATGGGCGCGAAGTCCTGAAGCTGGTCGCGCTGCACTGGGCCGATGTGGTTTTGATGGATGTCTCCATGCCCGGTCTGAACGGCCTGGAGGCGGCCGCCCGCATGGCCAGGGAATTCCCGGACGTCCGGGTCGTCATCCTCTCAATGCATCACAACGAAGAATATGTCTGGAAGGCGCTCAAGGCGGGCGCAGCGGGCTACCTGCTCAAGAAGTCGGCGACGAACGAACTGGCCGCCGCACTGCACCGCGTCGCGCTCGGCGAAATTTATCTGAGCCGGGAAATCTCCGACCGGCTCCCCAGGGATTTTGCGCTGGCTGACATTGCCAGCTGCAAAAGCCCGCTCGAACAGTTGACCGGCCGGCAGCGCGAGATTCTCCAACTGATTGCGGAAGGGCAGAACACGAAGGGCATCGCCGAACTGCTCCAGGTCAGCCCCAAGACCATCGAATATCATCGCCTGAAGCTGATGGCGGGCCTGAACGTGCATGATGTTCCGGGCCTGGTGCGCTTTGCCCTGCGGGTGGGATTGATTCCGCAGGAGAATTGACCTGCGACCTACTTCCACCAATCTTCGCTGAGGCAGGGCAGGCGGGACTGCTTCCACTCCACCAAAATAATCGTGCGGGCGGTTTTACGTTCCGGGGCATAAACGCCGGGCCATTGGTCAAACCGTTTCGAGCGATGAAAAACCATGCGGCCAGGAGCCATGGAGTGGGCCGCGAACAGTTGCTCGACGCCCGCCCGGAATAGTTTTGCGCTCATGTTAGTTTGTGATTTTCGTGGTTTCCAGCCGACCGTTCGCCGTGGCCGGCGCGCAACACCGCCGCCAGATGCAGACAGGACCGGCCCCAACATTTTTGGCTGAGATAATGCACCATCATTTCATCTTTCGTTGATCGAGACTGCTAAACGACGGGGCCATTTCGCAGTGCCTCGATCATCAGGGCTGGGGGTCGCGGGTCCGGTAGAAGCGCCGCGGAAAACTCGCCGCATTCGTGTCGGTAAAATCCGACGACCCGCTGGAAAGCAGCGACACCGTGCCGATGACATTCCAAGAGGAGAAATCCTGCGTCGCTTCGATGTTAAAGGTGTGCCCGACCCGCCCGGCCACCGTCACCACAAACTGTCCGCCGCTCCCGGCACGGATCTGCAGCTGTGCACCAGGAATTCCCTGGCTGTAACTGATCTCGTTTGAAAAAGCGCTCTCCAGCCCCTGCGCATCGACTGCCGTGATGGCGAAATAATAGGTGACCCCGCTCAACAATCCCGAGACCGGAAAGGTCGCCACGTTGCCGGTGACGAGGCTGTTCGTGTATCCCCTGCTGACCGCACCGTAATAGAGGCGGTAGCCGACGACGCCCTGGCTGGGGCTGGGATTCCAAGCCACGGTCACGTTGTACGGAACTGGCAACGATGCGCTCAACGCATGACCGGGGTGAAGGAGAAGCAACAAGATGCCGGCCAGAACTTTCGTCAGCCACAAGCGAGGCGACGCGACGCGCAAGGCCGTGCGGACAAGGTACGTTTTTAGTTGGCAGTCAACTGGCATGAGCCAGCATAGGGTTCAAAAAAACCGGTTGCGACTGGGACGTTCCTTGCCGCCACTAGGAGAATCCTTGCTTTGGTTTTCAAAATCGTGCTGAGGCCGGGGCAAGTTCGCCCACCGTGCCGGCACAAAAACCGGCGCAAAGTGCGCGCCGCCCCACCAGCAGGCCCGGCGCAAAATCTACGGTAGGGAAACACCCCATATCACCTCCCGGGCTTCCCGGCCATTGTAGCGCTGCGAGACGGAAGTTTCTTTGGAAATTGAAAAGCCGCCGCCCCATAAATCATCCGCCATGAAACACAATCATAACCACGACAACGCTCCCAGCGCCGCCCTCCAGCTAATGCCGGTCCGCTTTGAGTTCACGCATCCGACCGCCACCACCGTCTGTCTCGCCGGGACATTCAACCATTGGCAGCCCGAAGCGAAGACGCTGCATTCCTCCGGCACCGGCCATTGGTGGAAAGAGACGGCCCTGGCACCCGGCACTTACGAATATTGCCTGGTGGTGGACGGCCAATGGATGCCCGATCCGCTGGCCAGGGAAACCGTGGCCAACCCGTTCGGCGGAAAAAACTCGGTGCTGCGGGTGGCCGCTTCGCCGGAGGCAGCCCAACTCGCCCGGGCAGAAACTTTACCGTTGAAAAACTCAAACAAACCAAAAGCAAAAAAAATATGAACAAACACACTACCGCAACGAATGATGACGTGGCCCAGTTGGCCGAGGATGCCCGCGCCTTGATGGCCGCCACCGCCGACGTGGCCGGGGAGAAAGTCGGCGAAGCGCGCAAACGGCTCGCCGCCGCGCTCGAAAGCGGCAAGGAAATCTATGGCCGCGTGCGCGACCGGGCGGTCGAGACCGCGAAGGTCGCCGACCAGACCGTCCGCGAAAACCCCTATCAAGCCATCGCCATCGGTGTCGGCGTCGGGGCGTTGCTCGGATACCTCCTGGCCCGCCGCTGCTCCCGCAACTGCGACTGATTGCTTTATGGAACCGTCCACCGGCAACTTCAGCCAACTGTCCGCGACCTCGAAACAGTTCGCGCAACGGCTGCTGACCATCGGCGAAAACCGGCTCGAACTGTTGACGGTCGAAATGCAGGAGGGGCGCGAGCGGGTACTGCAGGCGTTTCTGCTCGCGCTCGGGATTGCGGCGTTCGGACTGCTGGCAGCGCTCACCCTCACCGCCACGCTGGTCGTCTGCTTCTGGGCGTACTCGCCGGTGGCCGTGCTCCTGACGCTGACCGTGCTCTATGGAGCCGCCGGATTTTACCTCTACCGGCAACTCACCCTGCTCTTGCTCGACTGGCAAAGCCTGTCCGTCACCCTGGAACAGCTCCGAAAGGACCGCGCATGTTTGGAAAAACTTCTCACCTGAACCCGCTCACCTCCCGGAAAGAACTTTTGCGGGCGGAAAGCGAACTCAACCGCGCGCAGCTGGTTCAGGACTGGCGGACGATGGCGAGTGAAGCTCGCGCGCTCGCCGACCAGGCCGGGACCGTCCGTGCCGTGGCGTCCGCCGCCGCCTCGCTGGCGGTTGGCGTGGCCTCGCTCCGCAAGAGGAAATCCACCAGCGCCTCCGAGAAACCATCGTGGCTGCGAACCATTCTCAAAAGCGCGGGCCACGCCGCCACCCTCTGGTCAGTGATCAGCCCGCAGCCGCGCGATCGGGACGGCCGCTGAGGCGAAAACTCCGGCGGTAGGGTTACACCCCATGGCGGGCGGGCGGCGGGCGGGCTTACTTTCCTCTTATGAATCACCTAAAACTTTTCCTCACTCCGGATCGGGTTGGTTTCCTTGCTGGCGTTGCGCTCCTGGGAACGCTCACCGGCTGCATTGGCTACGTGGAACGTCCGGAGCCAAGGCGCGTATATGTTGCGCCACCCGAAAGGGAGACCGTGGTGGTGATGCAGGACGACTATGTTTATTACCCGGGCTATGAGGTCTATTACAGCAGCCGCCGGAACCAGTACATTTATCTGCAGGGCCGGTCTTGGGTGACGCGGCCCGCGCCGCCGCGGGTTTCGGTGGACGTGCTGTTTGCCTCGCCGTCAGTCAGACTCGATTTCCATGACGACCCGGCGCATCACCACGCGGCGCTGGTCCGGCAGTATCCGCGGAACTGGAAGCCCCCTGGCTCAAATCATGGCCAGAAAGAAAATCGCGGAAGATAACCCGGCGAACCCTGTTCGCCCATCCATAGGAAAATTATGCTAGGAACTGTTTTAATCGTGTTGCTCATCCTCATGCTGCTTGGCGCATTGCCGACGTGGCCCCATAGCAAAAACAGGGGCTACGCCCCGAGCGGTGGACTGGGCCTGCTCCTGGTCATACTCGTTGTCCTGCTGTTGCTGGGCAGAATTTGAAGGCCGAGTGCGCTTCACGCTCGGGAATCTCCTCGAATCGCGCTGCTCAAAAGACCGGCAAAAGTTCTCTCCAGGCTGGGGGCTTCTGGGCAAAAGGACGGTGTTCCTGCCGCGAAACACCAGACCATTGCTCGGCGGGAAACGCGGGGGATCCGGCGACGACCAGAAGCCCGGCGCGCAAGTGCCAGCCCGAAACCATAAGTTGCGATTTATTACGATAAACAAAATCAACCTCAGATCATGAACATCGAAATACCCGCCCACATTCTGGTCCGTCTTGAAATTGGATTCAGCACGGATTCCGCGCGGCTGAAAGAACTGGAACAGGAATTGACGGAGACGCTGCAAGGCCTGCGGCACTTCGGTCTGAAACACGGCCCGCCCGACGATTGGAACGCCACTTGGGATCAACAATGGGACCAAGTCGAGGCCGTGCTGCGGCGCATCCGGGTCTTGGTGAATGAGCTGGATGGCTCCATCGAAAGCAGTGAAACCGACCGCCTACAAAGGGCATTAAAGGCATGGAACACTCTTGAATCCGAGGACGCGAGTCTGGTCGCGTCCCTCGGTGCCATCCGCACCCAGGCAACCGATCTGAATGCCGCCGTCCGAAGAGAGTGGAACATCCTGGCGCGGAAGCTGGAAACACATTTGGAGATCATCCACGCCTGTGGCCAGGCCTTGCGCATCAAGCTGGAGTTGTTAAAGGAGCACACCAAGGAAGAAGTGGATAAGCTGGTTGATGACATCCTCGCCAAACTTCCGAACCGCACTCCGGCGCCAGGCCTTAAGCGCGAACAGCATGACGAGCAATCCCGCAAGGCAGCCGCCGAACTAAAGCTCGAGCGCCATAAATTCCTGGGTTTCACTGATGTCCTCAAAGGCCTGTTGCTATGGGTCGAAACGACGGAGGAACGTGAGCGCAAGAATCTATCCCTGGAGGTTGAACCGACGCATCACGGCACTCCCACCAACGGAGCCAGGTCTTTCGATTCCGAAGTACTGGTGGCCGACGAATCTGAGAAACCCGCCTGATCATCACGAAAGGAAAATTCATGTTACGCAGCCTCAAAGCATTATACGGAGACAAACTCGGGGCGTCGGATGGCGACATCGGCCACGTGAAGGATTTCTATTTCGACGATCAGAACTGGGCGATCCGTTATGTGGTCGCGGACACGGGCACCTGGCTGACGGGGCGTCAGGTGCTGCTCTCGCCACATTCGCTGGGCCGGCTGGATCAGGCCGAAAAAATCCTGCGCGTGAACCTGACCCGGCAACAGATCGAAAACAGCCCTTCCATTGATCTGCACAAGCCGGTGTCGCGCCAATACGAGGAGGAATATTACCGGTATTTCGGCTGGCCCTACTACTGGCGCGGGGAGGCGTTGTGGGGCATGAGCGGCTTTCCGATTTTGGAACTGCCGCCGGAACCGCTCCCGAGCGAGCCCGCCTTGGCGAGCGGCCCGCCCGCCGATGCGCATCTGCGCAGCGCGCGCGCCGTGACCGGCTACCAGCTCCAGGCGGGTGACGAGACCATCGGCCACGTCTGCGATTTCATGATGGACGCCGAGAGTTGGGCGATCGGCCAGCTGGTCATCAAAACTGGCCACCGGCTTTCGGGCAACGAGGTGCTGATCGAAGTGAAAAACGTGGACCGCATCAGCTACGAGGACTCCACGGTCTTTGCCAAGCTGAGCGCCGCCGCCATCGAGCCGAGCCCCGAACAAAATTTGGGGTGAACACCCCATGGCGGACCCGCCGTCGCCGGGTTCATTCTCTTTTTATGAAACAGCATAAATTCTCCGAACCTCAAAACCATCCCCCGGCGCGCGCAACCCGGTCGGCAAGCGCGGCGGAACCGGACCAGAACGAAATTGATTTTGCCCCATCTCCAGACGAGGTCGCCCGGCGGGCCTACTTCAGTTATGTCAAGCAGGGCACGCCGCAGGGGCAGCACGTCCAGCATTGGCTGGATGCCGAGGCGGAATTGATCGCGGAGCGCAATCGCACCCGGGTGCATGGATTCCACAACCGCTCATAACAAAAATCCCCCCACAACCAGCCAAGCGAGATCCATTGATGAAAACTCCCAACCGCAAACCCACCCTAAAAACCCAGCCGCCGGTTTTCCAGATCGCCATCCGCAAACGGGTCACCAAAACCAGCACGGCCGCACCAAAGGCAAAGGCTCCGAAGCGGGACAACATTTTTTCAAAATCCCGCGACACGCGCGAGGATCGTGGCGCCCGCCAGATGAAGACCGCGAAGAACTCGCAAACGTTTTCACACGCGCGATAAGGATCAGCCATGAAAACAAATTCCTTGAAGGATGGAGCCGTGACTGAAAATTCCGCCGGCCTCGGCACCGTGACCCGGGCAATGGTGCGGGAGCGCGCGGCTGAACTGGCCCTGATCAACGGCCGTTCCGCGCAAGACGTGTCGAAATCCGATTGGGAGCAGGCCAAATTGGAATTGACGGGGGATGCGCCTGCGGACCCGAAAGCCGCCGCGCTTGAATCAGCGCCTGAATCCGAACGCTGGAACCCGGTTCCCGGCTCGACCGGCCGCAAAGCGCCGGTGGCGTCCGGCGAAGATGAGGACGACGAAGGGCGAAGCGATCAGCAGCGGCTCGTTGAAGAGGGCCTTGCCGGAGCGGAGCATGATCAAAGCCTCCAAGCCACCCGGGCCGCCGCAGAAAAAGGTTTATGACCACACCTGCCAGCGCAGATGCGTGCCGGAATCAGCCGACGGTAATTTCGGACACGCCAGACTCTGCTGCGCCCAACGCGGACAAGGCTGTTCGCAATCGCATTCCGCTCCCGTCGCACGCCGATCCTTTTATAAGGGGCTGAATCCCCATCAACTTCAACGGCTCGCCAATTCAGCCATGCGAGACGGTGGAGGTGCGCGGGCGCGGGTGAGGCTCGCTGCCTTGTCTCATCGCCGTGCCGGCCTGCTCGTGCGGCTTGAATTCGCGGAGATCGCGTATAGGGTGAACACCCCATACCACCCGCACGAACTTTTCGTCACTCTTTTTTAGAGCCACGTCGGAGAACGAGACACAACTTTGGCAGATCATCCGCCTATGGACAGACGCACTGGTCAGATTATCGTCCGGGTTCGAAGCTGGATCCGGGCGCATCAGGCAAAGGTCCTGCTCGCCATGGCCGGTTTGATTGCCGCGATTGTCGTGGTTTCCTGCGCGACGGTTCAACGGGCCGCGCTTGAGCCTCCGCAAATTCCCGGCGCGACTTTCATCGGATCGGCCGCTTGCGCCGAATGTCACCAGGAGATTTCAAAACATTTCCCGACGGCGACGCACGCGGCTTTGATGGCGGAGGGAAAAAACGCGGTGAACATCGGCTGCGAATCCTGCCATGGCCCCGGCAGCATCCATAAGGAAAAGGGCGGCGCCTATCATACCCTCATCAATCCCCGCCGGTCGCCGGAAGTTTGTTTTCAATGCCATCTCGACAAGCGCGGCCAGTTCAACCTGCCGCACACGCATCCCGTGATTTCGGGCCACGTCAGTTGCACGGATTGCCACGACCCGCACAAAGGTCCGGCGGTGGCGGGCGGCGGCACGGCGTTGCTCACCCAGAGCGAGACCTGCGGCCGCTGCCACACGGCGCAACGCGGGCCGTTTGTTTTCGAGCACGAGGCCGTGCGGGAGGGCTGCACCACCTGCCATGACCCGCACGGCACGGTGAACCCAAAAATGCTCGTGACCCAAAACCAGAATCTTTGTCTGCGCTGTCATTTCCAGCAACAGACGGTCACCGGATCGCTTTTGATCGGCGGGCGTGACCATCGCGCGTTTGTCAGCCGCGGCACCTGCTGGAGCGCGGGCTGCCACGAGGCCGTGCATGGCTCGCAAGTCGGTTCGTCGCTCCGGTTCTAACCTCATAAGAATTTATGAAACCGCGAACAGCCGCTGATTATGTGCGCACGATGACCATTGAAATCTTTATCGCTGCTGTTTGTCTGGCCGGCAGCGGAGCGGCCTGGGGCGCGGAGGACGCGCCGGCGCCCACGCCCGCCGGGGTGAACCTCTGGGATTACAATAACTGGCTCGAACTTTCGCTCGGCGGCGTTTTTGTGCGCGGGGATTCCGCACAGTTCATGCAACGCCGCCAGGTTCCCGCCAACGCGCCTTTCGGCGGCATTGAAGACCTGCACTGGGAACAAAACATCGGCAAGCGGGGACTGTTCACCCTCGATGGCCGTGCGATTGCCGACAACCATGACTACCTGCTCAAACTCGGCGTGCAGCATCCCGACAAAGGTTACTTGCGGGCTGGCTATCGCGAATTTCGCACCTGGTATGACGGCAGCGGCGGCTATTTCCCGCCGAACCGCCAATGGTTTAATTCGCCGGACGACGAGCTGGCCATGGATCGGGGCGAAGCCTGGTTCGAGGCCGGCCTGACTCTGCCGGACAAACCGGTGATCACGCTCCGCTACTCGCACCAGTTTCGCGACGGGCAGAAAGATTCGACCTCCTGGGGCGACACCACCTTGACGGGCCTTCCCCCGCCGAACAACGCCCGCAAGATTGTCCCGTCGTTTCTCGATATTGACGAAAGGCGCGACACGGTGGAATTGGATGTTCGCCACACTGTTTCGCAGACGGACTTCGGACTGGGCTTCCGGTATGAACGGCTCAATCAGAACAACAGCCGCGTGGAAAAGCGCAACCCCGGAGAGGCCAACGACCGAAGCATCACGCAGCAGGAGGAGGTCACTTCCGACCTGTATAACGCCCATGGTTTTTCGCAAACGCGAATCAATAAGACGGTGCTTTTCACTTTGGGCGGTTCATTCACGCGGCTTGAAACCAGCCTCGGCGGAAGACGGGTGTTGAGTCCCGCCACCTCGCCGCCGCTGGTAAGAAATGATGAAGGTTTCACGGGTCTGGCCGGCGGTTCGCAAATGAACCAGTACGTGGCCAACGCCAGCGTGATGATCACGCCGCGCAAATACCTGACCATCGTTCCCTCACTGCGCGTGGAGCAACAGAGCCAGGACGGTGATACCGGTTATGGCGAAGTCGCCGGCATCGCCGCGCCGGTTCCGATTTCCAACCATCGCCGACAGAGTTTGCTGGATGTCTCCGAAAGTCTGGCGGTGCGCTACACTGGTGTGAAGAACTGGGTGTTTTTTAGCGAAGCCCAGTGGCTCGAAGGCCAGGGCCGGTCGAGAGAAATCGAAACGGAACTGGAAGATCCCATCGGACTGGTGCTGATCAACCGCGACACGGATTCAGACCGATTCACGCAAAAATACAAGCTTGGCGCCAATTGGTATCCGTGCCAGCGCGCCAATTTTTCTCTGCAATACTATCATAAGGCGCGCGCCAACGATTACGATCACAACGTGGATTCGACGCCGAACAGCAGCGCCAGCGGCAATCGCTACCCGGCTTTTTTAGTGGAACAGAATTTCGAAACTGACGATCTGAATTTCCGGGTCACCTGGCGGCCCTTTCGCAGTGTGACGCTGGTCAGCCGCTATGATTTTCAATTGTCCACCGTTGACACCCGGGCGGACTTGTTGAGCAAGATTCAAAGCGGGGAAACGACGAGCCACATTTTAAGCCAGAGCATCAGTTGGATTCCCTGGTACCGGCTCTACCTTCAAGGCAACGCGACTTACGCCTGGGATGAGACCACGACGCCGGCCGTCAGTCTCACCGGTGCCGCAGCACATCTCGTGGCCGCCTCGAAGAATGGTTACTGGAACCTCTCGGCGACGGCTGGTTTTGTCCTCAACGACAAGACGGATTTGCAGATGCAATACAATTATTACCGCGCGAACGATTACTTGGACAACTCGAAGTTCAGCCAGCCTTACGGCGCGGATGATACAGCGCACGGCGCGACGGTCAGCCTGATCCGCCGCATCAACAAAAATCTCCGGCTGACTTTGAAGTATGGTTATTCCAACTATCGCGACGGCGCGTCCGGCGGACACCGCAATTACGAGGCGCACCTGCTCGCGTCCAATCTTCAATTTCGTTTTTAGAAAAACCAGACACACCATTCGAACCGCCATCTCCAAACGCTTATGAAAAAACACACCAAAGCCCTGCTGCTTCTAACGATGACCTTCGGACTAGGCGTCCCGCTGGCGCAGGGCGAGGCAGCCAAAACTCGCTGGGAAAAACATTGCGCCTCCTGCCATGGCAAAGACGGCAAAGGCGAAACCAAAATGGGACGACAGGCCGGCGTGAAGGATTATACCGATCCAAAATTTCAGGAAGAATTCCAGGAGGCGCGGGCGATCAAAACCATCAAGGAAGGCCTGACTGAACAAGGCAAGGAGCGCATGAAGCCCTACGCGGACAAATTGACGGACGACGAAATCAAGTCGCTCGCCGCTTACATCCGGACTTTCAAAAAGCCGTAGCGTCCCATGAAGGACGAGCCGGAAAAAAAGAACGGAATACCACACCGCTTCCGCAATTGGATCAGTCTGGGCGGCAGCATCGTCGCCATCGGCAGCATGTTCTCATTCGTGCTGCTCTTCGCCATGGAAATGTTCGCTTCCCATGGCAATCCGTACATGGGGATTCTCACCTATGTCGTTTCGCCCGCGTTTTTTTTCCTGGGCGTTTTTCTGGTGTTTGTCGGCGCATGGATTCAACGGCGGCACAGTCCGGCGGTGGCGCGTCATCCCATCGCCATTGATTTTACGCGAAAGCGTGACCGGACGATTTTGGTCGTCTTTATTCTTTGCGGCATTGGATTCCTGCTCCTGTCCGCCACGGGAAGTTATCAAACTTACCATATCACCGAATCAAACCAATTTTGCGGAATGGCCTGCCACACCCCGATGAAGCCCGAATACACGGCGTATCTGAGTTCGCCGCACGCACGCGTCGGCTGTGTTGAATGTCACGTTGGTCCGGGGGCGACGTGGTACGTCAAATCGAAAATCAACGGCGTCCATCAGCTTTACGGCGTGCTCACCGGCGATTTCCAGCGGCCCATCAAGACGCCCATTAAAAATCTCCGGCCCGCGCAGGAAACCTGCGAGCAGTGTCATTGGCCGGAAAAATTCACGGGCAATCTGGACCGCAGCTTCGTCCATTTCCTCGCGGATGAAACCAACAGCCCGTTCACCGTGCGATTGCTGCTGAAAGTCGGCGGCGGCGGCGCGCCGCACGGGCCGGCGGGCGGCATCCACTGGCACATGAACCCGGCCAACAAAATCGAATACATCGCCACCGATGACCAGCGCCAGATTATTCCCTGGGTCCGCCTCTCGACCCGTGAGGGCACAGTCACCGAATATCGCGCCAAAAGTTTTACGGATGATCCGGCCAGCCACGCCATTCGCACGATGGATTGCATGGACTGCCACAATCGTCCCGCGCATCATTATCAACCGCCCAACGACGCGGTGGACATCGCCCTGTCGCTCGGCAAAATTGACAGCAAGGTTCCCTGGGTGAAATCAAATCTCGTCAGTGTTTTGGTCGCATCCTATCCCTCTGAAACGGTCGCGCTCCAAGGCATAGACAGTGTTTTGCGTGCCCGTTATCCCGATCTGTCCGGCGTCAACGCGCTGGTCGCGGAGACGCAACAGATTTTCCGCCAGAACTTTTTCCCGGAAATGAAAGCCGACTGGCGCGCCTATCCCGACAACCTCGGGCATAAAAACTGGCCCGGCTGTTTCCGGTGCCACGATGGCGCGCACAAGACCGCCGACGGCAAAAAAGGCATTGCGGCCAGCGATTGCAATGCCTGCCACCTCATCCTTGCCCAAGGCAGCGGCGCGGAACTGGACAAGCTCAACCCGCGCGGGCACGATTTTTTGCACATTGACGCGACGTATCTCGATGCCTCCTGCAACCAGTGTCACACCGGGGCGTTTCCGAAATAGATTCGCGGTGCATCGGCTTGCCTACCGCTGGGCCGTGCTCGGAACGCACCGGACGCTTTTTGGGCAGGGAAAGCGCGGTGAGCCTGGCCGGTAGAGTCGCGCGAAATCAAGCGCGGCGATGTCACGGCTGATTTTTCTCTCGCAGTGGCTGCACCGCTCATGAAAACCAATTCACCATAGGACGGCACCTTGCCAAACTTGCCCCAGGCCCCGGCCCGGTGACCCAGCTGCAGGTGCGGCACCGAATTGCGATCCAGCCACCGTGACAAACACGCGCCGCCGGACTAGAATTTGGGCGCATGAACACGGTGGCTTTCTTCGACACCAAACCCTACGACCGCGAATACTTCGAGCGTGCGCCGGAAGCCAGCCGGCTGCGCTGCCAGTTCCATGAGTTTCGCCTCACCAGCGAAACCGTCGCCAGCGTCGCTGGCGCACCGGCCGTCTGTGTGTTTGTCAATGACCGCCTTGACGCGCCGTGTTTGCAACAGCTTCACCAGGCCGGCGTCCGGCTCGTGGCGCTGCGCTGCGCGGGGTTCAACAATGTGGACCTTGCGGCCGCGAAATCCCTTGGCCTGGCCGTCACCCGTGTGCCCGCGTATTCGCCGCATGCCGTGGCCGAACATGCCATCGCGCTGCTGCTTGCCCTCAACCGCAAAATCCACCGCGCCTACAATCGCGTCCGGGAACACAATTTTTCCCTGAGCGGCCTGGTCGGCTTCGATCTCCACGGCAAGACCGTCGGTGTGGTCGGCACGGGGAAGATTGGCAAGCTCGCGGCGCAGATCTTTCGCGGCTTCGGCACGGAGGTGCTGGCCTATGACCCGATGCCGGCGCCCGAGTGGGCGGGCACACTGGGCGTGCGCTACACCGATTTTGAAACCCTGCTGGCCAGCAGCCAGATCATCTCGCTGCACCTGCCGCTGACGCCCCAGTCCCGCCATCTGCTCAACGCGGAAACCTTCGCGCGCCTGAAGTCCGGCGCCTTCCTGGTCAACACGAGCCGCGGGAAGCTGGTGGACACCACCGCGCTCATCGACGCGCTCAAAACCGGCCGGCTGGGCGGGGTCGCGCTCGATGTTTATGAGGAGGAGGAGGGCGTTTTCTTCGAGGATCATTCCAGCGAGATCTTGCAGGACGACGAACTGTCCCGCCTGCTGACGTTTCCCAACGTGCTCATCACCGCCCACCAGGCGTTCCTCACGCAGGAAGCGCTGGGCGAAATTGCGCGCGTGACGACGACGAACCTTGTCCGCTTCGCCGAGGGAAAGCCGTTCGTGGAGGAATCGGTTTTGGTGAATCTGCCCGCTCCTTCTCCAGCGCCCAACTCCTGAACCTGCCAACCATCGCCAACTGCCATGAAAGCCATGCGGTTGAAAAAATAAAAGTTCAAATCCGCGTCCGGGTTATCGCTGATTTCCCTAAGCGCCCGGCAGCAGCGTCGTCTTCCAGGTTACGGCGGAGGGGAGCGCGGAAGAAGCAAGACGGCAAGCGCGGGCCCGGCGGAAGCAGGCCCTTTTGATTCTAATCCAGAAAGGCCGCGGGAATCAGTCCGCCGGGGAGACCTTTAACAACTCGTCCGCCGTGAACGCCGCGGGGTGAGCCTTGATCTTCTCGCGCACTGCCTTGACCCGATCCGGCGTCACGGCGGAGGCTGTGTTACCCCATTCCTTATTCTGACGGACATAGGTGATGACAGCGGCGACGTCTTCGTCGCTCAGCGAATTCCACGGCACCATGACGTTGTTGAAATTCTGGCCATGCAC
>JANPGB010000108.1:0-18589 GCA_031423695.1 Verrucomicrobiota bacterium
CGTCGGCAACGTGTATGAGTGGGACACCAAGTCCACTTACATCCAAGAGCCGCCGTTCTTCACGAATTTCGCACTCACGCCCGGCAGCATCAAGCCGATCACCGGCGCGCGCGCATTGGCGATTTTTGGCGACAGCGTCACGACCGATCACATCTCGCCCGCCGGCGCGATCAAGAAGAGTTCGCCCGCGGGAAAATTCCTGACCGACAACGGCGTCGAGTTCGCCGACTTCAACAGCTACGGTTCGCGGCGCGGCAACGACCGCATCATGACGCGCGGCACGTTCGCCAACGTCCGCATCAAGAACCTGATGCTCGGCGGCAAGGAAGGTGGCGACACCGTTTTCCTGACCAAAGCCCAAGCTCAGGCTCCAGCGGCCACGATTTCGATTTACGATGCCGCAATGGAATATCAGAAGCTCGGCACACCGCTCGTGGTGATTGCCGGTCAGGAATACGGCACTGGCTCCAGCCGCGACTGGGCGGCCAAAGGTACCAGCCTGCTGGGCGTGAAGACCGTCGTCGCGCAAAGCTTCGAACGTATCCACCGCTCGAACCTTGTCGGGATGGGCGTGCTGCCGCTGCAGTTCAAGGAAGGCACCACCGCGCTGACCCTGAAACTCGACGGCACCGAGACCTACGATATCGTCGGCCTCGACGCGAATATCAAGCCGCAGCAGGACCTCACGCTCAAGATCACGCGGCAGGATGGCAGCGTGGAAAACGTGAACGTCCGCTGCCGCATTGATACGCCGATCGAGATTGATTACTACCAGCACGGCGGCATTTTGCCGTATGTGCTGCGCCAGTTGGTGGCGAAGGCGTAGGGCGTGGCGCGCCGGTCTCCGACCCGGCACGAAGCGAAGTCCGAACAGTGAACCGGGCCGGAGGCCGGCGCTCCTTTTGATTTGCGTGCGGTTCGAGCGTAGGCTTGCGTCCGTCATGCGGATTGTTTTGCAAATCGTTCTGATTGGTGCATCGGTCACCGCCGTCGCGGCATTGGCCGAGCGCATCAATCAGGAAGGCCGCATCCTCGGGCCGCTGCCGGGGGTGACGAATTCCATTCTGTTCAACACCACCAACGCGGAGGCCGTGCTCTCGGCGATGCAGGTTTTTCCGGTGACCAATCCGTGGAACGAGAGCATCTCCAACCGTCCCGCGCTGGTGAATTCGGCTGCGATGATGGCGCAGATCAATTCCGATGTCGGATCGTCGCACCGGAAGCTGCTCCTGTTTAAGGAAATGAATTTTGCGCTCGTGCCGGACAACCAGCCGCTCGTGAAGTTCAGCTTTGCCGGAGGTTATCCCGATGAATCCGATTTGAACGGCGGAACCTTTCCAGTGGGTTTATATCCGATTCCAACCAACCTGCCGGTCGAAGGCTGGCCCGTGAACGGCGTGACGCTTGCACAATCGCAGACGGTCGATGACGGCGGCGACCGGCACGCGATCATGGTGCAGCCCGGGGCCGGATTCATTTTCGAAACGTGGCGCGCGCTGCGGATTGCCACGAACTGGGTTGCGACCAACGGCGCGATTTTCAACCTGAACTCGAATGCCTTGCGAACGGACGGATTCACTTCCGGCGACGCGGCGGGCTTTCCGATGTTTCCGGCCCTGGTTCGTTACGAGGAATGTCAGCGCGGCATGGTGGAGCATGCCTGCCGCTTGGTGGTGGTGCGGACACGCTCACAACATATTTATCCCGCGACACACGACGCCGGTTCCGTGTCCGCATCCCAAACAAATTACCCCGCGATGGGCCAGCGGCTGCGGCTCAGGGCGGGTTACGTGATTTCCAACAACTGGACGACGGCGGAAAAAGCCTTGCTCCTCGGCTTGAAAAAATACGGCGCGATGGTTTCCGACAACAGCAGCTCCTTTTTCTCCATTTCGATCACGCCGGACGACCGTTGGGGCGCTGCCTTCAACAACCTTGCCAGCGTTGGCCTTGCGATCACGAATTTCGAGGTCATCCAAACGACCGGGCCAGTTGAAGGCCCGCGTTCGCCGGGCGCACCCGGGACGGTTGCGGGGGGCGATCAATCCATTGGTTTCGGCCAGCCCGCGCAGTTGCAAGGCGTCGTGATTTTCCCGGGCGCGCAGCCGGCGGTGCAATGGAGACAATATTCCGGCCCCGGCACCGTCAGCTTCGGTAATCCCGGGCTGACCAACACGACGGTCAGCTTCAGCGCTCCGGGGGTTTACACCTTGATGTTGAGCGCGGATGACGGCGTTCATGCGGTGGCTTACGACGCGGTGGTGATCACGGTTTCTCAAACGATCACGCTTGCTTTCACGCGCACCGGCACAAACTTGAACTTCAATTGGACCGGCGGGACGCCGCCATTTGTGGTGGAGCGGGCAGGGGAATTGCCGGCTAGTTCGTGGAGCGGAGTGGCAACAACGAGCCTGCAAACTGCCAGCGTGCCCCTCACCAGCACCAACGGCTTTTTCCGTATCCGGGGACAATGATAGTTAGCGCTTTGATTCCGCCGGTTCGCCACCTGCTGGCCGTTAAACCGGACTGAGTCCGAGGTTGGGATTTCCTTGCAGGCATTGAATCGTGAATTCAAGACCTCAGGCCCAGGCAGATCATGTGACGTGTCCCGTGGGGATAAGGGTGCTGCGTTCACGACATTTCATGTTTCGGCATGGCAACACGCCCTGAATGTTTCCGCGTCTCACCCGATCGCACGTTGCAGCGACCGGAAGGTAGAGTTCCAAAAACCGGAGCGCGCGTCCGCGATCCGCCGCCACGGTTTTTGCGCCTTCACTCGACCGTTTGGCCATGCTTTGCATCCGTTGCAGACATGCTGAATCCAGAACCATGATCATGGAGTCAGCTCGATCGCTACCGCCGCATGACGGGCGGGCAACGTCTGGCAATGGCGTTGGGGTTGGTGAACAGAAGATGGGGGCAACCCACCACAGCTCCTGCGTTGCAACCTCTCGGGAGGCAGTGATTCCTTTCGACTTCTGCCGAATGATTTCCAATAAAATATCTTTCGCCAAGATACGCTGCCACCGTTCTGCCGCCCCACTTTATGGCCTCAGGCGACCTGCCATGCCAAGCTCCGTGGCCGATTCATGCCACACGGCGGCGGGAAATTCTTGTGCCGTTTTGCACCGCGGCCATTTAACATCCGGAAAGTCTTTGCATCCAAAATAATTATGTATCTGATCCGTCTGCTTGTCATTGCCGTTGCGTTCGCATCCGTTACCGCCCCGAGTGCAGAACAAATTTCCGTCGTCGCCCGTCCGGACATAGCTTCGACCAACAAGTTTTATCCCGGCAACCGCGCGCCGCTGGAGCCCGGCCGCTTCCTGGCGCTGCCCGGCGGCGCGGTGCAGCCGAAAGGCTGGCTGTTGGAGATGTTGCGGCGTCAGCGGGAAGGGTTGTGCGGCAATCTGGGGGAGATCAGCGTCTGGCTGCAAAAGGAGGACAACGCATGGCTGAGCCAGGACGGCAAAGGCAAATACGGCTGGGAGGAATTGCCCTACTGGCTCAAGGGTTACATCCAGCTCGGCTACGTGCTGAACGATCCCAAGATTATCGCGGAAAGCAAAATCTGGATTGAAGGCGCCATCCGCAGTCAGCGGGCCGACGGCGACTTCGGGCCCGACCAGAGATTTGACGACGACGGTTCGCGGGATTACTGGGCCAACATGCTCATGCTGTTCTGCCTGCAGACCTACCACGAGCAGTCGCAGGACGCGCGCGTGCTGGAGCTCATGACCAAGTATTTCCATCACCAGCTCACCGTGCCGGACGGCCGGTTCCTGACGCATTACTGGCAGCGGATGCGGGGCGGCGACAATCTGTACAGCGTCTACTGGCTCTACAACCGCACCGGCGACGCCGAACTGCTGAAGCTCGCGGACAAAATCCACCGCTGCACGGCGAACTGGGAATTGCCGGACAATTTGCCCGACTGGCACAATGTGAACATCGCCCAATGCTTCCGTGAGCCGGCCACGCACTTTCTGCAAACGCACAACGTGGCGGAGCTGCAGGCGAGCTATGCCAACTTCCGGGAAGTGCGCAAACGCTATGGCCAGGTGCCCGGCGGGATGTTTGGCGGCGACGAGAACTGCCGGCCCGGCTATGCCGATCCGCACCAAGCAGTCGAAACCTGCGGCATGGTGGAGCAGATGTTGTCCGATGAAATCCTCCTGCAGATCAGCGGCGATCCGTTCTGGGCGGACCAATGCGAGGAAGTCGCGTTTAACTCCTATCCTGCCGCCGTGCTGCCGGATTTTCGCGCGCTGCGCTACCTGACCGCGCCAAACATGGTGGTGAGCGATGCCAAGAATCACGCCCCCGGCCTGCAAAACGGCGGGCCGTTCCTGTTGATGAATCCGTTCAGCTCGCGCTGCTGCCAGCACAATCATTCGATGGGCTGGCCGTATTTTGCCAAGCATCTATGGCTGGCCACGCCAGACAACGGATTGTGCGCGGCAGTCTATGCTGCGAGCGAAGTCACCGCGCAGGTGGGCAACGGCCCGCAGGTGCGGGTGGTGGAGGAGACCCGGTATCCGTTCGAGGAAAAAATAAGTTTCACCGTTTTCACCGACCAGGCGGCGGCGTTTCCGCTTTATCTCCGCATCCCGGCGTGGTGCAAGGGCGCTGGCGTTTCGATCAACGGCAAAAAAGTATCCGCCGCGGGGACGGCTGGAAAATTTGCACGCCTCGAACGCGAGTGGAAAAACCGTGATGTAGTGACCCTGGATTTGCCGATGGCGGTCTCCCTGCGGACGTGGGCGGCCAATCACAACAGCGTGAGCGTGGACTACGGGCCGCTGACGTTTTCGCTCAAGATCGGCGAGCAGTTTGTCCGGCAGGACAGCGCGCGCACGGCCATCGGCGATTCGGCGTGGCAGAAAACCGCCGACCCGGCGAAGTGGCCGTCGTTTGAAATCCTGCCGACGACGGCGTGGAATTTCGGCCTGACCTTTGACGGCGCGGTGACGGAGAAATCTTTTGCCGTGAAGAAGCTCGCCTGGCCGAAGGATGATTTCCCGTTCACGCCGGAAAGCTCGCCGGTTCAGATCGTCACGAAGGCCCGGCAGATTCCCGAATGGACGATGGACCGGCACGGCCTCTGCGCGGTGTTGCAGGACAGCCCGGCGCTCTCGATGCGGCCGAAACAGGACGTGACGCTGATCCCGATGGGTGCGGCGCGGCTGCGCATCGCCGCATTCCCAACCGCGAGTGATTCATCAGACGGCCATCCCTGGAAGTCCGCGCCGGCGCCCAAGCCGCATGCGTATCGCGCCAGCGCGTCGCACTGTTTTTCCGGCGACTCGGTGGAGGCGTTGTGCGACGGCCTCGAACCAAAAAAATCCGGCGACGAGGAAATTCCGCGCATGACCTGGTGGAATCATCGCGGCACGAGCGAATGGGTGCAGTATGATTTTGTGGCGCCCAAAAGCATCTCCAGCACCGAGGTTTATTGGTTTGACGACAGCGGCCTTGGTCAATGTCGCGTGCCGGAATCCTGGCAGCTGCTCTACAAATCCGGTGACGTGTGGGTCCCGGTGGGCGCAGTGGCCGGTTTTAAGGTGCAAAAAGACGGCTGGAATCGTGTGGAGTTTCCCGCCGTTGAAACAACCCAGTTGCGCCTTGAAGTCCAATTGCGACGGGAATTCTCCGGCGGCATCCTGGAGTGGAAAATCAAATAGCCAAAACCCCTTCACCCGCGGCGCGAATGAAATCACGCGTGAAAATCTCCCACCCTCCGGAGGCAAGGTTTTTTGTGCGTGCGCGGGTTGAGCGTATCTCTTGGATCCCGGTGCCGTGAGCGCGGCAAACAGGACGGTGTCTGTGAATCAGCACGGCGGGACGCTGACAAAAGCCGGGCTGGGTTCGATGTTCAGCGCTTCCGCCATTGCGGGCGGCAGGTCGGCTACTCGAGCAATTCAATTCCCTGCGTCGCGCAAAGCTGTCACCTCGACCATCCGCTTTTAGGTTGGGACGAATGCCATCCAACTTGCCAAGGGGGACTCACGCCGGTCAAACCACACCTTGCTAATCCCTGCCGGTGTGGCGAGCAACCGTAATCAAGTGAATGTGTCCGTGGCGGCGAGCAATAATGTTTTCCGGCTGTTCCCGTCCACGGCTGCGGCCCGCAGTGGCTCTCAAAGGCTCGGTCCCGCCGTCCTTTCCGGTTCCGTTCTTACCAAGGAGCAAACAGCCGCGAACGAATTCCAAACTTCCATCGGCAAGTCATCGGGTTTCTTCGCAGCGACAAAAAAATGAGGCGGCGGATTGCTCCGCCGCCTCGTGATCAATCCCGGCAATCCCGGCCTACGGACTGCGCAGACGGAAGAACACCGTCGGGTTGGCCGGGTCGGGAGTGTAAACCGCCGTGGTGCCGGAGCCGCTGCCAGCGACGTCGAACCAGGTGCTCCCGAGCCCGGTGCTCAGGCTGTTGGTCTGGGCCTGGAGCACCCAGCCCAGATGATCCGAAGGCCAGGTGAGCGTGAGTTGGTTGCCGCTGACGCTCGTGGTGATGTTCGTCGGATTGAGGGCCACGGTCGTCACCACCGCGATGGTTCCGTCCAACGCCAGCCGGTTCGTCCAGCCCAGTCCGGCTCCGAGCGCCGGGCTGCTGGAAACCGTCAGCAGGTTGCCGTTCACCAGCGGCGCGCTGAAGAGCGTGAAGCTGTTACCGGCCACCAACGCCGGGCCGAGATTGCTCACGGTGAGCGTGCCGGCGCCGATTTTGTTCAACGTCCCGCTGACGACCACCAGGTCGTTGGAAGGTGACGCGGAGGTGTTGACTTCGGCGACCACATTGCCGGACAAGGCCAGGTTGCCGTTGAGCGTCAGCGTGCCGATGGAGGCACCGGCGGTGAGAATGCCGCCGGTATTGACCGTGACATTGCCGCCGATCGTGCCGATGCCGCCGAGGGTGGCGCCCGAGCGGACCGTGACGTCGCCGCCACTGATCGCGCCGTTGACGAGCAGCGTGCCGTTGCTGACGATCGTCAGGCCGGTGTAGGAGTTGCCGGCGTTGTTCAGCGCGACGGTGCCCGAACCTTTCTTCACCAGTCCGCCACCGCTGCCGAAATCCTGGAGCGGCTGGGTGGCCAGCGTGAGGTTCCAACCATTGTCGTCCAGGACCAGGCCGCCCGGCTGGAGCACGGCGACGGTCGTGCCAGCGATGAAGTCGGTGCTGTTCGTCGTGGCCTGCAGCGTGCCGCCGTTGAAGTTGGCCAGCGAGGAAGCGACCGCGTTTTGGTTTCGCACCTGCGTGGCTTGAACCAGACCGCCGTTGAGCTGCAGGGTGGCGTTGGCGGTGGCGTTTTCGCCCAGCCACAACGCGCCGTTGTTGAGCACCTGGCCGCCGTTGATGATCAGCGTGCCAGTGCCGCCGAGCGAGCCGAGGACGATGTTGTTGTTGCCCGCGGCCTTGTTCACCAGACCGCTGTTGACGATGAGTGTGCCGTTGGCCGCGGCGCTGTTGCGTCCGATGGCCAGCCAGTTGGAGAGGACGAGCGTGCCGCCGTTCACAATGTTGGTGGCGGTGACCGCGCCGTTCGCGATCCAGTACTCACCGGTGGTGTTGATCACCGCACCGCTGCTGGTGATTTCGGCCACGCCGCCGTTGATGGCGCTGTTGCCGCCGCGCAGGGTGTTGGTGCCGGAGATGACCGTGGTGTTGGTGCCGGTCTTGACCAGCACGATGCCGCTGGGGCTGTCGGCGATGGTGCCGCTCCAGGTGCCGCCTTTGTCGCCGTTGCCGATGGTGAACGTGGCGACGGTGGCGGTGTTGTTGACGATGTTTCCGGAGCCCGCGAAGCCGTTCACGGTTTCCGAGAAGCCATTTAACTCCAGCGTGCCCGCGCCTTGTACGAGCAAGCTGCCAGCGGCGGTGCCATCAGGAATGGTGGTGGCGTTGCCGAGACGCAGCGTGCCGTTGCTGATGGTGGTGTTGCCGGCGTAGTCGTTGCCCGTCAGGGTGAGCGTGGTGGTACCCGTGTTTTTCTTGAGGATGCCCGTAACGCCGGACACGCGACCCGTGCCGGAGAGTGAGTAGTTGATGGCGTTGTCGAACAGTACGTCGGCGGGGCTGGCGGTGAGGTTGAGCAGGACGGTGCCGCTGCCGAGGTCGTTGAAGGTGACGGCGTCACCGGGCGGGGTGGTTTCCTGATAGGAGGTCCGAGCCCCGCTGAGCAACCAGTTGGTGGTGGAATTGAGATCCCACAGATTGGTCAGGCCGGCAAGGCTGTTGGTGCCGCTCCAGACAATGCCCGGGCCTTTGCTGGTCACGGTTACGTAGAGCGTGGAGCCGGCGACGTAGTTGGAGAGCGTGGCCACCATGCCTTGCGGGCCGGTCACCACGGGGTTGAATGAACCCGATCCGGCCAAGGCACCCGTGTAGGTCCAGATCGGGAAGGTGCCCACGGCGATCGTGCCCGCGATCCGGACCGAGGCAGTGCCGTTCACCGTGAGGCTGCCAGACTGCAGCACGGAGGCGGCCGGATTGCTGCCGGTGGTGAGGACCACGTCCACCGTGGTGGCGCCCGCAGTGCCGAGCGTCACATTGCCGAGCGTTGCGGCGCCAGCGGCGTTGACATAAGCACCCAAACCCGCGCCGTCGGAGACCGTCACCGTGCTGCTCGGCGTTTGATGCGCCGGAGCAAAGAGCACGCGGCCCGTGCTGACGAGGGTTGCGCCGGTGTAAGTGTTCGCACCGGTCAAGGTGAGCGCGCCGGTGCCGCGTTTGGTGAGCCCGCCCGCGCCGCTGGCGAGCAGCGGCTGGCCGAGGGTGATGTTGTTGCTGCCCGAATCAATGATGGCGCCGCCCAAAATGTTGGCGGCGGTCAAGCCCTGCATGAAGGCGGTGCTGCTGGCGCTGGCCTGCAGGGTGCCGCCGTCGAAGTTGAACGTGGAGGAGATGCCGAGGCCGGTGGTGGACACGCTGGGGGCGATGATGCGTCCGGCGGAATTCAGGTTCACCGTGCCAATGCCGTTGCCCGCATGGGCGAGGCGGAGGGTGTTGGTGAGGATGACGACGCCGTTGTTGCTGACGGTCAGCGTGCCGGTGCCTTGCTCACCGATGATGAGAAAGGTGCCCGGGGCGAGCTGGTTGAACGTGCCGCCTCCGACCACCAACGAGCCGACGCCGTTCGTGAAACGGCCAATGCTCGGGAAGCCCGCATAATGATTCAAGGTGCCGCCGGTCATGATCAATTCGCCCGTGCCCCAGGCGCCGACTTGGAAATTCTTTTGAATATCCACGCGGCCGCCGGACAGGTAATAGCCGCCGAAGGCCGTGGCCGCATTCACATTGTTGCCGCCGAGTTGCCAGTCGCTGCCGCTGGTGGCGCTGTTGGTCAGGGTGCCGCCGGTTTGAAAGACGCGGCCCGCAGCGGAGTTGAACTTGCCCAGCCAAAGATTGATGGTGCGGATCACCGCGTTGTTCTGGATGTCGAGCCGACCCTGCGCATCCGACGTGTCGCCAACGTTGAAGTCCTGCGTCATGTCGAAGGTCGCATTGCTGCGGACGATCAGGTTGGCGACCTCGCCTACGAACGTGCCGGGCCCAACGGACGCGAAGCTGGCCGTGTTGGTGATTTTGGCGTTGGCATCGAAGATCACGGTTCCATAGCTGACATGGAACGGGAGGTTCATGGTGTTCGTGAGCAGCGCGGTGCCGAAGTCGCGGAACAGCGTGCGGCTGGCGCCGGTGAACTTGCTACCGATGAGCGCCGTCACGCCGGCCGCGACTTTCAGCGGGCTGTCGGCGAGGACGCTGATGGGCCGGGTGTTGGTTTCGTTGGCGTTGATCTGCAATCCGCCGCCGACGAGCGTAAGGCCACTGGTGCCCGCACCGAGGTTGTTGTCATTGGTGATGACGATCGAGCCGCCATAGACAAAAGTGCCGCCGGTATAGCTGTTGGACGTCCCGAGGGTGATCGAACCGGTGTTTGATTTTATGAGTGAACCTGCGCCGGTCAAGCTGCCCACGCCGCCGATGCTGTAGGGCAGGGTGGTGTCCACGACCACTTTGAACGGACGGACGGTCGCGGTCAGGTTGATGTTGGTCGGCGTGACGAAATTCACCGTGTCATTGGTGAGCGTGTCGTCAAACCGCACCGGGTCACCAACGGTAGTGGTGGTGGTGTATTCCTGATAGCGCGCCGAGGAGGTGGTGCCGTACAGCATCCAGTTCGTCGTAGTGGCGATGTCCCAGTTGGCGCTGATCAAGCCGGTATTCGTATCGAAGCCGGACCAGACAAGGTTCTGGCCGGAGGAGGTGATGTTGATATCAATCGAGGTGTTGGCCGTGTTGTTGACAAGCGTGGCGACCACGCCCGGCGGCAGGGAGCCGAGCGAGAAGTTGGCAATGCTGCCCAGCGCCGCGCCGGTGTAGTCAATCAGCGGGAACTGGCCGGGCTGCAAACCGAATCCGTCAATATTGATGACGAGACCGGTGCCGGGCGCGGACAAAGTTCCGCCGACCGTGATGGCCGCGAAGCCCGGATTGGCACCGACATTTCCAAAGGAGATGCTGTTGGTGGCGTTGTTCTGCAAGGTCAGGTTGGCCAGGGTCAAGGTGGAGCCGCTGGACACGTCCGTGTTCAACGCGGAGTTGGTGACGGTCACGCCGCTGGAGGTGAACGAGACCGTAGGGTTAAGCGCAAGCGCCCCGCCGTTCACCAGCGTCGCACCGGTGTAAGTTCCGCCGCCGTTCAGCGTGAGCGTGCCCGCGCCTGATTTGGTCAGGCCGCCGCTGGTGACGGCGCCCAAGACCGGCGCGCCGAGGGTGGCGATGTTCGTGTAGCCCCCGCCGACCAAAGTCAGGGAGGGTGAAGAGTAGCCTGAACCAGGGCAGGTGATCGTGATGCCAGTCACGGTGCCGGCGGCCTCGCTCCATTCGGCCACGGCGGAAGCACCCATGCCGGACGGGTCGCTGATTTTCACAATGGGGCGGCCAATGTAGCCCGCGCCGGGTGTGGTGACGGGTATGGAGGTGATGCCACTGCCGGTTGGCGCGGCGATTGTGGGTGTGGCGCCAACGTCAAAGCCCTTGGTGTCGAAAGTCACCCCGCCGGAATGGACGAACACGCCGTCCAGTCCCGCTCCCAGAAAGCCAGCGATGGTTTTGGTGGGAATGACCGTGGCTCCGTTGAAATTCACCGAGCAAAGCGGCGCCGCGTTGGCGCCGTAAATGCGGCCGATCTCGAGCGTCGAGCCCGCGCCCAGCGTCAGGGTCGAGACGGCCAGGGCATTGGCGGACTGGGCCAGGTCAATGCCGCTGTTGGGGCCGTTGACGCTGCCGATTTTTCCGCCCGATCCGACATCCACGTAGCCGTATTCGGAAATGCCGCTGCCGGACCAGATGTAGCGGAACTGCTCCACGTTCGGCGCGTTCACCGTGCCATTGCGGATGAGCAGCAGCGCGGTTTGCGCCGAGCCGACCGTGGTGCCGCCGGAGCGGCAGACCGTGATCCAGTTGGTCATCGTGACCGTGCCTTGAGCCACCTCAAGCACGCCGTCGCCACCGCCCGCGCCGCCGATGCCGATTTCATTCAGTCCGACCGGAGTGGCCGATTCGTTCAAGTAATAGCCGTAGGCATTGTTCGTCACCGTGGTCCCGCCGGACGCGTTGCCGATGGCGAAGTGATCCGTGCTCGCCACCGAGGTGACCCGGAAAATGCCGCGGTTATAGACCACACCCGAACCGGCCCAGACCCCTGCGCCACCTGCCTGGTCGCCGAAATGCGTCTGCCCGAAAATAATTGAAGCCGTTGGACTGGTGGACTTGATGACGGCGCGCCCGCCAATGCCCACGCGCGCCCGCGCGACCTGGCCGCCCACGCCGTTGCCGGTGCGGAGCGTGGCGGAGTCATTGACCGTATGCAGCTCATACGAGTTGGGGGATTCAGCGAAATGGTTGGCGGAACCGGCGGTGTTGTTGTTGACCCAGAACAAGGAGGTGCCGTTGTGATTGATCACAGCACGGGGTTTGCGCGTGGCATCACCGGCGTTAAAGCAACCGCTCCAGTTGACCGGCATGAGGATCGAGGAGCCGTTGAGGGTCAATGTGCCCAGCGCCGTGTCGCTGGCACCGCGCATGATGCCCAGCCAGTTGTTCGCCGAGAACGTGCCACTGTTGATGATGATGTTGACATCCTTGTTGGCCGTGGCCGAGCCGCGACCGAAGGTCACTTCGCTCAAGTTGGAATAGACGGAAGACGAGCCGCCGTCAAAAATCACCGTGCCCTCGTCCACGCTGAAGCCGGGGAGGAATTGAGTCCCGGCGCCGCCGGGGAGGGCGTTGCCGGGCGTGCCGTTGCCGAGGATGTTCGTCAGCGGGCTGTTGAACACAAGTGCTCCGGTGCCGAGCTTTACCACCGATGCATTCGCGGTCGGTGCCGAGAACTGGCCGCCATTGGTGATCGCACTGGAACCGACATTAATATAGTGCGCGTAGTTGGTGACAGTGCTGTTCACCGATGTGATGGTTGGGAAATTGATCGTCTGCGGCACGCCAGAAAGGTTCGTGACGCTGCCCTTGTTGGTAATCGCGTTGCCGGTGAGGAGGAACGATCCCGCGCCTGCCGCGAACGTCAGGTTGTTGGTGACGGTGCCGCCCGTGAGGTCGTTGGTCAAAGGGGCGACATTAAACGTGCCGGCAAAAGTGAAGTTGGTGAAGAAGTTATTCGCGGGCGCGCCATCGGGGTTCCAGTTCGCCGCAGTGGACCAGTTACCGCTGGCGCCAGTGCCTCCGTCCCAGACAAAGGCGTTTTGCGCGCGGGTCGAGACCAGGCAGCTCATGATCCCTGCTGCTGCCAACAAGGCGCGCAGTGGACGGTTTCGTTTTCCGGTGAATGGGGTGATGTTCATAGTCTGTTGGGTTTGGTTAGATGGGGATTCGGGGACTGCGGGGTGTTGGAAACAAGAAAACATAGGCTGGTGTTACACTTCAGAGACTGACGATGCTGCTAAAAATTCACTCATGTCTAAGTAGGTCAAACAATACCATGCAATCATTGTCCGTCTTGTCACCAGAACGGGGGGGGGGTCGCATGGCTGCCCAGTCCCGTTTTCCTGCGGCGATGGCGGAGATTCATACCGGAAGTCGGTAGCAGTGTCATGTGGCATGAAATGGCCACGCCGCCCTTAAAGTGTGGAAAATTACCGGCCAATAGTTTGCGCCTTTCAAGACGACTTTCGATTTTGAGCCGGCGATTCCGCTTTCCGCAAAAGTGATTTCAAGCCGCTGCCGGCCGGCCCCTGGATGTTCTTATCCCTGCCGTGGCATCGGCAATCTCCCGGCAACCAGCCACCGCTTGAGCGCGGGCGATTCTCTGTGCAGCCCGGCGGCGGGGTGAAAGTAAAAGGAGTTGCCCGCTGGAGTTGCCCGAGCGCCAGCGGGCCGTCCTCGACTTCGGGTCCCCCCGGGATTTGCTGACGGTTCGCGGGATGGCTGGGTTGATATGATCATGCGCTTCCGCCTGCAGACCCGACCACGAGCGGTCGCAGGAGGCGGACGTCGCAGAAAAATCCATCGCTGCGGGGCGAACTGGGAATTGCTGGGCAATTTGCCTGGCCGGCACACCACAAAGATCGATGCAGATTTGCGTGAACCCGCCACGCACCTTCTGCAAAAGCGCAAATAGACCGCGGCCATTCCGGTCGTGGATGAACTCTTTTTCAGATAGAGCCATCGGGACCTGTTTTTGATTTTGCATTCCGGACGCAGCTTCACCATTGACATTAAAACCGGTTCCGCTACCGTTGCGCGTTCTGAATTTAGAATAAACGCAAATAGCCAAATATGCCGAACACCAAGTCAGCCGAACGCCGCATGCGCGGCAGCGCCCGCAAACAGGCCCGCAACACCAGCATCAAATCCCGCCTGCACACGCTGGAAAAGAAATACGAAGTCGCCGTTGCCGGTGGCAAAAAAGACGAGGCCACCGCCGCCTTGCTCGCGGTCACGTCCGCTTTCGACAAGGGCGTCAAGGCCGGCGTCCTCAAAAAGGCCACCGCCAACCGCAAGAAATCCCGCCTCACCCTCCGCCTCAACAAGGCCGTGGCGGCTAAGTAATTTTCCCGCCGCCCGGCGGGATCGAAGCTTTGCAAACACCCTGCTTGGCGGGGTGTTTTGCGTTGTACGGAACCAGGCCAGCAATCCCGGAGCGCAACCCGCCGATACAAAAACGCAACCCGCCGACAGCGGATTCAACTCGCACGGGTCACCCTCCGATGTGTGAAGTCTGAATCAATTCTTGAACCCGGGTTTTAACGGGCCTACTCTTGGCGCAGTGAACAAGCCGAAACCAACTTACGATCTTCTGGAAGGCGCGTGTGCCGGGCCGGAAGTTTGTCCCCTCAGTTGCGTCAAGGCGGGGCAGGTCGTCTGCATCCGGGAACTGGCCACCACCCCGGAAATTCAGGCACGCCTGCGCGAGATGGGCCTCGGCGAGCAGCAGCGCGTCAAACTGGTCAGTCACAAGTCCAGCATCATCTGCCAGGTCTGCAACGCACGGCTTGGCATCAGCAAAAAGCTGGCGGAGTCCATCCTCGTCGAACACGTCCACACCCGGCCGGAGGCGGCTTAAGCTATGGCTTCCGAACTGCAGCCGCTCACCTCGCTCGGGCTCGGCGCCACCGCGACCGTGGCGGAAATCAATCTGCCGCCCGCGCACCGTCCGCGTTTGATGGAAATGGGCCTGCTCGTCGGCAGCACCGTTCAGCTTGTCCGCTTTGCGCCGCTGGGCGATCCCGTTGAAATCAAAGTGCGCGGCTACAATCTCACGCTGCGCAAGAACGAGGCGGAACAGATTTTGGTGAGGACCGCCAGCTAATCCGCCATGAACTGGAAGCTGGTTGCGCGGCTTGCGCGGCGGGCGGAAATCAACCACACTGACCCCACTATGAGTGCAACCGAAGCCACGGCGGAAGTTTTTGTGACAGCCTTCAAATCCTTGAAGCCCCGCCAACGCGAAGCCGTCCTGGAAAGGATGTTGTCGGATACGGCGCTGGCCGAAGATATCGCCGACACGCTGGCCTTGGAAGCCCGCCGACACCAGCCGCGCCAGCCGTTTCGGCAGGTGTTGAAGGAACTCAACCTCCGCGCGTGAATTGGCGGATAGACATCGCCCGCGACGCCAAAAAGGAACTGGCCGCGCTGCCCCAACAGGTTCAGGTTCGGGTTTCAAAGGCCATTCTGGCCCTGGAAAACAACCCGTTTCCGCACGGTGCCAAGAAACTGAAAAACCGCGATGGCTGGCGGATCCGCGTGGGCGACTATCGCGTGCTTTACCTCGTGGACGGCAAGGCCAAACGCGTTGCCATCGGCAACATCGGTCATCGCCGCGAAATTTACCGATGACAACAACCATCCAGTTTACCCATTCCGCAAAAGCCGCGCCGCTGGGCGATCCGGTGGAAATCAAAGTGCGCGGCTTCAATCTGACGCTGCGCAAACATGAGGCGGAGCGGATTTTGGTGAAGGTGAAATTGTAATTCCCCCACACTTATGTCTTGGGCCGAACGTCTCCAAAAAAATTTAGGTGAACCAACACGAGCGCGCATACAAAGTCCGCGCAAACAACTTAATGAGCTACTAAGTGAAGCTATTCGGATTGCGCTTCAACTTGTTGAGAAGCACGGAAATCATGTTCCTTTTTGTTTGGTTATCACAATCAACGGAGAGCTTACCAACATTGTCGCAGATGATACAGAGGTTAAGGACAGAGATGTTCTGTTCGAGAGTGTTCGGCAGCGTGTTCTTGAACAGATACACGCACGTCAATTGCAAGCGGTAGCTTTCGCAAAGAATATGCGGTTTCACTTGGAGAATAATTCCGCATCGAAGGAAGCAATCCAGATAACACTCGACCATTTGCAGGACAGCGGTTGCATTTGCTATTTGCCGTATGAGATTGTCGGCGGTCGCGTTGTTCCCGGCGAACCTATCGCGACAACGCTAGAGCAACAAATCTTCACCGACAAGGCAACGTTTGTTGCCAACTCGAACGGACAAGCCCAGGAACGGTGAGTTCAAATCGAGTTGTATGAATTCCCCAAGTGCCTCAGACGCAAAAAAATCGACCGGAAAGAAATTTTTTCCGGCGTACGTCGTCCTGACCGGCAATCCGAACTGCGGCAAGACGACCTTGTTCAATGCGCTCACCGGCTTAAGCGCGAAGGTGGGCAATTACGCCGGCGTCACGGTCGAACGCAAAGAGGGCAAATTGCAGCACGCGCCCGCCGGGTCGGATATCCGTATCTTGGACCTGCCGGGAACTTACAGTCTCAGTCCGAATTCCCTCGACGAACAAGTTTCGCGCGACGTGCTGTTGCATCGGCTGCCGGAATTGCCGCCGCCGGATTTGATCGTCATCGTCGTGGATGCGTCGAACTTGCAGCGCAACCTCTACTACGCCACACAGGTCATTGAACTCGGCCATCCCACGCTCATCGCGCTCAACATGGTGGACGTGGCGGAAAGCAACGGCCACACCATTGACGCGGAAAAACTCGCCGCATCGCTTGGCGTGCCGGTGCAGCCCATTGTCGCGAGCAACGGCCAGGGCGTGCCGGAACTGCGCGAGAAGCTCACCGCGTTCGTCCGGGTGCGCCCCGAGGTGAA
Source organism: Verrucomicrobiota bacterium (assembly GCA_031423695.1). Lineage (GTDB taxonomy): Bacteria > Verrucomicrobiota > Verrucomicrobiia > Limisphaerales > CAIQOK01 > CAIQOK01. The sequence goes on from JANPGB010000108.1 coordinate 16,619, forward strand.
GCCGCATTTGTTCTGTCAGTTGCCCGGCTTGTTCCGCATCGAGGCGACCGGCCTGACGGAATTGCTCGCGAAGACTTACACGGAGCGCACCTTGCAGGCGACGGCGGAAGCCCTGCTGCTGTTGAGCAACGAAAAGGCGCTGGCTTCGAGCACGACGCATTACCCGCAGAAAATCCAGGACGCCGTGGCCGCCGCGCGCAAGCGCCTCGAAGCGCAGGGCGTGGACTGGCGGGGCGCGCCGATTGAATGGCGGTACGCGCGCGTCGCGGAAATCCAGCAGGCCGTCACCACGGAAGTTGCGCAAGCAGGCGAGGCGTTGAGCGACCGGCTGGATCGCGTCATCACGCACAAGGTCTGGGGCACGCTGATTTTCCTGGCGGTCATGGCGCTGATCTTTCAGAGCATTTTCAGCTTCGCTAAACTCCCGATGGAGGCTTTGCAAACGGGAGTGAGCTGGATTGGCGGCGTGGTCGCGAAAATGATTCCGCCGGGCGATTTGAACTCGCTGCTCGTGGACGGCGTGATTGCCGGTGTCGGCGCGGTCGTGGTTTTCCTGCCGCAAATCCTGCTGCTGTTTTTGTTCATCGGCTTTCTCGAAGACATCGGCTACATGTCGCGCGCGGCGTTTCTCATGGATCGGCTGATGAGCAAGGTCGGGCTGCATGGAAAAAGTTTCATTCCAATGCTGAGTTCATTTGCGTGCGCGATTCCCGGCATCATGGCCACGCGCACCATCGAGACGCCGAAGGACCGATTGGTGACGATCCTCGTCGCGCCATTGATGAGCTGCTCGGCGCGGTTGCCGGTCTACACGCTGCTCATCGCGGCGTGCATTCCCGACATCCAGGTGCTTGGTGTTTTCAAACTCGCCGCGCTGACGATGCTCGCGATGTATCTGCTCGGCATCGTCGTGGCGCTGGTGATGGCGTGGATTTTCAAGAAGACTTTGCTCAAGGGCGAAACGCCGATGCTCATCATGGAATTGCCGCCTTACAAGATGCCGTTGTTCAAGGTGGTGCTGCGGCACATGTGGGATCGTTCGCGGCTGTTCCTGCGGCGGGCGGGCACGGTGATTTTGGGGATCAACATTTTGCTGTGGTTTCTGGCGACTTATCCCAAGAGCGCGGCGATTGAAAAAGAATTCGAGGCGAAGCGCGCGGCGCTCACGGCAGAAGGTGGGGACGCACTGCCGCGCGTCCACAATGACCGGCAGGTCGCCACTGCCCAGCTGGCTGAACTCGGCAAACAAGAAGCCGGTGAAAAACTCCGCCACAGTTTTGCCGGCATGGCGGGTCGGGCGATTGAGCCAATCATCGCGCCGCTCGGGTTCGACTGGAAGATGGGCATCGGCATCGTCGGTTCGTTTGCCGCGCGCGAGGTTTTCGTCAGCACCATGTCCACGGTCTATAACGTCGGCAACGATAACTCCGAGGAGGGCACCAGCAGCCTGGCCAAGACCTTGCGCGACCAAAAGCATCCCGACGGCACGCCCGTTTACACGACGCTCGTCGCAGTGACGCTGATGGTCTTTTACGTGTTCGCCCTGCAATGCGTCAGCACCGTGGCAGTCGTGCGGCGCGAGACGAATTCCTGGAAGTGGCCAATCTTTCAATGGCTCTACATGGGCGCGCTGGCGTGGGGCTTTGCGTTTGCCACCTACCATTTGGGCAAGCTGCTGGGGTGGGGCTAGGACATTTTCGATTTACGATTTACGAATCCGCCATGTGAGATCGCCGTTGGCGCGTAAATCGTATATCGCCAATCGTAAATAGTAAGCCCCCTGCCGTCGGCTGCCACGGAGTGAAGTTTTTTTATACAAATTTCCCCCTCCCGGTGTCTATCCATTGAAAACGTGAGCGACTGGCTGGAAAACTTGTACGAAACCAAAGCGGCGGAGCTGATTCTTTATGGCCGTGCCCTCGGGCTTGGTCATGCGGAGGCGGAGGATGTGTTGCAGGAGTCCTTCGTGGC
>JANPGB010000109.1:0-3540 GCA_031423695.1 Verrucomicrobiota bacterium
CTCAAACTCAACCAGCAACTGTTCCCGGCGGGTAGCCGAGGTCCGCACACGTCCCTGTCCATCCTGCTTTAAAATCATGAGTTCATTGCCCGGATTCGTAGCTTTCGTAGTTGTCATACCACATAGACTACGACGGCTATGATCTTATCGCATAAAGGTGCTCCAGCGGAGGCTTACTGTTGCGCGCCGTCTCCGTGCTGTTGTCGTTCGACGGGATGGCACAATCTAATCCATTGGCGGAGTCGGGGAAAGCATTCCCGCTTGTTCTAAAATGTTGGAAAGCTTCCGAAGGGATTCTACATGAGCGCGGTTCAAAATGGTCGGACGATCAATTGATGAGACAACGATCAAGTTCCCCGCATTTCCAACGCGCGATACTTCGTATTCCCGTGGCAAAGAAGGTGGTTTTCCGTAGCGATCTGAAACATAAGTTAACCATCCGACTTGCTGGCCTTGGTAAAGTTCCTGCGGATAAACCATCTCATCTAACTTGTAAGTCGAGACTCTTATCCAATCGGGATCCCAACACTCTAGAACCGTTGAGATAATCTTACGCATATTGTCAATGTAAAACACCCGCTCTGAAGCTGAACCATCACGAGGCAACTCGAGCAATACATCGTTTATTCCAGGCATTTTGTTCGGGTCTGGATATGCTCCGCATTGAATTGAAATATGTGCTGCGCTTTCTTCGCGACCGTTCCAGAGACGCCCTGAGGAAAACCCGAGATGTTCGATCACGGACTTATCAACGTCGCGTTTGATACGCCCTCGTATGAGAAGACTTTGTAGCGATTCAGCCGACAGTTCAATCTTGTTCGCCAGTGTTTCCTTGAGAGACATACCGCATTTGAGCCATTTATGCGCGAAGGCTTCGTCGCACAAGGCCAATTGTTGCAAACATCGAAGCATGTGCGAGGCACATGCTTCGACCGACTCTTTCCGCACGCCCCAACGCGCTTTAAGATTCACCTGTTCTTTCATATCACATTAATTTTATCAGAATTTCCTTGGCGCGTAAACTACTCTTACCCATCGGCTCACCAAAGGCCTTACGGCGTCCGCGACCGCCTCTTGAGAGAAATGCCATTCTATCGGTGTTCCGCCAGCGGCATCAAATTGCTTTTGGGCTTTCTCAATCCACTTTGTCCGGAAATTGAACCAATCTTGTATAGTGCCATCCTTTTTTAGTGTAAAAAGATAATTATCTTTCGCGTCGATTAAAACGTTCCTCACCTTGTCATACCCATCGAATCTCGCTTTATTTACCAAATATTGCCAGCCTCGGCGACCGGTTTCTTGTTCCTGATACTTTATTGCGTTTTCTGACCATTTCTGGGTTTCCGGAGCCCAGTCCCTTGGCTCATTACTGGAAGATCCACCGCCACTTCCTGTGCTACTCCCGCGCCCGCCTCCACTACTTGCATCCGCCACACTAGCTGACATTGTTAAGTAGCCCCAAACGGCGGAAGGATTTATGCCTGCTTGCAGCATCGACGCCGCCGTTTTTCCTAATCCGCCAGCAAGCTCCATGGTGGGTCCAGCGGCACCACTACCAGGCAGCCATAGGAACAATAGATCAATCATGGCCCAAGCCTCATCTTTCGCTCCTTCTACTGGATTATTGTTAGCAAAGTTGCGCCCAGCCGAGAAAGAACGATAAAGGAAACCGGAGATGTTAAGAATAATACCAGTCACAACAAGCAATTCGGTCGTGGTCCATTGGCCACTTGGATCGCTTCCATTTACAGGGTCGAGATTGCCATACGCATACTTGTGCAAATTCTGGGGATCGTCATTGTTCCCCATGAACGAATCCAGCGCATTAAACCGTCCATTGAGCGGATTGAGGTAAAATGCACGCAGGTTTTCGGCTCTGACGGCCGCCCGCACTGTGAATCGCCCCGGGAACGCCCCGCCACAAATCGCGCGTGATTTTCCGGCGGCGCGCTGTATGATGACCGGCATCATTGCTATCACCGTCATGTTGCGAAAAGTTTTCAGCTTCGGATTGATTTTGGGGCTGCTGACGTCCCTGCCTGCCGTCGAGCCGGGACGCGTGGATTACAATTTCCAAATCCGGCCGCTGCTCTCCGACCGCTGCTTCAAGTGCCACGGCCCGGACGAAAAAGCCCGCAAGAAAAAACTCCGCCTCGACCAGCGCGACGGCATGTTCAAAGAGTTGGACGACGACTTCGCCGTCGTAAAGCCCGGCGACACGAACCACAGCGAACTCGTCCACCGCATCTTCGCCACCGACCCCGAGGAGGTGATGCCGCCGGAGGATTCGCAGTTGAAACTTTCCGCCGCCGAAAAAGACCTGCTCCTCCGCTGGGTCGCGCAGGGCGCGGAGTTCAAGCCGCACTGGTCGCTCATTCCCGTCGGCAAAATTTCGCCGCCCGCGCCGCAAAACAAAACCTGGGTGCGCAATCCGATTGACGCCTTCGTGCTGGCCAGGCTCGACGCGGAAAAACTTTCGCCCGAGCCCGAAGCGTCGCGCGAAGTCTTGTTGCGCCGGCTGGCATTTGATCTCACCGGCCTGCCGCCGACAGTGGCGGAGCTGGACGCGTTTCTGGCCGACACCACGACCGACGCCTGCGAGCGGGCGGTGGATCAATATTTGCGTTCGCCCGCCTATGGCGAACGCATGGCGCAGGACTGGCTGGATCTCGCGCGCTTCGCCGACACCTACGGCTATCAGTCGGACGCGGAGCGCGACCTGTCCCCGTGGCGCGACTGGGTGATCAAATCATTCAACGACAATCTGCCGTACGACCAGTTTCTCACCTGGCAGCTCGCGGGCGATCTGCTGCCCGGCGCGACACGCGAACAAAAACTCGCCACCGCCTTCAACCGCCTGCATCGCCAGACGAACGAGGGCGGGAGCATTGACGAGGAGTTCCGCGCCGAATACACCGCCGACCGCGTGAACACCGTCGGCACGGCAATGCTCGGCTTCACCATCGGCTGCGCGCGCTGTCACGACCACAAATACGATCCGATCAAGCACCGCGATTATTATTCGCTCGCCGCGTTCTTCAACAGCATTGACGAGTCGGGGCTTTACTCCCACTTCACGCACGCCACGCCCACGCCCACGTTGCTGCTCTGGCCGGAAAGCAAATCCGCCGAGGCCGCCGCGCTCTCGAACAAAATCGCTGCCGTGGAAAAGCAAGTCGAAACCGTCCGTCGCGAATCAGACGCACCGTTTCAAGCGTGGCTCCAGTCCGGCGGAAACATCTCCGCGCCAAAACCAATCGCGCATTTTGCATTCGACACGATCACGAACAACACCACGCCCGACAGCCTTTCCACGAACGTCGCGAAGCTGGAAGACGGGCCGGTGCTCGTAGCGGCAGGCATCCAGCCAGCCGTGGAGCCGGGCTTCCAGCCCGGCGGAACGGGCGTGGACAATTTGGAGCGCGTTGAACATTTGAGCGCCATTCCAAGCGGCAAGATGCCACCCTCTACGGCAGACGGGATGCCTGCCGCCACCAACTTCGCGCTCCAGTTCAGCGGCGACAACCAAGCCGTCTGCAA
>JANPGB010000110.1:0-3062 GCA_031423695.1 Verrucomicrobiota bacterium
CGCCGCCGCCTCGCGCAAAATTTCATCGGGCGACATTTGGAACACGCCGGGCATGGCGGCGACCGGGTGGCGAAGTTTTTTGCCCTGGCGCACGAACAACGGCAGAACCATTTGCGAAACGCTCAACTGGGTTTCCGCCACCAGCCGCCGCAGCGCGGGCGACTGGCGCAAACGGCGGGGGCGGAGGCTGGGAAACTGACCGGTCATGTTCAAGCTCATGTCGGCAGTCTAGTTTGGAATTTAAAATTTGGAATTTGAAAGTTCAGGCGCAGCAGGCACTTTCGCACCCTTTTGATGAAAGAACCGGGTTGGAACCGCCAAAACACATCCTGCGCGTTATTTCGAGTCCTCCACATTCGGAACTTCATTGCGATTGCGGGAACGCCACAATGCCAACCAGCCTGCCGCAATGACAGCAAACGGGATCGCCAAAATCAAAATAACCGGCCCACTCATTCTCTCATTGTGAAAGAGAAGCCAAAAGCCCCATGCCAGCAGCGCATGAGCAATCGCTCCGACGGCGACAAGAAGCCAACCTCGCACAAAAGGCAGACAACTGAACGCGATCAGGAGAAGATAGATTGACGGGAACCCCGCCGCCTTCACGTCCTCCGGCCCGGAACTCGCCGCGCCGTCACCGAATGACATCGCCAGCAGGAACAGATACGCCAATCCGGTCCAGACAACGCAAAACACCAGGCTGCTCACGCCCACGCTGATCGCCAAAGCAACGCGGCGCTTACGGCTCATCGCAGTAAACGTTCTCCAGCAGGATTTATGGCATACTTGATCCCAAACCGTCCTTGCTTGTCTTTAAGGTAAAAGGCTTGGACTTCAACATCCATTCTGCCATAAAGTTTACCGTTCCGGGTCTTCACATAGAAGCGTTTGCTAATCCCGTAAGTCCAGCCTTCCTCTCCCGGATGGAAGGCCATCGTAACTTTTTTCGCGTAGTCTTCACTGGGAGCCAAATACATGGATTCATAAGCATCAGCTTCCTCCTTTAAGCCGCCATTGATTCCAGCAAGCTCGAATGACCATTCATATTTCTTCCCCCACGCCGCATCAGGCGAGCGTTTGATTGTTAGTCGCAAGTCGCCTTCGTTTTCGCCCTCCTCCAAGGTGCCCTTGAGCAAGTCCAGCGTGTATGTTCGCCCATCAGGGACGATGGGCAAAAATTTGTCGCCTGTAATCAGGGGTTGCTTTGTTCCTGCCTTCCACATGCGGAAAACAACGGGCTGGTTCGGGTCTGGGTTAAATCGCTCTGATGTATTGTAACCAAAACCACGCAATGCTTTTGCCTCCGCTTCATAGCCTTCCTTCGTAAGCGCCTCGATACGCAAATCATCTCCGCTGCCGTTGGCAAACTGAAAATAACCACCCGCATCCGTTGTAAGTTCCGTCTTTGGGAAGCTCGAATCCAGCCCAACCGATGCGGCTGGATGAAACCATTGCCGCACTGAAACGACCACTCGCACACCCGAAAGAGGATTGTTGTCTTGATCCACAACCCGGCCGTAGAAACTGATCGGCACATTCATGTAATTGGGTGCAAGTTCCAGTTTTTGCTCGCGAGTCATCGGTGGTGGCGCTGTCTGCGGGCGCGGTGGATTGAGGGGGGTGGACGACGATGTCACGGGTTCATTTCTGACAGATTTTTGTCCGACCGGCGTCTGCGTCAATTCAGATACTACGGTCGCTTCTGGCAAGTTGCTCTCTTCTCTGTAACGGCGGTGCCGCAGTCCATAATAGACCAACAAAGCCAGGATTAAAACGGCGAGGGATGTGAACCAGTATTTTCGTGAGTTCAAACAGCGTTATTTAACTCCCATTCGAGTCGCGAACGTTGTCCAAAAGGCAGCACTTCGCATATTCGTCGAACGAAATTGGGCACTGTGTCCCTTGTGAGCGTTTCCGAACGAGAAGGTGGCATCAAGATCGAGTTGTCTCGCCGTCGTGAACACTCCCGCCACATTCGTTTGCGCGCCCAAAGCCCAGCACTGCCCTTCGACACAGAAAGCAAACAGTTCAAATGTATTGGCCGGAGTCGTCAATATTCTCTGGCTTGGCGTTCCCTGAAACTGGAAAAATGCATTTGTCGAAATCTCAAAGCTGTAATCAAGTGTGTCTGCCGGTTTGAAATTCTGATCGGTAAGCCACAAGTTCAACGCCCAATCGCTCTGATTGTAAAAGTTCACATAGTCGGCTGCCCCGGCTGCAAAATTGAAGTAAGGGCGTGAGGGTGTGAAAACAGGATAGGAGCGATACAGTTCCGTCGTGCCATCAAAATAAATTGTTGGTATCGCCCGAAAAGGTGCGGCAAGCCAGTAAGCGCCTGACGGCATTGCCGCCTGCATCGCAATGTACACCGCTGCCAATGGCGTATTAGTCCGCAGGGCTTCGCCTGCGACAACGTTGCCCATACTGTGAGCTGAAACGCGGACTTCACCGGGATATTTTGAATCGAGTTTGACCAGCAGCTTGCGCAGTGGTGTCCCTGATTGCCATGCGTTGTATTCGCTCCTGTCGAAATGGTTTAGATCCGCTCCTTCGCCAGAGAGTGCGGGAAACCCAGCAAGTGTTGGCCAACGGAATGTGCCGAAGCGTCCCTCATAGCCCTGCCAGTAAAGGCGCTTGAACATTGTTTCACCGAAACAGTTTTTGTCCTATCGCTTTATGTTTTAGTTATGAACATGCAGAATGTAAGGCGTGTCCGAGTCGCTTCCGGGATTGTAAGAATACTGAAATCCGCCACCAGCGCCTGCGGGTAAATCCTCCACAGCGCGACGCGCATCCGCCCATGGTGCTAGTGAACCTTGGTCACCAACGGTCCAGCGCTCATACATTTGTTTGATGTCAGTGATTCGCAAATAAGCCTTGGTGTCGGCGATAGCATACTGATTCTCGTCTAAAACCCACAAGTCCACCTGCGCGTTGCCAGCCTGAGCTCCGCAAAAAATAAAATGTTCGCCCCAACTCGGATCGAGGGTGATCGGTGAACTCGCAGTCAGCAGGCCAACGTAGAGCGAGGCGGAGTTGGCGACCTGATTAGAGGCGGTGGT
>JANPGB010000111.1:0-3565 GCA_031423695.1 Verrucomicrobiota bacterium
CGTGGCGTTCTGCGCCTCGTCGAGAATGATGAAGGCATTGTTCAACGTGCGACCGCGCATGTAGGCGAGCGGTGCAATTTCGATGACACCCCGTTCGGTATGCTTTTGCACCTCGTCAATCGGCAGCATGTCCTGCAAGGCGTCATGCAGCGGGCGGAGATAGGGAAGAATTTTTTCGTAAAGATCGCCCGGCAAAAAGCCAAGCGCCTCGCCGGCCTCGACGGCGGGACGTGTCAGGATGATCCGGGAAACCTTGCCTTCGCGCAACGCGGCGAGCGCGGTGGCGACGGCGAGATAAGTCTTGCCCGTGCCCGCCGGGCCGATGCCGAAGGTGACATCGTGGGCGCGGATGGCGTCGAGATATTTTTTCTGGCCGACGGTTTTCGCAGTGACGCCGGATTTTTTTTGGGAGGTCGTGACGCGGTCGGTCATGATTTCCTTGAGCGTGGCGGCGCCCTCGTGCTGGATGATGTTCAGGGCGTGGGCGAAGTCGCGGTTGCGGACGGGCGCGCCGGCCTTGACGGAGTTTTCCAGCATCAGGAAGAGATGCTTGGCGCGCTCAATGCCGGCGGCTTCGCCATCAAGCTTGATCCAGCCTTCCCGGGAGGTGGCCTTGACGCCGAGATGGGTTTCGAGCGATTGCAGGTTGCGCGGGTCGTCGTTGTACAACTGCTGCGCGAAGCGGGCGTTGTCGAAGTGGAGGGTTTCAGTTGCCACGATTATCCTTTGTAAACGTCATGTGTGCCGATAATAAGTGAAACCACGGTTTCGCCGTCCAGGTAAAACAGTGAACGCAAATCTCCTTCAATTTCCACGGCATAAATCGTGTGTCGGTAGGCTGCGGATAAAGCGGTGGATTATATGGGTCCGCAGTCTGGCGTCGAAAGGATCTTCCTTGAACATCAACCAGGCCTTGCGCGCTGATTTCTTTTGCGCGGGAGAAAGACGGTAGAAGCTCGTCCAAAATCGCTCGACCGCACCGTAGCGATACTTCATTGCAAATGGGGCGGCGGCGTTTTGAACAGGGCGGTTTCCATGTCCACAAAACGACCGGCTTTGGCATCCCGCATTGCTTCTTTGAATTCATCAGGAATCCAGGAGTCATCCTGCTCCACGACGAATTTCGTGACTTGCGCCCTTTCCTTTGCGGGCAAGTTTTTGATCTGCTCGATGATTTCTGTCGCGCTCATGGTCTAAATTATCCGGCAAAGTTTGTTTTTGGCAAGCACGTCAAAAGTTGGGTTGTTTATCGAAGACGATGGAATGCTCTTGGCGTAGCGCACGGGTTTGTCGCCATCAACATTAGTTGAGGAGCAGTCGGTGACAGGGGCGACACAGAGTATGGAAAATATTATCTTCATTGCTTGCTTTTTACTCCTGCGAACAGTTGAGCGCAATCGTATTTGAGAATATCGTTCGTTGGCTGAAAATTATTTCGCAAGTTCCGCCCGTAGTTTCGCCGCCAGTTCGCTCAACGCCTGGGGGACGACCGTGGTGCTAGCCAGGACGGGCATGAAGTTGGTGTCACCGTTCCAGCGCGGGACGATGTGAAGGTGCAGATGTTCGGCGATGCCGGCCCCGGCGCATTTGCCGAGGTTGACGCCGAGATTGAAGCCGTCCGGTTTCATCACCTTCGTGAGCGCGTTCTGGCAGCGGCGGGTGAGCTTCATCAGGTCGGCCATTTCTTCCTCAGTCAGGCCGTTGAGATCGTGGGTCTGCTTGTAGGGCACCACCATCAAATGGCCGCCGGTGTAGGGATATTTGTTGAGCAGCGCGTAGCAGGTTTTGTCGCGGGCCACGACGTAGTTGGCTTCGTCGTCACTCGATTGAGCAATGGTCGAGAAGAGGCTTTGCTCAAGCACGGGCTTGGGCGCAAGAATGTATTCGATTCGCCACGGGGCGTGCAGTGGTTCCATGCGGACAGGCTACTGAGACGGCACCGGAATGTCAAAAGCGTCAGGGCGCCACGGCCGGGCTGGCGCTTGCGGGAAATAACTTTGAATGTTCGCGGCGACAAAAGCACCGGCTGGGCGACGGCCTACCGGCTGGCGATGTGGGCGCGGCTCGGCGGGCGTGACCGCGCGCACAAGCTGTTCAGCTCGCTGCTGGCCAACTGCACGCTGCCGAACCTCTTTGACACGCATCCGCCATTTCAGATTGACGGGAACTTCGGCGCGACTGCCGCGATTGCCGAAATGCTGCTGCAATCGAAGTCGGGTGAAATCGTCCTGCTGCCGACGCTGCCCGCGGCCTGGCCGGATGGGAAAATCACCGGGCTGCGCGCGCGCAGCGGATATGAAGTGAGCCTGCAATGGAAAAGCGGCAAGCTCGTTTCCGCGCAGATTCATTCGTCGAACGGGGGGGCGTGGTGTTGCGTTACGGCGGTGTTTTCCGGAAGGTGGCGATTGCCAGCGGGAAAACTTTCGCATGGGATGGCGCGGCAAAATAATCCTCGCAAGCCGGATATTGTCTGAAAATTCCGGAATTAGTCCTTGCAACACGGCGGGCAAATGATAGTTTCCACGCTCCTTAAATTTTAACTGAAATTGTTATGGCTAAATGTGAACTCACCGGCAAAGGCCCCGTCAAGGGCAGCATCATCTGGCGCAGTGGTAAATCCAAAAAGAGCGGCGGCATCGGCATGCACATCACCGCGATCACCAAGCGGCGTTTTCTGCCCAACTTGCAGCGCGTGAAAGCGGTCCTGCCCAGTGGCGAAGTCCGCTACATCCGCGTCTCCACCACGGCGCTCAAGAAGGGCCTGGTCACCAAGGCGCCGAAGCGCACCTGGAAAAAAGACGCTGCCGCCAAGCCTGTGGCTGTCAAACCCGCGGCCGCCAAGGTTGCCGCCAAGAAAGCGTAATTCATTTTTCCACCGTGAATCGAAGCGAGGTGCTTGCACCTCGCTTTTTTTATTGGGCGGGTTTGCCGGTCAGGCCGGCGCGTCGCTTGAGTTTTTTGATATCAGCCTGCTCGATGTAGCTCACCAGATTTTGCCACGCGGGGTTGAAGCCAAAACCGCCACCCTTCATTTCCTCAATGGCGGCGCCCTTGGTCCAATCACAAAAGACAATGCGATACAGCGCGCACATCGTCCCTGTGCGATCGGCTCCGCGTTGGCAATGGACAAAGACCGGGAGATTTTTGGCGTCCGCGACGATTTTTAGAAAGTGCACCACGTCGTCGTCATTTGCCTCCCAAGGTTCCATTTTGACGCGCGCCCGCTGCAGGCCGGTGCCGGAGATCTTTTCCGCGTCCGAGTGAAAGGTCCGAAGATTCACCACCGACTTCACTCCCAGCGCTTTCAATTCCGCCATGCCCCGGGCTGAGGGCTGCGCGCCGCGATAAAAATTGGTGGTGAGCTGAAAGCAGTTGGGAAGTCCAGGCCGGTCCACTTTAACCGCCCAGGCTGGCGGGCGTGTTGGAGTTTGGCCGGGCGCTTCAGTGGCGGGGGCGGAGAATCTCGCAGCCAGGAGCGCACCTGCAAATACCAGCCCCGCGCGCATGCTCATTTCCCCTTGGTCCACTTCATCGTGGCGCGTTTGAGTTCGCGGTCGGATTCGCG